>CAYOHY010000014.1:38618-43184 GCA_964403885.1 uncultured Eubacteriales bacterium
GACTCGGGCAGTATCGAGCTCGACGGGGTCGACGTGTTGGGGATGGCGCCCGAGCAGCTGCGGCGAGGGATCGGCTACGCGATCCAGGGTGTCGGCCTGTTCCCGCACTGGACCGTCACCGAGAACGTCGGCACGGTGCCGTGGCTTCTCGGCTGGGACAAGCCCCGTATCGCCACACGCGTGCGCGAGCTGCTCGAGCTGGTGGGCCTCGATCCCGAGCGGTACGGCTCGGCCTACCCGGACGAGCTGTCCGGTGGCGAGGCCCAGCGCGTGGGCGTGGCACGTGCGCTCGCCGCCGACCCGCCGGTCCTGCTCATGGACGAGCCCTTCGGCGCCGTGGACCCGCTCACACGGGATCGGCTGCAGCGTGAGTTCCTCGCGATCCAGGCTCGGTTGCGCAAGACGGTCGTGTTCGTGACCCACGACATCGACGAGGCCACGCGCCTGGGCGACCGTATCGCGATCATGCGCGACGGCATGCTGGTGCAGTGCGACACGCCTGAGCGCGTGCTCGCATACCCCGTGAACGACTTCGTGGCCGAGTTCGTGGGTTCCGAGAAGTCGCTCAAGCGACTGTCGCTCGTGAGCGTGTCCTCGATCGTCGAGTCGACCACGGGCCCGGCGTCGATCGTGCCGCGGGTGTCGAGCAGCGCGAACCTGCGCGAGGCGCTCGCACGGATGCTTGAGGCTGGGGAGGACCGTGCTGCGGTCATCGATGACCAAGGGCTGATCGTGGGGAGCGTCTCACTCGACGGGCTCATGTCGCACTTCCGGAAGCCGGTCGCGTGAGCAGGGGACGTCGCATCCTGAGTGCCTTCCTGGTGCCGGGCACGGCCGCGCTCGCGTATCTCGCCGTCGCCTCGATGCCACTGCTGTGGGAGACGGTGCTTGGCGCACTGTTCCCGGAGGAGACCAGGCTGATCTACGCACGCTCCAGCATGCTCGAGCTGATCGCTCAGCACCTGGCGATGGTGCTGGTCGCCGGGGTCTTCTCGGCGGTGGTGGGTGTCACTTTGGCGGTGTTCGTGACGCGCCCGGCCGGCGATGACTTCTACGACGTCGTGTCTGACCTCGCCGCCTTTGGGCAGACGTTTCCGCCCATCGCCGTGCTCACGCTCTCGGTGCCGCTTCTCGGCTTCGGCTTCAAGCCCACGGTGTTCGCGCTCACCCTCTACGGCATCTTGCCCGTACTGCAAAACACCATCGGCGGTATCGAGGCGGTGCCCGATGAGATCACCGAGTCCGCTCGAGCCATGGGGCTGTCGCCCCGGCAGGTGTTGTGGCGCGCCGAGCTGCCCGTCGCTGCCCCGGTCATCATCGCCGGCGTGAGGATCTCGGTGGTGGTGGGGGTCGCGACGGCGACCATCGGCGCGACCGTGGGCGCCGGGGGTCTGGGTGCTCCCATCATCAGCGGGCTTGCGAACTCGGATCCCGCGGTGACACTGCAGGGCGGACTGCTCGCCGCAGGTCTCGCGCTGGTGCTCGACGGGCTTCTGGCGGCCGCCGGCAAGGTGGTGGGACGCACCGCCGCATCACGCCCCGCCGTGACGAATCAGGGCAATCGGTGATACATTGCATCAGTAATGATGATTGCTCTACCACGGAGCCGTCCCATGCCACTCGCGAAGTGCTCGAATCCTGGTGAAGCGCCGCGCCCGCTGCGCGCCGTTGCCGCGCTCTCTCGGGCCGATGACGCTGAGCTTCGCGCCTCGACCTACTACGAGCAGGGATTCCACTGCGGCGAATCGGTGGTCCGCGCGGTGAACGAGCTCGTGGCCAATCCGCTGCCCCCCGAGGCGATGCGTCTCGCATCCGGCTTCTGCGAGGGCCTCGGCGGGTCCCGCTGCATCTGCGGAGCGCTCGCCGGCGGCGTCATGGCCTGCGGGATGCTCTCCGGCCGAGACGCGCCGAGCGACCCCTGGGAGCCCTCCTACTACGCCGCCGAGGAACTGCGCACGCGCTGGATAGAGGACCAGGACGCCGAGAGCTGCGACGAGGTCGTGCAGCGCATCGGCGGCATGCACCTCCCCGAGCGCTGGGCGCACTGCACCATGCTCGTGGGGCGCACCGCCCGCTGGGTCGTCGAGATCGCCGAGCGGGAGAGCTGGCTCGGCTAGACGCCCCCGGGTTCGGGTACGCTTGCCCCATGACTTCACTTGCTCACACCGCTCGCGCCACCGCGCGTGAGCATTCGATGTTCCCGGACGACGCGCCCGTCGTCGCGATGGTCAGCGGCGGCGGCGACTCGGTGGCCCTGTTGCACCTGTTGGCGAGCGGCGAGCTGGGGCCTGTCCGCGTACGCGCGCTCCACGTGAACCACCTGCTGCGCGGACCGGAGTCCACTGCGGACCAGGCGTTCGTCGAAGACCTGTGCGCTCGTCTCGGCGTCGAGTGTCGCGTGGTTCGCTACGACGTCGCGGCCTACGCGGCTGACCAGCGTCTCAACCTCGAAGACGCCGGGCGCAGGCTTCGTTACCGGTTCGCCGAGGAGGAGCTCGACGCCTGGTGCGCAGAGCTGGGCGAGCGCCCGTCGAGGGGCCGCATCGCCGTGGGCCACTCACGCGACGACCGGGTCGAGACGTTCTTCCTGCGCGTCGCCACCGGCTCCGGCACCGGCGCACTCGATGCTCTCGCGCCCGTGCGCGGCCGCATCGTCCGGCCCCTGGCCGGGTGCGACCGCAGCGAGATCCGCGCGTGGCTGAGCGAGGCCGGGCACGAGTGGCGTGAGGACTCGAGCAACGGGGACGTGTCGCGCACGCGTGCTCTCATCCGCAACGAGCTGATGCCCGTCGTCGAGCGCCTCAACCCGTCGGTCCGCTCGGCGGTGGAGCGCACGATGCGACTCGTCGGCGACGATGACGCGCTACTGAGCGGCATGGCCGACGCGTTCGCGCGCGACTTCGGTGAATCCGTGCCCGGCGAGAGGGTGACGCTCAACGCGGACTTCATGGGCACGCTCGATCGGACGATGAAGCGCCGTACCGTCCGCTCGGCGATCATCAAGGCGTTTCCGGATGCCTCGCGCATCGAGTCCGAGCACATCGAGGCGATCGTCGCCGGGCTGGGAGACCCGTCCTTCGCGCGCGACCTGCCCTTCGGGCTCAGGGCGGTGTCAGAGTACGGTAGTATGGTCATCTCGTGTACGCACGCCGAGGATCCGCGCGTGGCACCCACCTTGCTCTCGCTACCCGGAAGCGCCGACCTCGGACGCGCAGGCGTCATCGTTGCCGAGAACACCGACTCCGCGGATCGCGCGGTCGATTCGTTCTCGGCGGTCATCGATGTCGCGCGCGTGCGCGGGGAGCTCACGGTGGATTCGTGCCGTGAGGGGGAGCGGATGCGACCGCTGGGCATGGAGGGCACGCGCAAGCTGTCGGACATGCTCATCGACGCCAAGATCCCCAAGCGTTTGCGAGCGGCGACGCCGGTCGTCAGAGACGGTGACCGCATCGTGTGGCTCGCAGGCGTACGGATGAGTGACGACTACCGGGTGACCGAGCGCACCGCGAACGCGGTTCGCCTCACGTGGGAGCCCGGCCACGACCACGGCCGCTAGGCGGCCCGAGAACCGAAACGGAGCGGGCGAGAGAACCGATGGACGCCATCCACCCTGACGTATCCCATGTGATCATCACCGAGGAGCAGATCCAGCAGCGCATCCGCGAGCTGGGCGCCGAGATCAGCGAGACCTATGGGGACGAGTCGGTCCTTCTCGTGGCGGTGCTTCGCGGAGCCGCACTCTTCGTCGCGGACCTTTCGCGCACCATCAGCTCGCCGGTGGAGCTGGACTTCATGGCGGTGTCGAGCTACGGCTCATCCACCAAGTCCTCCGGCGTCGTGCGCATCATCAAGGACCTCGATGAGACGATCCAAGATCGCAACGTGCTCGTGGTCGAGGACATCCTCGACACGGGTCTGACTCTCAAGTACCTGCTCAAGAACCTCGCGTCGCGCAAGCCTCGTTCGCTCGAAGTCGTGACTTTGCTGAGCAAGCAGGGCAAGCAGCGGGTACCTATCGACTGTAAGTACGTTGGATTCGATGTCCCCGATGAGTTCGTGATCGGGTACGGCCTCGACTTCGCCGAGAAGTACCGCAACTTGCCCTACATCGGGGTACTGAAGCCCGAGGTGTACGCAGACTAACGGCGCGAAGAGCGCCCCGGTCAAGGAGACCGCCACGGTGAACAAGAACTTCCGCACGGTCATCATCTACCTTGTGGTGTTGGGCGTCCTCGTCTGGTTCGTCATGAGCCAGATGGGCAAGACCCCCAACGCGCCAACCGAGCTCACCACGAGCCAGTTCATCACCGCCGCAGAAGACGGTCTCATCAAGACCGCCACCTATGCGACGCAGAACGGCTCTGTGAAGGGCGACTACTGGGCCACCGAGGCCGACAAGAAGGCCGAGAAGGACCCCGCGGCCTACACGAGCACGTGGGCCGGGGGCGACTCCTTCACCGAGTTCGCCCAGCGCACGAACATCGCCTTTGAGATCGACACGTCGGGTCCGCCGATCTGGATCACGCTCGTCAGCTCGCTGCTGCCCATCCTGCTTCTCGTGTTCGT
>CAYOHY010000015.1:0-41903 GCA_964403885.1 uncultured Eubacteriales bacterium
GTGGATGTCGTGAAGTTGGCGACCACATGGCGGTAGTCCACGTAGGAAGACGTCGCAACCGTGCTCTCGTTGTCCGGGAGGATGACGAAGTCACCCGGATAGATCTCGTCGACCACCGTATCGGTGACCGTGCTCTTGAACGAGGAGCGCACCGTCGCGTACAGGTTCTCGGCAACACCGGCAGTCGCTGTGCCCGGAACCGTGACGGCATAGGCGACGGTGGTCGACTCGTTGCCTCGCAGCACGACCGTGCTCGTTGCAACACCCGCCGAGTTGTACGTTGTCACCGGCCATCCGTTGATGGTGTAGCCGGAGAAGTTGACCGTGTCTGTCACGTTCGCGGTCTGCGTGATGGTGTGGGTGATGGTCACCACACTGCTCGGCTTGGCTCCCGTCTGCACGGTCGGGGTGATGTCGAGCGAGGTGAATCCGAGCGTGCCACTCTGCGCGTTGTCGAACGCCTGCGGGATACCGTTGGAGGGGTTGGTCACGGCGAAATGGAAGTTCAGCGGAGTCCCCGGAGGGACGCGCAGCGCCGACCAGTCGACGCGCATCTCCATGTAGACCGGCTTGCCGCCGGAGAGCCGTGAGCCCTGGGCGCCCATGCATCGATACGTGGACGTGTTATCGACACTCGTGTCCGGAGAAGCGATCGTGTACTTGATGTCCGTGCCGTTCGCCGGGTCGGTCACGTAGTTCTGACCGCTCGCTGAGTCACCGAGCGCAGCACGCGTCGAGTTGCCGGCGATACCACCGTCGCCCTCGATCGGATCGGTGGTACCCGCTCCTCCTGAAGGGACGTAGTACTTCATGTACGCCGTCTGCGAGAGCTGATAGGTGGCGCCGTTGGGGAACTGGCCGAAGTCGTAGAAGGCAACCATGTCGGTGGCGCCCATGCGGTTGTCACCGCCGGTATCGATCAGCACCAACCCGGTCGTGGGGGTCTTGAAGACGTCCGCCGTCCTGATGAGGAAGTAGACGCTCTGGTTGTCATAGGTGTAGGCGACACGGGTGAGGTTTCGCTGTACGTCGCTGACCGCGTCCAGATCGTTGGTGCCGGCAGCGTCATAGAGGATGTTGCTACGGTCCGCGAGTGCGGTCTCCCAGTCGGTGAAGAACCCGTCGATGCGCACGTTGGCCCGCACGAACGCCTGGGCGCTCAGCGTCACGCCCACCACGGCAACCGCCACGGCGAGCGCCGCCACGGCAGACAGCCACGGACGGCGCCTCAACGCGTCAAGCCCCCTCGCGGCAGCACTCGATGCGCCCTTGCGGACCCCACCCCACGTCCCACGCGACATATGTTTGCTCCCCGATCGTGCGGACAGATCCGCACCGCCCATGGCTTCAACTACACAAAAGCAGCGGCAGACCGTTCGCCCTGAACGGTCTCCGCCCCTTGTGTGACATTCTAGGGAGTGCGGCGCATCACGTCCGACCACTCATCCACTCGAACTGCCACACTCCCACCGTTTACCCGTAGAAGTGCCCCGCTCATCGGATAAGGGCGAAATCGATGCGCCGAAAGGCCGCAAATACCCCTTCTAGTGGCCGACCCAGTAGGCCGCAGCCACCACCAGAAGGTTGTAGCTCGCGTGCAGCGCCACCGCGGGCCACAGAGAGTCACGCTCGGTCACGAGCCACCCGCAGGCCACGCCCAGAACGAACGTGGGCACGAACACCCAGGCGTTGCCGTGAAAGAGCGCAAACACCGCCGATGAGCCCACTATCGACGGCCAGATGCCAAGGCGGGTCCTCATTGCACGCATGACCACGCCGCGAAACACCACCTCCTCGGCAAAGGGGCCGAGGATCACGACCATCAACACGGTGAGAAGCAGCCCCACTCCCCCCAGGCCGAACAGCGCGGTCAGGTCTTCGGTACTGACGGGCACCCAGCCGATCACCCGGGCGAATGCACCCCAGGCCGCCGACGCGAGCCGGGTCGCGATGACCAGAGCGACCACGAGACCTGCGGTGGTGACCCCGTGCCCCCACCCGCGCGACGGGGCACGCAGCCCCACAGCGTCGGCGAGCTTGAGGTCGCGTCGGTGGGCCAAGAATGTCAGGACGCCCAACTGAGCGGCGTAGTACAGACCCGTGACGAGAGCCCGCACCGTCAGCTGGGCGCTGGCCGGCATCACCTCGACGGCTTGAGACCCCAAGATGGCGCCGCGTAGCACCAGGCACGCGAACAGCACAGCAACCAGCGCACCCGCATCGGCGAGCGTCCACACACCGCCCGCGCTTGGCGCCCCTGTGTCCTGCTTGACCGACGCGCCGCGCGCTGCCGCCTTCTTCACCGTCTTGGCGGTGGCCGCCTTGTGCTTGTCGGCGTTGGCGGCGGCCTTTCGCAGCGCCTTGGCCTCGGCGCGCGACCCTACGACGACCCGCGCCACATCGGCCCTCGAGATCGAACTGGAGGCGGTCGGTCGGGTGGGCACGCTGCGGCGCACTATCGCACCTCGGTCGCACGTCTCGACGCACGCCATGCAGCCGGTGCATCGCGAGGTGTCCACGTAGATGTAGCCGCCACCCACCTTCAGATGCGCGCCCGGACATGCCCTCACGCAGCGACCACAACGGTCGCACTTCTCGGGCGATATCGCGAGATGAGCCGAGGAAGCGCTCACAGGCGACCAGCCGCCCTCACGGTATACGCGAGCGTCAACGCGATCGCGTTGAAGGCAGCGTGCGTCGCTATGGCGACCCAGAGCGAGCGCGTGCGAAGGAACACCACCGCGAGCATCATCCCAAACACGGTCACCGGCGGAATGGCATGTGGAATGAAGTGGATCAACCCGAACACGGCCGACGAGGCCACCACGCCCCATACGGCCCCCCATTCGCGGGCGGTCGACGAGAACAGCACGCCCCTGAAGACCATCTCCTCCGCCAACGGAGCAAGCACGACGGTCGCCACCACCAGCAGGCTGATACCCAGCGGAGTCGCGGGAAGCAGTCTCGTCGGGTCGGAGTCCCAGCCGGGCAACTTCAGTCCCAGCAGCCGGGTCGTGATCCCCCACGCGATGCTCACGATCTGACCGAGCAGCCCGACGCCCATCGCGATGCCGAACACCTCGGCAGCGGGCGCGGGTCGCATGCCGTACGCCTCAGCGATCGACAGGTGCTTGTACCGGGCGAGGGCCCACAGCACCAGCAGTATCACCAGGTAGACGCCGCACACGGCGCCACCCACCACCCATGTCAGCGCCGGCTGGCCCACGTGGGCCGAACGTGCCGCACCCACCGCCATCCCCGACGCGACGGACGCAAGCACGAAGACGCCGACGAGGGCGAGCCCCGTCGACACGTTCCAGCGTGCAGCGGTGAGCGAATCACCCCGGTCAGTCACGAGCTGGCCCGTCGGCCGGCGGCAGCCCGGTCTCCAGAATGCGAACGAGATCGTCCTCTGTCAGCACCGGCACGCCAAGCTGAAGCGCCTTGTCCAGCTTGGAGCCGGCAGCCTCACCTGCGACCACGAACGACGTCTTCTTGCTCACGCTGCCCGAGACCTTGGCGCCAAAAGCCTTGAGCGAAGCGCCGGCCTCATCACGCGTGAACCGCTCGAGTGCACCGGTGAGCACGAAGCTGAGTCCGGCAAGCGTCTGGGGACGATCGGGGCCCACGCGCTCATCGGCCATGGACACACCCGCCACCCTCAGCCTCGACATGACCTCGAGGTTGTCCGGGTTGTCGAAGAACACACGCACACTGGAGGCGATCTTGGGCCCGATCCCGTCTGTGGCCGCCAACTCGTCATGGGTCGCCGTCACGATCGCGTCGATCGAGCCGAACGACGATGCGAGAGCCTCGGCGACGGTCGAACCCACGTGTCGGATCCCCAATCCAAACAGAAGCCGTGCGAGCGGGCGCGTCTTTGAGCCTTCGATGTTGGCGACGATCTTGGCCGCCACCACGGAGCCGAGCGTGACCGGCGTGCCGTCCTGCTTGACGCGACCCATGTCGAGCGCGGCCAAGCGATCGACGTCCAAGCGGTAGAAGTCGGCGATATCGTGGACGAGTCCCTCGTGGGTGAGGCGTGCGATGATCTCTTCGCCAAGACCCTCGATGTCCATGGCGCCACGACTCGCGAAATGGATGAGACGCGCCCACTGCTGCGCAGGACAGGCGATGTTGGTGCAGCGCACCGCGACCTCTGATTCCTCGCGCCACACCGGGCTTCCGCAGCTGGGGCACTCCGCGGGCATCACGAACGCCCGCTCGTTGCCGTCGCGCAGACCCTCGACCGCACCCACGACCTCAGGGATGACGTCGCCGGCCTTTCGCACGATGATCGTGTCGCCGATGAGGATGCCTTTGCGCAACACCTCGTCCTCGTTGTGGAGCGTGGCCTTCTGGATGGTGGAACCCGCCACCAGCACCGGCTGAAACACTGCGAACGGGGTGAGTACGCCGGTGCGTCCCACGCTGACTTGGATGTCGATCAGCGTGGTGGTCTTCTCCTCGGGCGGGAACTTGTACGCGATCGCCCACCGCGGCGCCTTGCTCGTGTACCCCAAGGCGTCTTGGATGGCGAACTCGTCCACCTTGACCACGACGCCGTCGATCTCATAGGGCAGCGCCTCGCGCTTCTCGAGCGCCGACGCGCAGTACGCCCGCACCTCCTCGCCGCTCGCGCACGTGACCACATCAGGGTTCACGTGGAACCCGGCGTCGGCGAGCCATGCAAGGGCCTCACTTTGCCGAGTGAGGCCCAACGCGCGCGGGTCAGCGATCGCGTAGATGAACGTCGCGAGGTCACGACTCGCTGTGACGGCAGGGTCCTTCTGCCTCAGGCTGCCTGCGGCCGCGTTGCGCGGGTTCGCGAACGGCGATGCGCCCGCGGCGTCCTGCTCGGCGTTGATGCGCTCGAAGCTCGCCTTGGGCAGGTAGACCTCGCCCCGAACCTCGACCGACGAGTGTGTCTGCTGTGCGGTGTCGGCGGCAAACAGGGACTCTTGGGCCGGCGAGCTTGCCGGGCGCACCCTGTCGAGTGCCTCCTCGCGGAGGCGAAGCGGCACGTCTCGGACGGCGCGCATGTTCGCGGTCACGTCCTCGCCTGTGCGCCCGTCGCCACGCGTCGCCGCGCGCACGAGCACGCCGTCATCGTAGGTCAGAGCGATAGAGGAGCCATCGATCTTGAGCTCGGCGACGAAGCTGCACGGCCTGTCGCCCACAGCATCGCGTACCCGCCCAAGCCAGGCATCGAGCTCATCGAGGTCCATCGCGTTGTCGAGCGAGTACATGCGGCTCGCGTGCGTCACCGACGCGAACGCCTCGCTGGGCGCCGCCCCCACTCGTTGCGTGGGCGAGTCGCTCGTGACCAGATCGGGATATGCGTGCTCGATCGCCTCGAGCTCGCGCATCAGCGAGTCGTAAGCGGAGTCCGAGATCTCAGGAGCATCGAACGCGTAGTACAGGCGTGCGTGATGCTCGATCTCTCTTCTCAGCTCGCGGGCACGGGTTTGGGCGGCCTCACGCGACACGGGGACCTCTGGCATGGATTCTGTCGCCCTCTACTGCTCGTCGCCGCGCAGGCGCTGAACATGCACGGGGCCCACCTCGTAGATGACGACCTCCGGCACGAAGCGTTGCGGACGCTCGGCCTCATAGATCCACGTGTCGCCCAGGGTGACCTTGAAGTACGTGCCACCCGGCGCGGGCACCGGCTCGACGTCGACGTCGTTGCACAGGTAGGCGCGCAGCTCGGTCTCGACGTAGTAGGTGAAGACGCGGATGGCGTCGCGGTATTCGTTGTAGAGCGCGAGGCGTTTCTCGGCCTCGTACATATCCAGCTCGTCGATGCTGTCCACGAGCGGCCTCCCCACGGTCGGGTGCGGGTCACCATGCGTCACGCACGGCGTGTCGCGACCATTCTATCCCGCCATACGCGCAGGAGCGCGACTGCGCCACAAATGAGTGGGGCGCCCGCGGACGGGCGCCCCACAATCCATGAAGAAGACCATCAGGAAGGCTTGCGGCTCCCCCCGACGACCCCGAGGTGAGTGTACCCGCACGCCGCCGGTTCTTCACTATGGGGACGCTCGACCTGCAACGAACCGCACCGCCACGGGCATACACCTATCAGGCCGACCACACCGTCAAGGAGTGCCACCATGCGCGAGATCCTCAAGCTCTGCGTCTCACTGGACCGCACCGCCTTTGAGACGTACCGGGGACTCGCCACCGAGTGCGAGACCCGGCACCCCGAGCTGGCGACCATCTTCAGCCAGATGGCGAAGGAGGAACGTCGCCACGTGGACTGGTGGTCGGACCTGCTGGTCGCGTGGGAGTCAGGGCTCGTACCGGACATCGCCGATGAGCACGAGCTCCTTGCGCGCCTCCAAGAAGTCGAAGCCGAGGTGGACCAAGCGATCCCGGAGTTCTTCCGCGAGCTGAGCATCGACGAGATGCTCGACCTCGCCGCCCACCTGGAGTTCTACATGCTCGACCCCGCCTTCGGCGAGCTCACCGACCTGATGCAGCCGGGCAACAAGGCCGAGGTCCGCAAGTCCTACGAGATCCATGTGATGCGCCTCGTGGAGTCGATCGAGGCCTACCACACCAAGGCCGGTCTCGCGTCGTTCCTCGCCCGGGTGCTCAAGCGCACCTTCCGCGACCAGCAGAGGCTTGCCTCTCTGGCTACCCGGGACCAGCTCACTGGCCTGTACAACCGCCGAGGTCTCTTTGGGCATCTCGCCCAGTGGCTGTCGTGGTCGGCACGGTACGGCCGGCCGTTGAGCGTGGCACTCATCGACGTCGACAACTTCAAGCGCATCAACGACACCCTGGGCCACGCCTCCGGAGACGACGCACTGCGCGCCGTCGCGGGGGCGCTCGAGTCCGCTGTGCGCACCTCAGATGTCGTGGGTCGCTTTGGCGGCGACGAGTTCCTCGTCATCGCGCCCGAGACCGACGAGGCTGAGCTTGCTAGGCTGATGGACCGCGTGAACATCACCGTGCGAGAGGCGCCGCTCATGGCCGGTACCGAGCCGCTGTTCCTGTCCGTGAGCGTTGGCGGGGCGTGGACACCGGGCGGATTCGCCGTCGAGGCCGAGACGCTCATCGCCGCCGCTGACCGATCGCTCTACGAGGCGAAGGAGGGCGGTCGCGATCGCGCGGGCGCGCCCATGCTCTCGGGGCCGGCAGCCTACGCCTGACGCGTGTCGGAGCTCTGCTCGGCAAGCTCGCCCGCGTGATAGCTCGAGCGCACGAAAGGCGCGCTCGCGACCGCGGAGAAGCCAAGCTTGTAGGCGTCGCGCGCCAGTTGCGCGAAGACCTCGGGCTCGACGAACTCGACGACGGGCAGGTGCTCCTTGCTTGGCCGCAGGTACTGGCCCAGCGTGAGCAGCTCCACGCCGTGGGCGCGCAGGTCGCGCATCACATCGCGGACCTCGTCCGGCGTCTCTCCCAGACCGAGCATCAGCCCTGACTTGGTGGGCAGGTCCGGCTGGGTCTCGCGCACCCGCTGCAGCACGCGCAGGCTGCGCTCGTAGATCGCCTCGGGGCGCACCTCGGCGTAGAGCCTGGGCACGGTCTCGAGGTTATGGTTGAAGACGTCGGGCCTCGCGGCAGCCACGAGGTCGATCGCGTCCTCGTTGCCCGCGAAGTCGCTCGTGAGCACCTCGACCGCGGCATCGGGAAGCGCGGCACGCACCGCCTCGATGGTCGCGACGAAGTGCGCCGCTCCCCCATCCGCGACGTCATCTCGAGTCACGGTCGTGATGACCACGTGGCGCAGCCCCAGCCGCTTGGCGGCCTCGGCCACTCGGCGCGGCTCATCGGGATCGAGCGGTGCCGGCGGCCTGGACTCGACCGCGCAGAAGCGGCAGTTGCGCGTGCACACGCCGCCCATGATGAGAAACGTCGCGGTACCGGAGCTGAAGCACTCGCCGCGATTGGGGCACTTGGCGCTCTGGCACACCGTGTTGAGGTTCAGCTCACCCAGCAGCCCATCGACCTCGGCGAAGGTGCCGGTGCGCGCGATGGGGCGCCTGAGCCACGCGGGCAGTCGCCGGGTGTTCTCGGCACCGCCGTGGGCGTAGCTCGCGTCAGCCGGCTCAACCGCCGGAGTGATGTCGTGGTCGCAACTCATGCGGCGCAGAATAGCACGCGGGCGCCCCAAGGAGCGCCCGCGAGGCTGCGATCTGTGACGGAGGTCGCTAGTGCGCGCCGCCGGTCTTGTTGGCCGCCTCGATGCAGGCGAACTTGATGACCTCGGAGCACGTGGGGTGGCCAAAGACCGAGTGGCCCACCTGGCCCACCGTCATCCCCGCGCTCATGGGGATGCTGACCTCCTGGATCAGCTCGGCGGCACCCGGGCCGACGATCTGGCAACCGACGATGCGACCCGTGCCGTTCTCGGCGACGATCTGCACGAAGCCGTCGGCATGGCCCTCGCCGAGCGCCTTGCCGTTGCCGGCGAACTTCATGACCACCTGCACGGCGTCGATGCCCTTCTCCTTGGCGGAGTCACGGCTCGAGCCCACCACGCCGATGCCAGGCTCGGTGTAGACGGCCGCCGGCACGCAGGACAGATTCACCGAGTGCGCGGGCGCCTCGCCCTTGAGCTCGGCGACCGCGTTGCGCGCGGCGTACTCGCCCTCGGCCTCAGCCACGTGCGCGAGCATCATGCCGCCGATCAAGTCGCCGATCGCGTAGACGCCCGGCTGGTTGGTGCGGTAGAACTCGTCCACCTTGACCGCGGCGCGGTCCATCTCGATGCCGGCCTCTGCGAACCCGAAGCCCAGGCCGTTGGGACGGCGGCCCGGGGCGGACAGCACCACGTCGGCCTCAAGCGTGGAGCCGTCGGTGAGGGTAGCGACGACGCGCTCGCCCACCTGCTCGACCTTGTCGACCGCGATGCCCAGATGGAAGACGATTCCTAGGCCCTCGAGCGCCTTTTGGACCTCACGCTGCACGCGCTTGTCGTTGCCCGGCAGCACGTTGGGGGTGAGCTCGACCACGTGCACGGTGGAGCCGAAGTTGGCGTACGCATCGGCGAACTCGAGGCCGATGACGCCTCCGCCGATGATGATGACCTCGCCGGGGATGTCGGTGAGCGAGGTGGCCTCGTCACTCGTCCAGACACGGTCGAGCGTGTGATCGATGTTGGGGAGCAGGAACGGCACCGAGCCGGTCGCCAGGATGACGGCGTCAGCCTCGACCGTCACAGCGCCCTCGGCGGTCGCGACCTCGATGACCTTGGGGGCCACCAGCGTGCCCTCGCCGTAGACGACATCGACCTTGAGGCGCTTGGCGCCGCCTTCGATCTGGCCAACGAGCTCGTCGACTACCCCTTCCTTGCGGGCACGCAACGCGTCGACGTCGACCTCGGCCACCGCGGCCTTCAGGCCGTACTTCTCTGCGTGGCGCGTGTCGGCGACGATGTGTGCCGAGCGCAGGATGGTCTTGGTGGGGATGCATCCCCAGTTCAAGCACGTGCCGCCCAGACGCTCCTTCTCGATGAGCGTGACCTGAGCGCCGAGACGAGCCGCCTCGAATGCTGCGGAGTAGCCGCCGGGACCTCCGCCGAGAACCGCGATACGCATAGAAGACCTCCGTTATGCGATGGAACGCAGAAAAGTGGTGCCGGCTAGTGTAGCACCCGTGAGCGCGCCCGAAAGGTGCGATCGCCGCGAGATCGACCAAGCGCTGGGGGATGGTGCGAATCATGCTTGGGCATCGTGGGCTCTATAGTGTGTGGGGCGGGGACGGTATCGACCTCGAGGTCGTTCGAGACGAGTGAGCGCGTGACAGCCACCCAGCGTGACACCTACATCGACAACGTGCGGGCCATCCTGATCGGACTGGTCGTCTTCGGGCACGTCATCGAGACCCGCGTTTGGGCCTTCAAGCCCACCTACCTGCTCATCTACGCATTCCACATGCCTGCGTTCGCTCTGGTGTCCGGATACCTGTCCAAGCCCGACCTCCACACGGCCAAGGGGATGCGATCACTCGCGCGCCTCGTGATCGCCTATGTGGTGTTCCAGGCGATCTACACCACGTGGGCCGTCTCGACCGGTGAGAAGTTCGTGCTCCACGACGTGCTCGTGTACCCGTACTGGCTCATGTGGTGGATCATGAGCCTCATCATGTGGCGGGTCGGCCTGCAGCTGTTCGCCTTCGCTCGCGCACGCGCGTGGTCGGCCACGCTCGCGATGGTGGTCTCGGTAGCGATCGCGGTCGCCTGCGGCTATGTCCTGCAGGACGGCAAGCTGTTCTCCCTCTCGCGAACGCTCGTGTTCTTCCCGTTCTTCCTGGCCGGGTACCTGTGGCGCCAACGCGGGTTGCGCGTCGAGGTCACCACGCGCATGCGGATCGCAGCGGTCGCCGTCTTCGTGGTCGCTGTGGTGCTGCTCGCACGCGGAACGCTCGGCCTGACCGACCAGTGGCTGTGGGCGCGCATGACCTATGCCGAGCTCGGCGTGCACTCCTGGCAGGCCGGCGCACGGCGACTCGTGCAGCTGGGTCTCTCGGCGGCGCTGGTCGCGTCGTTCTTCGCGCTCGTCCCCCGCACTCGCCTGTCGTGGATCACGACGATCGGCGCGGTCACGCTCCCCATCTACCTGTGGCACGGGCTGCTCGTGAAGGGCATCGGCCAGGCAGGGTGGACGGACAGACTGGCGGCGCATCATGGGGCGGCCACCGTGACGACGCTCGCCATCATCTTCGTGCTGTCGTGGAAGCCCGTGTCGAACTTCACCACGACGCTCATCGCGCCCTGGTCCCTGCTCACGCCGCGACCTCGTCGCACGCCTGATCACGCGGAACCCGCGCACGACCTCCCTGAGAGCTAGGGGCGGCCGCTCACTCCTTGGGCGGCAGCACGATCTTGGCCGCAGGGTCGTAGCCCTCGCGATCAGGCAGGTGCTTGGTGTACGCCTGCGACAGCGCCGCGAGCCCCCTCGCGCGGTCCCACTTGATGCGCAGCGGGTTGTGCCCCTTCGCGGCCTCATGGGTCATCAGGTCATACGCCTTGCCGTCCTCGAACGAGATGCCGGGGACGAACATGATGCGGTCGTCGACGTAGGTGCCCACGGGGAGGAATCCTCCCGCGGGCATGAGCACGGGACTGCGCATGAACACGCTCTTGCCAAAGTGCGGCGTCGTGCCGATGTCGACACCCAGCGCGTCGGCGATCGTGGGCATGATGTCCACCTGGCCCGCAGGGTCTTCGATCGTCTGCCCCAACGTCTGACCGGGAACGTGCACGATCAACGGTACGTTCATCTTGTCGATCTGCGTGTAGTCGCCCCGGAAGAGCGCCTTTTGCGCCTTGGCGTCAGGACCGTTCCCCTTCACCTTCTCGAGGCCGAAATGGTCGCCGTACAAGACGATCACCGTGTCGTCTGCGAGACCGCTCTTCTCGAGGTCGTCCAAGAAGACCCCCAGCTGGCGATCGAAGTACTCGATCGCTGACAGGTAGTCCCCTGTCCGTGTGCCCGCGTAGGGCGGAACAAGCGCCAGGCGCAACTGGTCTTTGGGGATGACGTTGAACGGGTGATGCGACGACATCGTGATGACCTGGGCATAGAACGGCGTGCCCGCCTTGTGCCGCTTCTCCAGCTCGGCGAACGTCTTTGCGAACAACACGCGGTCCGATGCGCCAAAGGCGATCTGCTCGCGCTTGCCGAAGAACTTCTTGTCGTAGTAGCGGTCGAACCCGATCGCCGGATAGAGCTGGCTGCGGTTCCAGTACGCGACGTCGTTCGTGTGGAAGGTCATCGTCTCGTAGCCCTGGCTTTCGAGCAGCCTGGGCATGGACGGGAGCTCCTTGCCGGCAAAGGCGATGGTCGACGCGGTGCGCTGGGCCGGGTACAGCGACGTGTTCGAGATGAACTCGGCATCCGAGGTCGTGCCGCGCCCCACTTGGGAGAACGTGTGCGGGAAGTACCAGCTGCGGCTGATGAGCTTGTTGAGGTTGGGGGTGACCTCTTGCCCACCCACCGATGCACCCACCGCGGCCGTCTGCAGAGCCTCGACCTGGATCACGATGACGTTCTTGCCCTTGAAGGCGCCGGGCTTGAACTCGGCGATGCGAGGGCCCTCGGCCCCTCCGCGCATCGCGTCGATCGACCCTTGGACGGCAGTCAGGTTGTTCAGGTCGATGCGTGAGATGGGAACCTCGTCTTGCGGCAGCGAGCTCGCGACAAGATAGGTGAACAGCCCCTTTGCCCGTGAGGCCGCCATCCCGTCCACCGGCATGGGCAACGCGCGCACCGACGCGACGCCAAACACAAGCACGCCCACGACCGGGATCAGGAGCGCGTACGCCCACGCATGCTGGAACGGAGAGGTGTCCTCATCGGCGTTCAGTACCGACGGCCACCATCGCTTGACCACGGGCGGGACGGCGATGAGTACCACCAGGTCGATCACGAACAGCACGAAGACGGGCTGCAGGAGCGCGGCGATGCTGTTCCCCACCGTGGTCGCCTGCCCCATCATCTGGAGCGACTCGGGCGTGGGGAGCGTGCCGTAGTACGACGAGTACATCACCACACCCAGCATGAACACCGAGAAGACCGCGTCGAAGATGATCAGGGCCCGAAGGCGCATGTCAGCGAAGAATGCATCGACTATCAGCAGCGCACCCAAGATGAACGGGCCCTCGACCCACAACGCCGAGACGAACGAGGGGTCTTCAAGCACGAGGGCGCGCAGGAGCAACGCTTTGCCCAACACCAAAGCGAAGAACACCAGCAGAAGAACGAACGACTTGACCCTGCTCAATGACGCCTCATCTGTGCTCAAAGACAACCTCACCCACCACACAGACAGCAAGCGCCGTACCGCGCTCAGGCGAGCCCGGCTCCCTCAAGGATCTCCGCCACGGCGTCGTCGGCGCCCAGCGGCATGACGTGCACGCCGTCCGCCACTTCGCGCAGTGCCCGCACCTGCTCGGTGGCGAGCGCGATCGACTCGGCGAGGGGGTCTGATGCACGCTCGATGCGTGCGGAGATGGACTCGGGGACCATGAGTCCGGCGAGCCGCTCGTTGATGAACTTGATGACGCGCGCGCTCTTGAGCAGCAGGACTCCGGCGATGATCTTCACGCCGCTCGACCTGAGCTCGGCGGTGTTGCGCGCGAACGTGTCGATATCCATGACCGCCTGGGTCTGGAAGAACTGCGCGCCCGCTTCGACCTTGGCCAACGCCCGCTCGCGCTGGATGTCCCACGGGGCCGCCTCGGGAAACGCCGCTGCTCCCAGATAGAAGTCCGTCGAGCCCGAGAGCGCCGAGCCGTTCATGTCGACGCCCGCGTTCAGGCCGCGCGCCACGGAGAGCAGCTGCGTCGAGTCGAGGTCGAACACGCCCTTGGCTTCCGGGTGGTCCCCGCCGCGCGGATCGTCACCCGTGACGATGAGCACGTTCTCAAGGCCCAGGGTCCACGCAGCGAGCAGGTCGCTTTGGAGCGCCAAACGGTTCCTGTCGCGGCAGGTCTGCTGGAAGATGGGCTCGCATCCCGCCTGCAGGACCGCCCGCGACGCCGCGAGCGAGCTCAGGTGCAACGTCGCGCCCTGGTTGTCGGTCACGTTGAGCGCGTGCGACACCGGGGCCAGCTTGGCCACGCTGTCGAGCATCGCCGAGTAGTCGGTGCCGTGCGGGGGCGCCACCTCACCGGTGACCACGAACTCGCCACGCTCAAGGGCGTCACGCAGGCGACTCATCGGCTCTCATCCTTCTTGGCGCGGATGTTGACGGAACCCGGTTTCAGGTTCACGGCGTTGTTCTTGGGCGGGATGACACCCGGCGACGTACGCCCCTGCTCGGCGAGGCGGCGACGGATGCGCACGTGGGCGCACTCGCGATCGTTGAGCACCTCGCAGCGTCCGTCCCACATGCCGCCGCACGGGCCATTGAGCAGGCCCTTGGGGCAGGTGGTCACCGGGCAGATCCCGGCGGTGCGGTCGAGGACGCAGTCGCCGCAGGTCTGGCAGCGCTCCTCGTACACGCCGTGGCGGATGACGGTCCCCAGAAACGCGCTGTCGAGCGCGGGGAACACGGGCTTCGTCTTGATGGCGTCGGCCACGGTCTGCACCCCGGCGCCACACGTGAGGACGAGCACGGCATCGGCAGAATCGACCTCGCCGAAGTGCTTGCGCGTATCGAGCCGCGTGCCGCCCGAGTGGCAGGCCACGTCTCCGATGGCCCATCCCGTCACCTCATAGCCCTCGGCCTCGAGGCGGGCCTTGGTGACCATGACCTCCTTCTCGCCGCCGGTGTGCGCGACGGTGGCGCATTGACCGCAGCCCATGAGAAAGACGCGCTTGGCCCCGATGCTGTCGAGGTTGTCGCGGATGCGATTCCAGTCGCGCGGCTTGGTGATGATCATCGGATGTGCCCCTTCCACCCTGCGGCGCTGATGCCCCCGCGAAGGGTCTGGAAACAATAGCGGTTCGCGGGTGACTCGGCAACGAATCAGGCGCCGAGTTGCTCTTCCATGATCTTGGCGATGCGAACGGCGGCACGCCCGTCCCCGTACGGGTTCGATGCGTGAGACATCGCCTCGTACTCGGACACATCATCCAGCAACAACGAGGCCTCGGCGAACACGTGGTCCTCGTCGGTGCCAACCAGCCGCACCGTGCCGGCGCTCGCGGCCTCGGGTCTCTCGGTGGTCTCGCGCAAGACGAGCACCGGCTTGCCGAGCGACGGCGCCTCCTCCTGCACGCCGCCGGAGTCCGACAAGATGAGCGTGGACGCCTTCATCAGGTTCACGAACGGCAGATAGTCCTGGGGCGGGAGCAGGTCGACACGCTCGACCCCCTCGAGTACCGAGCGCGCCGCCTCCTGCACCTCGGGGTTCAGGTGCACCGAGAACAGGATGTGGACGTCGGGATAGCTCTCGGCGAGGCGCTTGGCGGCCCTGCACACCGAGCGCACGGGCGCGCCCCAGTTCTCTCGGCGGTGCGACGTCATGAGCACGATACGGCGCCCGCTCGCGATCGCATCAGAGATGGGGCCGGGCCCAAACTCGAACGGCATGCGCAGCGCCTCGAACAGCGCATCGATCACGGTGTTGCCGGTGACCCAGAGGCTTCCGGCATCCACGCCATCGGCGAGTAACCGGGTCTCCGAGACCGCTGTGGGCGGGAAGTGCCACCGCGCGAGCGACGTGGTGAGCCGCCGGTTCATCTCCTCAGGGAACGGGTCGTAGACACTGTCGGTGCGCAACCCGGCCTCGATGTGGCCCACGGGGATCTTGCGGTAGAACGCGGCCAGTGCGGTCGCGAACGTTGTGGTCGTGTCGCCTTGCACGAGCACGGCATCCGGCCGGATGTCATCGAGGGCCTGCCCCACGCGCTCGAGAACCCTCGAGGTGAGCTGGTCGAGCGACTGCCTCGGCACCATGACCTCGAGGTCGACGTTGGGGGTGATCTCGAACAGTCGCAGCACCTGGTCGAGCATCTCGCGGTGCTGCCCCGTCACGATGACGCTCACCTCGAAGCAGCCGCGCTCGCGCAGGCGGTGCACCACCGGCGCCATCTTGATGGCCTCCGGTCGCGTACCAAACACCACTGCGATGCGCTTCTTGTCCACGCGGCCTCCCTCGTCCAAGCGTAGCGCAGCCCCCGCCAGCCGGATAGCCGAGGGGGCTGCGATCGATTCTGTCGGGCCTCTAGCGGACCGTGATCGAGCGCGCGCCCGAGGTGGTCGCCGCGTGATCGGCGTCCGCGTGATACGCGAACACGCGCCACTTCCCTGCCGTGGGAAGCGATGTTCTGACGCTGTAGCGCGAGTAGCTCGAGTAGTTCGCGACCTTCGCCGAGACGGTCTTGCGCAAGACCCAGGAGCTTCCCTCGAGCCGGTAGCACTTCAGCTTGACCGCCGTGGTGCCTGCGGTGTGGCGAGGCTTGAGCGTACCGGTCACCGTGAACAACCGCGCGCGCGTGACGATCGCGGGAGCGGCAGGAACCGACAGCTCAGCGTTGTGGGTCCACGCGATGCGCACGCGCCCTGAGGCACCCTGGCAGCCGTCGACGGCGACGTAGTAGGTCGCGCCCTTCACCGCAGTGAACGTCACCTTGCTCGCAAGCCGAGCGCCCGCGTCATCGTTCGCGGCCACCAGCGTGAGGCTCTCGACGGCGGAGCCGCGATATACGCCGAGCACGGTGTCGAAGCCGCTGCCGCCCAGATCGATCGTCGTCTTGCCCGCCGAGGGAGCGACAAACCGGTACCACACGGAGCTGCCGCCGACGGCACCCGCGTGCTTGGGCTCACCGTACTGCTTGCTCGCACCGTAGGTGAGATCGGTCGCCCTCACGCCCGAGGTGCCGCCCAGCAGCGTCGCCGCTGAGAAGGAGTCGTTGGCCGGGGCAGACACCACGAGTGTCCCGCCAGCCACGGCGTTGTTCGCTTCGTTCGACTCGGTCAGCGCACCGGCGGAGTCGGCGATCACGCCCCAGCGGTAAGTCCCCGGAGCGAGGTCATGCGGCAGGGAAACAACACCGGCGACCGTGGTGCTCGCGCCAGCCGACACCGGACCCACGCCGAGCGTGCCCGCGAAGATGTCCGTGTCGTCGATGACCGCATCGGTCGACAGGTACACCCCCGCGACGCTCGCCGATGCAGCGGCAGACCCTTGGTTGCCCACCGTCACCGTGACGGGTACCGAGGCGCCCACGAACGCCGACGAACCCGCCACGATCGAACCGGCCGCAAGATCTGCAAGCGGGGTCAGACTCGCTCCGTAGATGTCGGTCGTCCCGCCGCCACGCGCGTCTTGCCACACGACCCAGTCGCCCGAAACGGAGGGCAGAGTCTGGTCGCCCGCGGCGGTGCACACCGGGAACTCGGTGCCGGTGTCGAAGTCGTAGCCGTAGATGTCGTAGTTGCCGTTCCTGCTGTCTTGCCACACGACCCAACGACCCGAGATGGCGGGGTTCGACTGCGTGGCCGGGTTCGTGCACACGGCGCTCTCGGCGGCCTTGGTGAAGTCGTACGCGTAGATGTCGTAGGTGTCGTTTCGGTAGTCCTGCCACACCACGCGCTCGCCGGAGACCGCCGGATTCCCCTGGATCGAGGAGTTGATGCACACGGGCTGCTCGGTGCCGGTGGTCAGCTTGTACGCGTAGATGTCACCCCACGCACCCGCGCTGCGGCGCGTGTCGGTCCACACGACCCACTTGCCCGACACGGCCGGATCGCTTTGGCCGAAGCCGTCGGTGACGATGGCCTTCTCGGTATCGGTCGCGGTGTTGTAGGCGTAGATGTCGTTGTTGCCGTTGCGCTGATCCATCCAGGCGACCCAGTCGCCTGAGATGTCGGGCGAGTACCGGTTGACGAGCCCCGTGAGCGAGATGGGCTGCTCGAACCCGGACAGGTCGAAGCGGTAGAGGTTGCTGTTGGTGTTGTTGCGATAGTCCTCGGCCACGATCGAGGTGCCATCGATCGCGGGCAGGGCCTGCTTGCCCGGCGCGCCTGACACCGCCGACGTCTTGCCGGTGGCAAGGTCGTAGACCCACAGGTCGTCGTAGCCCCAGCGCTCGTCCTCCCAGACCACGTAGCGGCCCGAGATGTCCGGATCGTGCTGGGCGGCCTCCGCGGTGACCAGGGGAATCGCGGTCGGCTCGGCTGCGTACGCGGCGACCGGCGCCCACACGGGGACCACCATCGCCAACGAGAGTGCGAGTGCGAGTGCCTTGCTCATGACTCCTCCTGTGGACCGCTGCTGCGCGGCCCTAGTACGGGATCGGGACGATGACGATTCCGGTGCCGCCGGTGCCCAGACCGGCATCGACACTCACGCCGCCTTGCGCGGGCATATCGAAGGTGCTCGAGGCGTTGGGCCACGCACCTTTGTTGATCGTGATGGTCACCGGACCGGGCGGGATGCTGGGGAACACGAAGAACCCCTTGTTGTCGGTCTTGGCGGTGTAGACCTGGCCGTCGGAGGCGATGATCTCGATCTTCGCACCGGCGAGCGGCTTGCCGTTGTCTCGGGTCACAGTCCCTTGGACCACACCTGCCGCAAGCGCCTGATCCACGATCCAGGCGACCGTCGAACGGTGCGCGCTCAGCACGGGCCGCTTCACGGGTGACGGGGCGGCGGGCAGACCCTCCCACAGCGGAGCCTGCCACACGAGCGCGATGGCGAAGACCACGCCGACGAGCCGCAGTGACTTGGGCGACTCCACGCCCAGCCACGGGAAGAGGCCCCGCTCGGACTCGACCCCGTGCACGGTCTTGGAATGCCCCCACGAGACCGGGACGAGCGATGCCATCAAGACGACCACCCAGTGGAACGTGAAGAACATGAGGTACGGGAAGACCAGCGGAACAAGCCGGTAGTCGCGACCCCTGATGGCGGTGGTCGAAAGCGCCGTCACCATGACCACGATCGATGCGAACCAGAACCACGGCGAGAAGTAGGCGTACCCCGAGATGAACGAGGGGAACAGCAGTGACAGGTGGCCCATGGCGAACAGGCCCAGCATGATCGCGATGATGACCGGTGAGTACAGGTAGAAGCGATCGACGACACCGAGCGGCTCGTCGCGCTTGGTGATGCGCGCTGCGACCTCGAGGTGCCCACGGATCCACCGCTTGCGCTGCTTGACGATGGCGTCCCACGTCACCGGCTTCTCGTCGTAGACCACGGCCCACGGCAGGTACGTGACGTGAACACCGGCCGCCACGAGACGCGTGTGCATCTCGAAGTCTTCGACCAGGTCGCGTGTCCAGCCCTTCATCTGCTTGAGGATCGGTGTGCGGGCAGCGAACCCGGTCCCGCCGATCGACGAGCTGAGCCCCATCGAGGCTCGACCGCGGTTCCACACCTCGGAGTAGATCAGGAACTCCAGATCCTGAAACGCTGCGAGCAGGTTGCCCTTGGCGTTGTACGCGCGGATCTGCGTCTGCGCGGCCTTCACCTGCGGGTCGCTGAACGCAAGCGCGATCTTGTGGAGCAGGTCGGGCGGAACCTGGTTGTCCGAGTCCAGCTCCAAGACGACATCACCCTCGACGTAGCGCTCGAGCGCGTAGTTGAGAGCGTCGGCCTTGACTCCGTTCTCGAACGTCGCCTCGATCACGAGGATGCGGGGGTCGCCTTGCGCGGCGCGGCGAGCGACCTCAGCGGTGTTGTCGGTGCAGTTGTTCGCGATGACGATGAGCTGGAAGTTGGGGTAGTCCTGGTCGAGGAACTGGCTGACCAGGCGCTCGGCGACAGGCTCCTCGTTTCGCGCCGGTGCGAGGATCGAGATCAGCGGCTGCTCGCCGCCACCGTCGATGGGCTTGTGCTGGGGCGTGATGAAGGAGAAGCGCTCCGGCGGCAGGAGTGAGCACACCCACATGATCGGCCACAGCGACCCGAAGCACAAAACGATGAGTCCGCCACCCAGTGAGATCGCTGTGGGGAAGCCTGCGAAGAACAACAGGGCCACAAAGACGACGGCAGCGACCCTCAGGACCACGGCTTCCCAGCGCACATTCGCGCCGATTCCGCCGAGGAGCCCGTGGCGCCTCGAAACCCTTGTCGTCTTGCCCGTCTTCAACACCATTACGTCGCTTCTCGCACGTGCCTCTCGTGCCTCCCCCCGACACCCCCCGGTGCCGGCACGACGTGTCGCCCTATATATCGGCGCGCGAATTTCATTTCTTGATACGAGATGTGAGATGCGTCACAAGCGCTGCTTGACTAAAGGAATGGGACTCTCGCGCCGACAATTTGCACATGAAGCGTGACCGCGCTTGGACAAATGCGTTCGGAGCGAAATGACGCGTGTGCTGACACTGCCCCATCTGAACCGTGTGCGCGTTGCCGCGTGCCTGCTCGTGCTGGCTATCGCCATCATCGCGCCGCATCGAGCGCTCGCCGGCACCACCGGTCCTGTCGTGGATCGCGTGACGCCGCCCGTGGCAGCCCCCGGACAGTCGGTCACCTTCGAGGGCCACGGCTTTGGGGCGGCTTCGCCCACGAGCTTCGCCATCTTCAACGGCGTGCGAGCAGCCGTGGTGAGCTGGTCCGACACGCGCGTGGTCGCGACCGTCCCGCTCAAGTCCGTCGCCGGCTACGCCGGGATCGTGGCCGGCAACATCTCGAGCAACGGCGTGTGGTTCGCTCCCACAGGGCGTCCGCAGGTGACGGCCATCTCGCCCTCCCTCGCTCCGCCAGGAAGCACCGTGAGCATCATGGGACGCGGCTTCGGGAACACACAGCGCAGCGGGCGTGTCACCTTCGGCGGCGTTCCAGCGACGGTGGTCTTCTGGTCCGACACCCGGATCACCGCGGTCGTGCCCGAGCTTGCCAACGCCTGCTACGCGGGGGTCTGGCAGAACGGCGCACCTAGCAACGGCTGGCTGTTCACCCCGTATCCCGCGCCGCTCGTGACCAGTCTGTCGAAGTCGCTCGTGCGACCCAACGACACCGTCACCATCAACGGAAGCAACTTCGGGACAAACGGCGAGCTCACCTTGGGTGGCGTCCTGATTCCCACCACCACGTGGAGCCGCAACGCGATCACGTTCGTGGTTCCCGCCGACATGGACAGCGGCTACCTGGGCGTGTGGCGCGGCGACGTGTGCAGCAACGGGGCATGGCTCGGCATCGCGAGCCACATCGACTCCGTGCTGTGCGCCGAGTCATCGGCGTCATGGTGGGGGCCGCCGGGAGGTTCCCTGACGATTCGCGGCACGGGCTTTGGAACCGTGACCGGCAAGGTCAGCATCGGCAAGACGCCGTGCACCGTCACCGATTGGACCGACACCCGCATCACGGTGACCGTGCCCGCCGAAGGCACCGAGGGCTACCTGGGTGTCTGGCGCGCCAACACCGCGAGCAACGGCGTGTGGTTCCTGTCCCAGTACGGCGCATCGGTTCTCAGCTGCAGCCCCGATGCCGCGGCCCCCGGCGAGACGGTCACCATCACCGGTACCCACTTCGGCGCGACCCAGGGCAAGTCGCTCGTGCGCCTGCACGGGGTCGAGCTCCCGGTGGTCTCCTGGAGCGACACGCAGATCGTCGCCGCCATCCCGGCAGGCGCGAGCAGCGGCTATGTGGGCGTGTGGAAGCGCGGAGCGGCCTCGAACGGCAAGTACCTCTCAGTCACCGCTCCGTAGCCGACGACCGCTCCCCCGTCAGCCGATCGCCGAGCGAACCGCCTCGACGCACCCCGGCGCATCAGCCGAGTAGCCCGCGCCCACTGAGCCGGCCCACTCGGGCGTGACCACGGCCCCGCCCACGAAGACCGCGACCTGTGGGTGCTGCGCCCGCACCGCTTCGACCGTCGCCTGCATCGCGGGCAACGTCGTGGTCATGAGCGCCGACAGGCATACGGCTTGGGCCGAAGCGGCCGCCTCGAGCACGCGCTCGGCGGGCACATCGACACCCAGGTCTTCGACCTCGAAGCCCTGGCTCTCGAGAAGCGACACGCAGATGTCCTTGCCGATGGAGTGGATGTCGCCCTTGACCGTCGCGAAGGCGACACGGCCCGCGCTCGACCCGGCGCCACCTTCCGGGAGCTGCTCTTTGACACGCGCGACGGCAGCCTTCATGGCCTCCGCAGCCACCATCATCTGCGGCAGGAACACCTCGCCGCGGCCATAAGCATCTCCCAGCCTCTGGATCGCCGGCGTGAGCACGGTGCCGATCACGTCCTCGGCAGGGGTTCCGGCGGCGATCACGGCGTCAGCCAGCGCGGGTGCTGCATCAGCGTCGCCGCGCAACACCGCCGCCTCGAGCGCAGCCTTGGGATCGACGGCCGCACCGGGTGCAGCGACGTCGGTGGCAGCCTCCACACCGCTCGCCGCCTTGGCGATCGCCGACGCATACGCCGCCTGCCATGCCGGCCAGGCCTCGCCGTGTGCGTCGGGGTCCTCGCCGGCCGTGCGCGCCTGGCTTGCGAGGCGTACGGCTCCCATGACCACGTGGTCGCCGGGGTTGATGATGCCAGAGTCCAAGCCGGCCGCCGCAGCGGCATCGAGGAACGCTGCGTTGAGTAGCGGACGGTCCGGCAGGCCGTGGCTGACGTTCGACACACCCAACACCGTCGCCAGGCCGGCCGCATGCGCCTCACGCACGGCGC
Organism: uncultured Eubacteriales bacterium; assembly: GCA_964403885.1. GTDB lineage: Bacteria > Actinomycetota > Coriobacteriia > Anaerosomatales > PHET01 > CAYOHY01. The sequence continues at coordinate 22,035 of CAYOHY010000015.1, forward strand.
CGAGGGTGACCGCAGGAGCGTTCTCATCGGTAGCCGCGGTCATCACCAGCGCATCGACCACGAGATCGCGGTCGAGCAGACCGTGTGCGATCGCCTCGGCGCGGATGCGCTCGACCACCGCCATACGTCCCTCGACCGTCTCGGGGATCCCGTTCTCATCGAGCGCGAGAGCCACCACCGCGGCGCCGTACTTGGCGGCCAGGGGAAGCACGCTCTCGAGCGAGGCCGGATCGCCGTTGACCGAGTTGATGAGCGCGCGGCCCGGGTACACCCGAAGGGCCGCCTCGAGCGCCACCGGGTCGGTGGTATCGATGACGAGCGGCAGCTCGCTCGTGCCTACGCACGCGAGCACAGCCGCGGGAAGCGTCGTGGCGGCATCGACGCCCGCCGCGCCCACGTTGACGTCGAGCAGGTCCGCACCCGCGGCCTCCTGCTCGGCCGCGAATGTGCGCACCACGCTCATCGACCCGGCGAGCAGCGACTCCTTGAGCGCCGGCTTGCCGGTGGGATTGATGCGCTCGCCGATGACCCTCAGGGGCTGGCCGGGGCCCAATACCACCGTGCGACGGGGACCGGCCAAGATCAGCTCGCCAAACCTGCGGTGGGCGACAGGCACCACGTCCTTGTCGGCGACGGCGTCCACGATGGCACCCGTGTAGGCGGGCGAGGACCCGCAGCACGAGCCGATGGCCGCGACACCCGCGGTGCGGGCCGCGTCGGCGAAGGCACCCATCTCGTCGGGCGTGCCGGGAAACACCGTGGAGCCGTCTTCTGCCAGCGTTGGCAGCCCGGCGTTGGGCTGCACGATGACCGGCAACGACGTCGCCGCTACCATGCGGGCCGCGAGCGGCAGCATCTGGTCAGGGCCAAGGCCACAGTTCAGGCCCACGGCGTCGGCACCCGCCGCCTCCAAGATGACTGCCGCGGTCTCAGGGTCGGTGCCGGAGAGATCCATCCGCCCATTCATCCCAAAGGTGCAGCTCGCGAACACCGGAAGATCCGTGACGCTCTTGGCGGCAAGCACCGCGCAGCGCGCCTCGGCGATGTCGGTCATGGTCTCGATGAGGATCGCGTCGGGCTTCTCGGCGGCGAGCGCGGCGGCCTGCTCGGCGAACGCCTCGAAGACCTGCTCGAACGTCGCGGTCCCCAGCGGCTCCATCACGAGTCCCGTGGGGCCCATGTCGCCCAGCACGTGCGGCGCGCCGTGCGCCTTGGCGATGCGCACCGCGGCCCGGTTGAACTCGGCGACCCTGTCGGCGTAGCCGAACTCGGCGAGCTTGGGAGCGGACCCGCCAAACGAGTTGGTGATGCAGCAGTCACTGCCCGCGAGCTGGTAGAGCCGCAGCACCTGCCCCACGAGGTCAGGAGCGGTCACGTTGAGCAGCTCGGGGCACTCGCCCGCAGGCATTCCCGCGCGCTGCAGCATCGTGCCCATCGCCCCGTCCAAGACGAGGACCTCTTTGCCAAGCCGCATCATGATGTCAGGCATTGCCGCTCCGCTTCCCTCTCGCAACACACCGCGAACGTCGGTCAGTCTTTCTTACCACTCAGATAGCTCATCGCCATGATCCACATCGAGCCGATGAACATGAATCCGAGGAACCCCATCTCCACCAGCGGCAGCCAGCCGTAGCTGCGCAGGAACGTCTCGAACTGACCGGAGGCCACGCCGTAGACCACGTCGGCTACGATGCCCGCGCCCAACAGATACATGCAGACGCGTACGTAGCGCCTGCCGGCTCTGCCGCCCCGCGAAGCTCCCACCACATACACCAGGGCAAGCGCGATGCCTACGGCCATGACCAGCACGAATGCGATCGGGACGAAGGTGAGGGTCCACATGGCTTCATAGCCGAAGTACACGTCATGCTCCTCGGAAAGACGGAAGGATCGGGCTAGAGGGTGTGCAGGCGCCACAGCGCCGCAGCGACGACCTCGCCGTGGTCGAACGCGAGCGGCTCAGGCATCTCGTCTGCGAAGAACCAGCGCGCCTCGCCCGCGTCGTCGCCGGGAACGACCATCGGCTCATCGAGTCCCAGGTCCGCCAGATACGCCGCCGAGACGGTCCATCCGCGAGGGTCACGGCCCGGGTCGCCAAAGGTGCCGATGGGCACCATGGGGCCCTCCCAGATCAACCCGGTCTCCTCGGCGAGCTCGCGGCGGGCGGCGGCAACGGGGCGCTCGTCTTCGTCGACGAAGCCGCCGGGCAGCGCCCAGCAACCCATGAACGGCTCGGCGGCTCGCTTGACGAGCAGCACCTTTCGCGCGTCATGAGGGCCGCTGAACACGACGGTGTCGCAGCTGAATGCGGGGCGCGGATACTCGTAGCAGTACTTCATGCGTACAAGTGTAGCGGTTAGACGCCTTGGCGTGTCACACCTCCCGCAGACAGCCCTTTCGTTGCATTACCGTGAACCCCCGGATACCCGTACTGGCATACACTCGGGGTGAACCGACGGGTAAGGAGCTGCCTCCGTGTCACAGCGCGCCAAAGTGGTCCTCGCCATGCTCACGCTCTACATCGTGTGGGGCACCACCTACCTGGGCATCAAGGTGGGACTCGACGCGAACCTGCCTCCGGCGCTGTTCGCCGGACTGAGGCTGCTCCCGGCCGCCGGCATCATGTTCGCGCTCGCGAGGTTTCGCGGCAGCCGCCTCAAGCTCGACCCCCGTGAGCTGCGCGTCATCTCCATCGTGGGCATCTTGCTGCTGGTGGGTGGCCAGTACGGGACCTTCGTCGCCGAGCAGTTCGTGCCCTCCGGCCTCTCGGCCCTCGTCGTCGCGCTGATGCCGCTGTGGATCGCGCTGGCCGAGTCGGTCTTCCCCGACATGCAGCGGCCCGGCAAGATGGGCTGGCTGGGACTCGTGGTGGGCTTCACCGGTCTGGGGATCTTGCTCGCCCCTCACCTCGTGGGCGTGAGCGCGGGGGCGGGTGAGGTGCTGGGCATCGGCATCCAGGTGCTCGCCACGTGGCTGTGGGCCGCAGGCTCCATCTACAGCAAGCGCAACCCGGTGCGCGTCGACGGCATCGTCGTCACCGCGTGGGAGATGCTCATCGCAGGCGCGATCACCATCGCGATCGGCACGGTGCTCGGCGAGTGGGCCCGCGTCGACCTGACCCCCAAGGCGGTTGGCGCGCTCGCCTACCTGACCATCTTCGGCAGTTGCATCGCGTTCACCGCATTCGTCTACGCGCTGGCGCACCTGCCTGCGAGCAAGGTGATGACGTACGCATACGTGAACCCGGTGATCGCGGTCTTCGCGGGCTGGGCGGCCGGAAGGATGGGGCTCGTGCCGGTGGAGCCGGTCACACTCACCACGCTGATCGCCATGGCGGTGATCGTCGCCGGTGTCGCACTCACCACCTCGGCGCCCACCTTACCGCCGCGCAACGCTGTCGCGAGCGCCGCACCGGTGGAGCCGGAGCCTTCCGAGGTCTGATCAGTAGCGCGGGCTGCCCACCGCGAGCACGAAGACCTTGGTGCCGGCATCGAGCGACGTTCCGGCCGCAGGTGTCTGCTGGAACACCTTGCCGTAGTTGCCCACTCGGCTCTGGAAAGTAAGGCGCGGCTCGAGCCCAAGCGACCGAAGACGAGCCTCCGCCGCCGATGCCTCCATGCCGATCACGTCAGGCATGGTGACCGTCGATGGCGGCGTGGGCCCCAGCGAGATGATGACGTCGACGGTGCTGCCGGGCTCCGCGGCCTCACCCGCACCGGGCGTCTGCTGGTACACGACACCCATCGGCTTGTCCTCGGTGTACACCTCCAGCACGGAGATGCGGTAGCCGCCGCGCTTGAGCGCATCGGCCGCATCCTCCTCGGTGAGACCGATGACGTTAGGGACCTCGTTGGTGAAGGCATCATCGACACCGGCGCCGCGCTGGCCTGCGTTGAGATCGACTGCGACCTGGATCACCACGATGTCGCCCTTTGAACGCCGGCTGCCGCCGGCCGGATCCTGGCCCGCCACGGTCCCGGGCTCAGCCACCGCGTCGTAGGAGAGGTCGGCCTCGACCGCGAATCCCGCCGAGGAGAGCTTGGCCTGCGCCGCACGCTTGGTCATCCCGGTGACATCCGGCACCACCGCCGTCGTCGCGACCGCGACACCACGGCCATCGACATCGGCGACGTCGGGGCGCTGTGCATAGCGCCACACGAGCCACGCAACGACGAGCAGCACGATGAGCAGCACGAGCCACGGAAGGTATCCCGCCTTGCGGTTCTGTTCAGGCTCGCGGCCGTCTTGCCCCTGCGGCGTCTCGAACTCATCGGCGGGCATGCTGGCTCCTCGGTAGAGAGAATGACTCACGCACTCACAGGATAGCGCGTCGCGACCGTTCCCCTCCACCACTTCTCCATCCGCGGTTCATTCCCGCTTCGCAGCCCGCGGCCATACTCACCACTGGGAGCCGGACCGACCCGTCCGGACCGGCGAGGCTCCCGACAACAGACTCGGCGGATCAGAGAAGGAGGCGCGTGATGGGCATCGGAATCTTGGTGGCGGTCGGCTTCGCCGCATACCTGATCTGGGCGTTGACCCGTACCGGTACCGAGCTTGCGCCCGTCGCCTCGCGTCGCCCCGTTTCCCCGATCGACGAGGCTGAGAAGATCGTCGCGGGCCGCTACGCGCGCGGCGAGATATCGGCCGAAGAGTACCAGCGCATGCTGGTGATCCTTCGTAGGTAGACCTGTTTCCGGCGTGGTCCCGCGCCTTCCCCCTTCCCTCCTTGTGCGCGAAACGGCCCGGTTGTCCCGCCGGGCCGTTTCGCGTTCACGGACGGAAAGCCCGGGGCTATGTCGGGTAGAATCCGCACGACCGACTCAGGGGTCAGAGGCGCCCGCCGGGCACATGACACCCCTCACGTCTGGAGTCCCGTCTCGTGTCTTCGTCGCTGGTCAGAGCGTTGCGGTTCGTGCGCGCCTACTGGTTGTGGGCCACCTTCGGCGTGCTCGCGGTGCTCGCATCGACCGCCGCCGACCTGGCAAGCCCCCAGCTTCTGCGCCAACTCATCGACGTGGGCATCACACAGAACCGCACCGATGTGATCCTGCGCTCGTCGCTGTTGCTGATCGCCCTGGCGGCAGCGGGAGGACTCGCCAGCTTCCTGCAGGGCTACTGCTCCGCCCGCGCCAGCCACGGTGCGGCGTTCGACATGCGCAACACGATCTTCGACAAGTTGCAGCGGCTCGGCTTCGCCTACCACGACCGAGCGGAGACCGGTCAGCTCATCACCCGCGTCACGAGCGACGTGGACCAGGTGCGCGACTTCGTCGGGGGCGGACTCGTCCAGGTCATCTCGGCGGCAGTGCTGCTCGTTGGCGCGGTGACGCTGTTGTTCCGGCTCGACCCTCGCCTCTCGCTTGTGGCGGTGCTGGTGCTGCCCGCCACCATCATCGTCCTGTTCGTGTTCGTGCGGCGCCTTGGCCCCATGTTCCGGGAGTCCCAGGTGCGCCTGGCCGCCCTGAACACGGTGCTGCAAGAGAACGTCGCCGGCGCCCGTGTGGTTCGCGCCTTCGCGCGTGAGCCCTTCGAGACCGAGCGCTATGACAGGGCGAACCGCTCACTGCTCGACCAGGGCCTGCGCGTTCGCAAGGTCGTGGCTAACGCCTTCCCCTTGCTGTTCAGCGTGGGAACCATCGGCGTGGGCATCGTGACGTGGGCCGGCTCGGTCCAGATCGTCAAAGGCACGCTCACCGTGGGCGAGCTCGTGGCGTTCACCTCGTACCTCTTCTTGCTGCTCCAGCCCCTCTTCATCTTGGGGTTCGGCGCCCAGCAGATCGCGCGCTCCGGCGCCAGTGCCGAACGCCTCTTCGAGATCCTCGACGCCGCAGAAGACGTCACCGAGAAACCCGACGCATCACCCCTGGGGCGGCTTGAGGGCCATATCGAGTTTCGCGACGTACATCTGCGCTACCCGGGGTCGAAGACCGAGACACTCTCGGGTATCGACATGGACATCCCGGCCAACTCCACGGTCGCGGTGGTGGGCTCGACCGGATCGGGCAAGACCACACTCGCAAACCTCGTCCCGCGCTTCTATGACCCCACCCAAGGGCGCGTGCTGATCGACGGTCACGACGTCAGGGACGTGACACTGGCCTCACTGCGGGGGCAGATCGGGTTCGTGATGCAAGACTCGGTGCTCTTCTCCGGAAGCGTGAGAGAGAACATCGGCTATGGGCGAACCGATGCCACCGACGCCCAGATAGAGGCGGCCGCCCGTGCCGCCCAGGCACACGACTTCATACTCGGGCTGCCGCAGGGCTACGCGACACGCGTGGGTGAGCGCGGCATCAAGCTCTCAGGCGGCCAGCGCCAGCGGATCTCCATCGCCCGTGCACTGCTCATCGACCCGCGGATCCTCATCATGGACGACTCCACCTCCTCGGTGGACTCCGCGACCGAGGCGGCGATCCGCGATCGGCTCGATGGCCTCATGGAAGGCCGAACGACCATCGTCATCGCGCAGCGTCTCGCCACGGCCCGCCGGGCGGACATCGTCGTGGTCATCGAGGACGGGCGCATCGCCGAGATGGGCACCCACGACGACCTGCTGCAGCGCAGCTGCCTCTACGCAGAGATCGCCGCAAGCCAGCTGGTGGGCGATGAGGACGTCGTAGGCCCTGCCACGTGCGACCTGCCCGAGACCACCGAGGACGGTGGTGTCTGATGGCGGGCCGTGGCACATCTCTCAAGTCGCTCGCCAAGAACGACCGACCCGCGTCCATGCGCGCAGTCGCGCTGCGCCTGCTCAAGTACCTCGCGCCGCAGCGGGCACAGGTCGCGAGCGGCATGGCCTGGCTGGTGGTCTCATCGGCTGCGGTCGCGGCGACCCCGGCACTCACCGGCAGGCTCATCGACGTCGCGGTCAAGGCGACCGGCACCGGCAACACCAAGGTGCTTGTGATCCCCGCGCTCATGCTCGTGACCGCCACGTTCACCGGCTGGTTCGCCCAGCGCATGCAGATCCTGACCCTGGGCACGGCCGGGCAGTGGGCGCTCTACAGCGTGAGGCAAGCGGTGTTCGACCGCATCGTCGCCCTCGACGTGGGCTACTTCGAATCGGTCGAGTCGGGCGACCTGATGAGCCGGCTGATCAACGACATCGAGCAGATCAGCTCATTCTTGTCCCAAGGGCTGCGCCGTCTCATCTCATCGACGTTCGGGCTCGTCGCGACCCTGGTGTTCATGCTGGTGGTCGAGTGGCGCCTCGCCCTGTCCACCCTGCTCGTGGTGCCCATCATGCTGGGAGTCACCCGCCTGTTCAGCGTGATCGCACGCAGGGCGTTCCGAAAGCGCCAGGAGGCGATCGGCGACGTGTCAGCCACACTCGCCGAGGAGCTGGGCGGCATCAAGGTCGCCCAGGCGTTCAACCGCACCGACCGCAACCGTTCGGAGTTCGCGAACCGCAACGCCACCAACCGCGACGCCAACATCTCGGCAGCGACGGTCTCGTCGGCCTTCTCGCCGGTGCTTTCGGTGATCTCGACGGCTGCCACGGCGCTCGTGGCGGCGCTTGGCGGATGGTATGCGGCACGGGGCATCGTGACGATCGGCGTGGTCGTCGCCTTCCTCAACTACGCGCGCCAGTTCTTCAACGCGATCACACAGCTGTCGTCGCTGTACTCGGAGACGCAGTCTGCCCTGGCGGGCGGCGAGCGCGTGTTCCAGCTCCTCGACACCCGGTCACAGGTGCATGACCTGCCCACCGCTGTTGCGCTTGACGACGCACGCGGCCGGATCGACTACGACGGCGTCAGCTTCTCCTACGGCACCGGCTCACAGGTGCTGTACGGCGTCGACCTCACGGTGGAGGCCGGCGAGACCGTGGCGATCGTCGGACCCACGGGCGCCGGCAAGACCACGCTGGTCAACTTGGCCCCGCGCTTCTACGACGCGACCGATGGGACCGTGTCGCTCGACGGCCGAGACGTACGAACCATCTCGCTCGCGAGCCTTCGTGCACACTTCGGCATCGTCTTGCAGGAGCCGTTCCTGTTCGCGGGCACCGTGGCCGACAACATCCGCTACGGAGACCTGGACGCCACGGACCAGCAGGTCAGGTCCGCCGCTGCGACCGCGGGCGCGACCGCGTTCATAGAGGCGCTGCCGGACGGCTTCGACACGCCGGTCGGAGAACGCGGCGCGACACTGTCCGCGGGCCAGCGCCAGCTCATCGCCTTCGCCCGCGCGATCGTTCGCGACCCCGCCATCCTCATCCTCGATGAGGCGACCTCCTCGGTGGACACGCGAACCGAAGTGCTCATCCAGAAGGGTCTGCGGCGCATCCTCGAGGGCCGCACGGCGCTCATCATCGCGCATCGGCTGTCGACCGTGAGAGACGCGGACCGCATCGTCGTCATCGAAGACGGCAGGGTCGTCGAGCAGGGCGCATACCACGCCCTTCTGCAGGCGGGCGGAGCGTTCGCGAAGCTTCACGCGGCGCAGTTCGGCGAGTAGCGGCCACCGGCTCCCGCTCCAACTCCACCCCATAACCCTGATCACCATCCACAGCCCTCACTGAGGGCTATCAACCGTTGCTTGAGGGTCATACCGAGCCTCTGACGTGCGCTTTTGCGCGAAGCCTCAACTACGACTTTATGTTTGACGTGTCATATATGTTGGGTCTAGTATATGTGTCATCTCATATCACTTGGAGGGGTACGAATCGTGTCTCTCGACCACGCGATACTTGGGCTGTTGGCCGAGAGGCCACGGTCCGGCTACGACCTGAAGACGCGGTGCTTCGACGACGCGCTCAGGCCGTTTTGGAGCGCGGACCAGGCCCAGATCTACCGCACCCTTGAGCGACTCCAAGACGCCAAGCTGGTCACCTCGACGCGACGCCGACAGGCCGGGCGACCCGATCGCCGGATCTACGAGATCACCCGCAGCGGACGCGAAGCGCTCGACGAGTGGCTGGCATCAGAGCAGCCCCTCCCCGCGATCCGAGACCCGTTTCTGCTCCAGCTCTACTTCGGAGGCTCACTCGATGACGCCGCCCTGATGGGGGTCCTCGAGGCGAGACGCGACCATCACATCGCGCGACTGCAAGACCTCAACGAGCACTCGGCAAGGCTCGCTGCGCAGCACACGGCGGACACGCGTGGCTCGGTGCTCAGGCAGACCGCGCTCGACGGCGCCGTTGAGCGCGAACGGGCGCTCGCGTCATGGCTTGATGACTGCATCCGGGCGGTGCGCGACGGCGCCCTCCCCGGCTCTGAGGTCGGGGGAATCGGTCAACGGCATCTATTCGGGACGACGTCGGCGTAAGATTGAGCCGGCCCGATGAGAGGGGACGGGCGTGAGGATAGTCGCCATCGACGCGAGTCGGGGCCGCGGGGCAGTGAGCCGCTCTATAGAGCTCGCAGCGACCGCCGCCGAGCACGCGGGCGCCACCGTCGAGCGAGTCAGCCTCGGCGAGTTCGACATCCGCTACTGCACCGGCTGCAAGATGTGCCGCCTTACGGGCACATGCAAGATCGACGACGACCTGCCGGCGCTGGCCGAGAAGATCGCGGCGAGTGACGGGGTCATCTTCGGTGTCCCCTCCTACTTCCGGAAGGCCGACCGCTCGCTGCAAGCGGTTCTCGACCGCCTGAGCGGCTACTTCTCGCGCAACGGCCAGCTCAGGCTCCCCGGATTCTCGGACCGAGAGGTTCCGGCGTCCCCGGCTGCTCGGGCCGCTCGCAAGGCCGTCATCATCACCGCGACGGCGGCGCCGGAGCCCATGGCGACGTTCTTCGGCTACACCACCGGCCCCATCAGGGAGCTGAGGCGTTCATTGGGCAGCGGCGGTATCCGCACGATCGGTTCGCTTGCGGTGGCAGGCAGCTGGTCGAAGCCCCAGCCGGAGCTCGACATCTGGGAGTGCGACAAGGCCGAGTCTCTCGGCAGGGTGCTGGCGGGCAAGATCTAACCGGCAGCTAGCCCAGCAGCAGATCCATCACGCCGCGCCCCGGATCGACGATGAGCCCACTGCGTGCCGCCTCGTAATGGTCGTAGGCGACCGCACCGTTGTGCGCGACGCCGGGCCCCCACAGCACGAAGGGCACGGGCTCGCCCACGTGGGTCTTGAGCTCGATGGGCGTGGCGTGATCGGGCATTGCGAGGATGCGCATCTCCTCGGCGCACGCACGCACGCGCGAGAGCACCTCTCGGTCGATCGCCTCGATCGCCTCGATCTTGCCCTGCACGTTGCCCGCGTGACCCTCTTCATCTGGCGACTCCACGTGGATGACGACCAGGTCGTGGTCGGCGAGAGCGGCAAGGGCCCCGTCGGCCTGTGCGGCGTAGTCGGTGTCCGAACCGTCGGTGACGCCCTCGATGTGCAGACGGTCGATGCCAAAGAGCACCGCGAGGCCGTTGAGCAGGTCCACGCCGCTCGTCATCGCAGCGCTCACCCCACGACGCTCCGTGAAGGGAACGAGCGCGCCGGGACGAACGCCGGGCCAAAACGGCCACACCTCGGTGACCGGAAGCTCCCCCGCCTCCTTGCGTGCCGCGTTCACGGCTGACGCGGCCAGGATCGGCTTGGCGCGCTCCATGTAGTCGAGGAGGAGCTCGGCGCCCTCGCCCATCGGCCGGTGGGGCCCGGCGGGCTTGTCCGAGATGTCGTGCGGAGGCGTGTACGCCAGGTCGACGAGCTCGGGGTGGCCCTTCACCACGAGGATGTGCCGGTACGCGACGCCGGGATACAGCGTGAAGGTCTCGTCGTCCAAGGCGGCGGCAAGCTCGCTCACGATGGCCCGTGACTCGGGCGTGGTGATGTGTCCGGCCGCGTAGCTGGTCATGACGTCATCGGTGATGGTGACCGTGTTGAGGCGCAGGGCGACCTCGTCGTCGGCGAGCTCGATGCCCATGCTGGCCGCCTCGATGGCCGCACGGCCCACGTAGTCGCCCACAGGGTCGTAGCCGATGATCGAGGTACACGCCGCCGAAGACGAGGGCTCGGTGCCGGGGGGGACGGTCTGGGCGAGACCCACCACGCCTTCACGCGCCAGCGCGTCGAGATTGGGCGTGTGTGCTGCCTGCAGACAGGTCTTCCCGCCAAGCTCCGGCAGTGGCCACCCTGATGCCCCATCCAAGATCACGATGACGTACTTCACGTGTCCCCCTCGGGTCGTCGACAGAGCAGAAGCGTACCAGCCCCACGGACGTCGCCGCTACGCCCGGAATCGCACGCGGAACACGATCCCGCCAAGGCGGTGTTGACGGCCGATGTCGTTCGAACTAATGTGAACACCGTTCGTAATAAGAACACCGTTCGTATTGGAGATGGACATGTCAGCCGCAACGACCGCCCGTGGACAGCGAGCGCGCACGGACATCCTCAACGCCGCACGCACGACGCTGCTCGACGTAGGCCCCACCGCACTCTCCCTTCGCGAGGTCGCTCGCCGAGCGGGCTACGCTCCTTCGGCGCTCTACAACCACTTCGCCGACCGCGACGCCCTCGTGCTTGCCCTGGCCATGGAGTCACTGGGGGCGCTGTCCCGCTATCTGGGTGAGGTCGATCGCGGCACACCGCTCGAGCGCCTCGAGGCCCTGGGCGAGGCGTACGTGCGGTTTGGCCTGGAGAACCCCGAGGCCTACCGCGTCATCTTCGACTGCCTCACCAACCCCCCGGGGAGCTGGGCGCACTACACGAGCGTCGCAGATCCCTTCACGCGCATCATCGCGGCATGCCGAGACGGCCTTGCCGACGGCTCCTTGGTCGACCGCGCGGGCGTGGGCCCCGAAGGCCTTGCGTACGGGCTGTGGGCGTTGTGCGACGGTCACCTGCACCTGCAGCACAAGCATCTCTCGGCCGTCTCGGGCCCGTTCGACTCGATCTTCTCGGCGGCGGTGTTGGCGATGCTCGCCGGACTCTCCTCAACCGACCCTCGCTAGGAGCACGCCATGAACACCCGACGCCAGCGCCTTCGCCGGTTCCTGATCGCCGCGTTCTTCCTCGCCTTGCCCATCACGCTCAACTACTACTCCCCCTACCTGATGACGCAGGGCACAGCCCAGCGGATCGCGACGTTCTCGCTCGTCTTCTGGGGTGCGGTGTTCGTGACGTCGCCCCTTCTGGGCCGCTCGTTCTGTGGATGGCTCTGCCCGTTCAATGGGCTGCAGCAGCTGTGGGAGTCCGTGGGCGTCCGTCCACTCAAGCGCATCCGGTTCCTGCCGCTGGTCAAGTACGCGCTGTGGGGCGCATGGGTCGCCGCCGTGGTCGGCATCGCCGTCGCCGTGAAGGGGTGGGAAAGCTTCAAGCCCTTCTACCTGACCGAGTCCGGCGTGTCGGTCACCGAGGCGGGCAACCTGGTGACGTACTTCATGCTGGTGGTGCTCACCCTTGCGCCGGCTGCGCTGGGGCGTCGCGGCTTCTGTCGCTACCTGTGCCCCTTCGGCGTATGGGGCATCGTGGGAGAGAAGCTGGGCCACGGGCTTCACGTGCCGCGCCTGATGCTTCGCGCGGACTCCTCGGCGTGCACCTCGTGCGGGACCTGCGAGAGGTCGTGCCCGATGCAGCTGCCGGTGACCGAGATGGTGCAGGCAGGCTCGATGCGCGCGACCGAGTGCTTCATGTGTGAGACGTGTGTCGATACGTGTCCCCGAAAGGCGATCACGGTGGGGTTCGGCCGGACCAGGTGAGCACCGGCCGCACGTTTTGCGGTGCCCATGCGCTACGGGACGGCGCCCCACTCGGGTAGAATCAGCGCACTGACGCCTCACCTCAGGGATCTGCGCCATGAAACTCGTTACGACCTACCTCGACACCCGCGGCCTGGGCACCGGACACCCCACGTTCACCGACGTGGTGGTCAAGGGCATCGCGCCCGGCGGCGGACTGTTCGTTCCCGAAGGGCTGCCGCACTTCAGCCTCGAAGACGTGCTCGCGTTCGCTGAGATGCCGTACTGGCGTCGGGCTGCGGCGGTGTTCTCCCGCTTCCGCGTGGACCTGCCGTCGGAGCGCGTCGACATGCTCATGCAGCAGGCCTACGGCTCCCAGTGGGACGACGAGCGCATCGCGCCGGTCGAAGAGGTCGTCGCCGGCATGCACGTGCTCGAGCTGTGGCACGGCCCCACCTCGGCGTTCAAGGACATGGCGCTGCAGTGCATGCCGCTGTTCTTCTCGGAAGCCATCGCGATGAAGCAGGAGCGCGGCGAGCTCGAGGAGGACTTCTTGATCCTGGTGGCGACTTCGGGCGACACCGGGAAGGCCGCGCTCGAGGGGTTCGCCGACCGCGCCCACACGCGAGTCGTGGTGTTCTACCCCGCAGACGGCGTGAGCGACATCCAGCGCAAGCAGATGGTCACTCAGCACGGCGAGAACGTGAGCGTCTTTGGCGTTCGCGGCAACTTTGACGACTGCCAAAGCGCGGTGAAGGCGGCCTTCGCCGACGCGGCGTTCAACGAGGAGCTGCACGCCACCCATCGGCTTCGCCTCTCAAGCGCAAACTCGATCAACTGGGGGCGCCTGCTCCCGCAGATCGTGTACTACGTGAGCGCGTATGCCGACATGGTCGCAAGCGGCGGTGTGGTCGCCGGCGAGCCCATGGACGTGTGCGTGCCCACCGGCAACTTTGGCAACATCCTCGGCGCGTACTACGCGCGCCTCATGGGCGTGCCCATCGGCCGCCTGATCTGTGCGAGCAACGAGAACAACGTGCTCGCAGACTTCATCTCGACCGGGGTCTACGACATCTCGGACAGGGAGTTCGTGGTCACGCCCTCACCGTCGATGGACATCCTCATCTCCAGCAACCTCGAGCGGCTGCTCTACCACCTCGCCGGCCCCGACGCGGTGCGCGAGTGGATGACCGAGCTCGCCCAGACCAAGCGCTTCCGTGTCGACCGTGATACGTTCGCCGCGATGCGCGAACTCTTTGGCGCCGACTTCGTGAGCAACGACGAGTCGCTCGCCACGGTGAAGCGCGTCTTCGATGAGACCGGCTACCTCATGGATCCGCACACCGCCGTGGCCTGGGAGGTCGCCGAGCGTCAGCGCGGTGAGAATCCCGTGCTCGTGGTGTCGACGGCGCACTGGGCGAAGTTCGGAGGCGACGTCCTCAAGGCGCTCCGCGGCGTCACGTGTGCCGATGCACTGCCCGCCGAGTACGACGGGCTGAGCGGCGTCCAGCTGCTCGCCGAGGTGCAGAAGCTCGCCCCCGAGGCCTGCGCGCCACGTGCGCTCGCCGAGCTCGACTCGGCTGCCGTGCGCTTCAGTGACGTGGTCGATGCGGGCTGCGATGGCGTCGAGGATGCCGTGCGCGGCTGGCTCGGCTAGTCGATGGCAGACGACGACAAGGAGATACTGCAGCGCTTCGTCGACTCCCTCTTCCGGGATCACAAGCGCGTGAGCAGGCTCGATGTCCTGATTCGCGCGGAGATGTTCGATCTGCCGAGCGACCTCATGAGTATCGCGGAACTGCTGCCGCCGGACTCCTACACGCGTCAGCGGCTGTGCGACCAGTTCAACTCCGCGCTCAAGGGGCACGGCTGGAACAGCCAGTACGGCAGCGTCGAGTAGCGCGTCGCCGCACCCCCGGACATGAAGCGACCCGGTCCCAGATGGAACCGGGTCGCTGTGCGTTTCGCAGGGGCGTCGCCTACAGCGTGGCCATCTGCACGTTGCTGAAGCGGCGCCGGTAAAACGTCATGTAGTCGACCTTGCGCTCGAGCGCGTCGATCACACCGTGAGCGAAGTTCACCTTCTCGAACTTCTGTGCGCTGCCCAGGCCGCCCGGGCTGAACACGTTGACCTCCATGAGCTTGTCGCCAACAATGTCGAGGCCCACGAGGAACATGCCGTCGGCGACCAGCTTGGGCCGCACGATCTCGGCGATACGCAGCTCACGCTCGGTGATGCGCGCGGGAGCGATGATGCCGCCCGCGTGCACGTTCGAACGGATGTCATCGCCTTGGCGGATGCGGCGAAACGCCGCGTACTTGCCCTTATAGGTGAAGGGGCGTCCGTTCATCATGAACAGGCGCGTGTCGCCCTGCTCGGCGTCTTCGAGGTACTCCTGGGCGATGACGTAGCCGTCGCGGGTGAGCGCGTCGATCATCTGGTTGAGGTTCTTGTTCGAGGCGTGGTCCACGAGGAAGACGCCCTTGCCGCCGGAGCCTTGCAGGGGCTTGAGAACGGCTCGGCCGCCCTCCTCCTTCACGAACTCCTTGATCTCGTCGCGATCGCGCGTGATGAGCGTGCGAGGACGCACCTCCTCGGGGAACTGCTGGAAGTACATCTTGTTCATCGCCTTGCCCAGACCGTTGGGGTCGTTCAAGACGATGACGCCGTTGCGCATGGCGAGGCGGCCAAAGTCGATGCCGGCGGCCTGGCGCCACGGGTCCTCGACGTCTTGCGAGGGGTCGTTGCGAAGCATCAGCACGTCGAGGTCGTCCACGGTGATGCGGCGCGTACGAGCGCTCTTGCCCTTGAGTCCCGACAGGTAGGCCGAGCCGCTCGTGTACTTGTCCTTGGGGGCGTGCTTGGCGCGCGCCCTGATCTTCTCGTCAGGGTCGTAGGCGAAATCGCCCGGCGTCATGACCCATGCCTCGTGACCACGGTTGATGGCCGCCACAGCAAGGCGCGTGGTGGTGTAGCCGGCGGTCTCCGTCGCGATGTCGTTGACGAGGAACCCGATCTTCATGGGCCTCGGAGATCCTTTCCTTCAGGGGTGGCCCCGTTGCCACCCGCACACGGCTTCCGGCGCGGAAGCCGACTCAGTATGAAGCCTGATCATGCGTTGCGGAAGATGGTTTCACGCAATCCTTACAAGGGCCTTACCGAACCTGCGCAAGCACTGCCTCGATGGCCTCCACCGCGCGCGCGAGGGCGGTCCGGTTGCGCTCGATCGCGTGGTGATCGGCGGCACCGGACCACTCGTCCATGTAGGTCTTCTTGAACTCGATGGCGAGCGCGCAGCCCTGGTCGGGGAACGTGTCGGCAATCCAATGAGCGAAATGCCCGCCACGGAACTTCACGTTCTCGCGACAGTCATAGTCGTGTGCCGTCATCGTGTCCGAGAAGGCCTCCACGACCGGCGCCCACCGCTCACGATCGAGCCTGCCCGTGCCGAGGTTGACCTCGGGGTTTTCCGCCGGGTCCGCGGCAGGCCCATCGGCGCCTTCGCGGCGGTGGTTGTAGCTGTGAACGTCGAGCACGACGAAGCGAGGGTGCTCCTCGGCCAGGCGCGACAGGACGTCGAAGGCGGTCGCGTAGAACGTGTCGTAGCAGGCGCGCGAGATGCGGTCGTGCTCGTCGGGAAGCTCGCCGTTCCACACGTCGAGGCCCCAGGCGTCCTGCGGACCCTGGTAGACGGCCCGGAAGCGCGGACGGTTGAGGTCCACTTCGAACCGCGAACGCAGCACCTCGACGAGCGTGATGTTCGCAGGCGCCATCTGCGCCGTGAACGGATCCTCTTCGCGAAGGCGTTCATCTTCGGACAGGCCGAATCGCGTCAGGAGCTCCGGTCGGGCATCGTGGCCCGCGTGCAGAGCGAACGCGACAACGGGACCCGCCCCCTCGCGTATGCGGGCCAGAGGCGCTCCCCCGGCCTCGACGATGTGTTCAGTGCCCACGCTCACGCCTCCTCGATGAGAAGCTGCATCATCACGAGATCGACCCATCGGTCGAACTTGCGGCCCACCTCACGAAGATGCCCCACGCGCGTGAAGCCCGCGCGCTCAGTGAGCCGCAGGCTGGGTTCGTTCTCGGCGACGATCTGGCCGATGAGCGCATGGTGACCGGCTTCGCGCGCCGCGTCGACGAGCATGCCCAGGAGCGGCGCACCCAGCCCGGTGCCCGTGTGGCCCTCGGCGAGGTAGATGCCGATCTCGACGGTGCGCACCCACCCCGGCCTCACGCCGTACGGGGACAGCGACGCCCACCCCACGACCTCGCCGTCGCGCTCCGCGACGAACACAGGATGCGCATCCCCGTGGGCCTCGAGCCACGCGATGCGGCTGTCGACGGTCACGGGCACGGTGTCGAACGTCGCCGTCGAGGTGCGCACGTAGTGGTTGTAGATCCCGGCGATCGCGGCGGCATCCGCTGTCGTCGCGCGGCGAATCGTGGCAGGTTTCATGTGGGCCGATGACCTCTCGAGCGCAAGCCGGATGAGTACATGCAAATGATACGTTTGCGCACGCCTTCTGGCACAGCCGTTGCTTTTCTTTCGGGCAAGAGCAGGGCGACCCGCCTACCCCCTCCCCCCTCGGGCGGGGCCCGCCCCTCAAAGTACGACAGGACGCGCCTCCCCCCTCAGGCGCGTCCTGCCATTTCCGGAGGCCTCCTGCCATCGGGAACGCGAAACGCCCGCCGGCGGACCCACCCCGGCGGGCGTTTCTGTGTGCGCTCGGCGAGCGGTCGCAACCGCTCTCACACGCGCTCTTCGGGCGCTCGGCCTAGCCGAAGCGGCCGGTGATGTACGCCTCGGTGCGCTTGTCGTGCGGGTTGGTGAACATGGTCTTGGTGTCGCCCATCTCGATGAGCCCCGCCGGACGCTCCATGGACTCTCGGAGCATGAACGCGGTCTGATCGGAGATGCGCGCGGCCTGCTGCATGTTGTGGGTGACGATGACGATGGTCACCTGCTCCTTCAGCTCACCGATGGTGTCCTCGATCTGCTGTGTGGAGATGGGGTCGAGCGCGGAGGCCGGCTCGTCCATCAACAACACCTCAGGTGCGGTCGCGAGCGCCCGGGCGATGCACAGGCGCTGCTGCTGTCCGCCGGAGAGCTCGAATGCGTGCTTCTTGAGCACGTCCTTGACCTCGTTCCACAGCGCGGCGCGGCGAAGCGAGGACTCGACGATGTCATCGAGCTCCGCGCGCTTGCGGATGCCGTGCGTGCGCGGCCCGTAGCAGACGTTGTCGTAGATCGACATGGGGAACGGGTTGGGCTTCTGGAACACCTGGCCCACCCGCATGCGAAGCTCGACCGGGTCGACCGAGCGGTCGTTGATGTCGACGCCGTCGAGCAAGATCTCGCCGCCCACCTTCACTGTGCCCAGCTCGTCGTTCATGCGGTTGAGGCAACGCAGCAGCGTCGACTTGCCGCACCCGGACGGACCGATGAGCGCCGTGACCGACTGCGCGGGTATGTGCATCGACACGCCGGCGACCGCGGTCTCCGCGCCGTAGGCTACCGAGACGTTCTTGAGGTCGAACCGGCCAAGTCCAGCGCTTACCATCTGATCTTGCTCCTTTGACGGGACCGCCACGTGGCGGCGGCGACGTTGATGATGCCCACGCCCATGACGAGCACGAGCGCCGTGCCCCAGACGATGTGGGGAGCGGGCTTCACGGCCTGCGTGGCCATGATGTAGAGGTGATACGGCAGCGCCATGGTCTCTTGCGTGACGCTCCGCGGCACGGGTGCATAGAAGGCGACCGCGGTCACGAGAATCGGGGCAGTCTCGCCGGCGGCGCGCGACAGGCCCAGGATCGAGCCGGTGACGATGCCGGGAGCAGCCGCCGGGATCACGACGCGAAACGTGGTGCGCAGCCGCGACGCGCCCAGCGCAAGCGATGCCTGCCGCAGGTCCTGCGGCACCTGGCGAAGCGCCTCCTCGGTGGCGGTGATGATGACCGGCAGGGTCAGGCACGCGAGTGTGAGCGCGCCTGCAAGAACGGACCTGCCCATGCCCGCCGTGAGAACGAACAGCGCGAGCCCGAACAGTCCGTAGACGATCGAGGGCACGCCGGCCATGTTGGCGATTGACAGGCGAATGACGCGCGTCGCAGTGCCGCGCTTGGCGTACTCGGAGAGGTAGATGCCGGCCATGACGCCGATGGGCAACGCGAACAGCGCGGTCCAGAAGGTGAGCAGGATCGTGCCCCAGATCGCAGGCCAGATGCCGCCTTGCGTCATGAACATCCTGGGCGACTGCGTGATGAACTCCCACGAGATTGAGCCCGCGCCGCGGTACAGGATGTAGCCGAAGACGAACACCACAAGGCCCACCACAAAGAGCGCGGCGGCACCGGTCACGAACTTGGCGGTCGCCTCGGCGAGGCGCGCGCGCTTGATGCGGGCGGATGAACCCTTCATCGACGCCACCTCCTGCGCTGCCTCTCCAGAACCACGTCGGCGGCGAGGTTGATCACGAACGTGATGACGAACAGCACGAGGCCCATGGCGAAGAGCACCGAGTAGTGCAGGCCGCCCTGGACGACCTCGGCCATCTCACCGGCGATGGTGCCGGGCATGGTACGCATCGACACGAACGGGGTGTCCGGAATGATGCCGGCGTTGCCCGCGAGCATCAGCACGACCATCGTCTCACCGATCGCACGCCCCAGACCCAGCATCACTGCGGCGAAGATGCCGGACGAGGCGGCAGGGAGGACCACCTTGTACACGGTCTGCCAGCGGGTGTTGCCCAGGGCGAGCGAGCCGTTGCGCAGGTCGTTTGGCACCGCGTGCATCGCGTCTTCAGAGATCGAGATGATCGTGGGAAGCGCCATCATCCCCACGATGATGCCGGCGGTGAAGCCCGTCAGGCCCGTGTCGAGGTGGAACCACAGCCGCACGTTGGGAACGAGCAGCGCGATACCCATGAGGCCGAGCACCACCGAGGGCACCGCCGCCATGAACTCGACGATGGACTTGGTGAGCTCCTTGGTGCGGCGGCTCGCGAACTCCGAGATGTAGATCGCCGCGGCGATACCCACGGGCACGCAGATGGCGAGCGACACGACGGTGACCCACAGCGAACCGACCTCGGCGGGGAGGAAGCCGAACTTCGCGTTCTCGCTCGTGGGGAACCAGTCGGTGCCCGCGATCATGTCCATCAGGCCGACTTCGCGAAAGCCGCGCATGCCGTTGATGAACAGGAAGACGGTGATCGCGGCGAGGATGATGATCGCCGCGA
>CAYOHY010000016.1:0-31059 GCA_964403885.1 uncultured Eubacteriales bacterium
GGGTATCTGGGGCTGGTCGACTCATACTCAGGCTCCGCGTTCTCGTCGCCGACCGCGGTCGCGGTTGAGAAGTCCGGCAACCTGCTGGTGGGCGACGCCGTCACCGGCAGCGTGGTGCGCCTCGCTCTGGCAAGCCAGACCGGGACCATCTCGGCGAGTCTGGTTGAGACCGTGAGCTCGGCGACTGAGATCGGCGTTCCGTCCGCCATCGTCGTGTCACCCTCGGGTGCGGCGTATGTGGTCGACTCGTCCAAGAACTGCGTGCACACCTATCAGTCGGGCGTCCACTCACGATATCCGGCCGACGATGATGCCGGTTCTGCCGATGGGGACTTCTCGGCTCCCGCCGGGATGACGGTCGCGGCGGACGGGTCGCTGTGGGTCGCGGATTCCGGCAACAACCGCTTGCAGCAGTTCGATGCTGCATGGAATTGGGTTCGCTCGGTCGGCGGCGTGGGCACGCATATCAACCAGTACACGTCTCCGTCAGGGCTTGGCGCGTCGCCTGATGGCACGCTGTGGGTCGCCGACACCGGCAACAATCGCATACACCATCTTGACGCGCAGGGCGCATGGCTCGAGTACTGGCCAACGCTCAACGCGACTGCCGGTATCGGCTCCAACCAGTTCAACGCTCCCCGCGGGGTCGCGGTGACCCCCCTTGGCGACGTCTACATCGCCGACACCGGGAACAATCGTTTGATGCGCGCGGATGTCACGCCCCCCGTGACCCGGTCGACCGGGGTGCCGGCGGGCTGGGTCAACCATGACGTCGCAGTCTCGCTCGACGCCACCGACCTCACCGGCTTCACAACCTACTACGCGGCCGATGGCGGCGAGATGACCACCTACACCGCCCCCATTCCGTTCTCGGCTGAGGGCACGCACACGCTCGACTACTACTCGGTGGATCCGATCGGGTGGACCGAGCAGCTTCGCGCCGAGATGGTTCGTATCGACCGTACCGACCCGACGATCGCGATTTCAGGCGCACATCCGGGCTGGGCTCGCGACATGACGCTCACCGTGGACGCATCCGACACACCTTCCGGTGTCGATCGGATCACGTACCGCTACAACGGCGGCTCAGTGGAGACCTATTCGGCGCCATTCCTCGTCACCCAAGAGGGCACGGTCACGGTCCACGCCACCGCGTACGACTTTGCGGGCAACACCGCGCAAACAAGCGTAGAGGTGATGGTGGACCGCAGTGCTCCGGTGCCCTTCGTTCACTACGAGACGCTCGACCCGTCGTATCCGCGTGTCGTGTACGTTGGTGCCACCGATCCGCTGAGCGGCGTCGATCTGACCTACTGGTCGATCGACGGGGGCATGCCGAGTGTCGACCCGACGATCACCGTCTCGATTCCCGGTACCCACACGATCGACGTGTGGTCCTACGACATGGTGGGCAATCTCTCGGCTACGCACAGCGAGCAGTTCGTCGTGGGTGCAGACACCATTCCTCCTGTCGGCACAGGGTTCGTCCTTGCCGGTGG
The DNA here is from genome assembly GCA_964403885.1 of uncultured Eubacteriales bacterium. Taxonomy (GTDB): domain Bacteria; phylum Actinomycetota; class Coriobacteriia; order Anaerosomatales; family PHET01; genus CAYOHY01. The sequence continues at coordinate 1,500 of CAYOHY010000016.1, forward strand.
GGCTGAATGGGTAGGTCCCGGACCGGTCGCCGTCACGTCTGACGTGATCGGCGCTGACGAGATGCGCTTCGATGCCGGGAATGGATGGACCGACTGGGCCGCGTTCGCCGCGACCACGACCGTGACCCTTCCCATCGTCAACGGCGAGCATGAGGTCAAAGGGCAGTACCGCGATCTGGCAGGTAACACGTCCGACTTCAGCGACACCGTGAAGCTCGATGTCTCTGCACCGTTCACCACGTGTTCCGCGTCGCAGGACCAGTGGATGGCGTCGCCCGCCACGATCGACTTCACCGCCACTGACGGGTTGGGAAGCGGCGTCGCATCGACGTGGTACCGCATCGACGAGTCGATGCCGGCCCAAGGCACCTCGGCTTCGATCAGCGAGGTTGGCACTCACACGGTGACGTACTGGTCGGTCGACTCGGTGGGCAACAAGGAGAACGACAAGCAGCTCACCGTTCACGTGGGGCCGCAGCCCACGAAGTTCGCGTCCTCAAGCCTGTCCTCGTCGCTCATCACGTATGGATCGGGTCACACGGTCAGCGTGGGCGTGCGCAGTGAGGTCACATCCTCGGCTCCCACGTCGCGTACCGTCCTGGTCCAGTCCTCGCCCAATGGCGCGACCGGCTGGTCAACGGTTGCCACCCTGACTCTGGGTTCCACCGGCGCCGCTGTGTCACCGTCTCTCAAGCCCGCCGACAAGACCTACTACCGCGCGGTCTTCACGGGCGACGCGGAGTTCGCGCCGTGCACGTCGACCGCCCAGATGCTCGTCAAGGTGAAGCCGGTACTCAAGACGCCGGTCATGAGCTCGACCGTCTATCGCAACAAGACCTTCACCGCCTATGCGCTGTTGTCTCCCAAGCATTCGGGGACCTGCAAGACGCAACTCAAGTTCTATCGGCTCGAGAATCGCAAGTGGGTGCTTCGCAAGACCGTCACAGGTCGCTACTACGCCTACGGCACCTCAACCACCACCACCAAGGTGCAGGCGTCCACTACGCTCCCGTACGCCGGCTCATGGCGTGTCTTCGCCTATCACCCGGCCGACACCCACGAGAGCCTCACCTCGGGCTACAAGTCCTTCACGGTGAGATAGCCGGTGGTGGCGCGCGTGGTGCGCTTCCTGAGATCTAGGAAGCTTGCGATCTGGCTGTTGGTCGGTTGTGCCGCCTGGGCGATGCTCGGGACCTTCGCCGACCGCGAGGGTACCTCCGGGTTCATGCACGCGATCGGGTTGGGCAAGCCGTTCAGCTCGCCCGTCTTCCTCGCCGCGATGCTCTTGCTCGGGATGTCGACGGCTGCGTGTTCCGTCGATCGGACCCGCACAGGTCTCCGCGTCTTGAGGTCGAGCGAGCCTGTGCCTGAGGGCATCCGCCGCAGGCTTGAGGCGTCTGAGCCGCTTTGTGTCGCACAAGAACCCGTGTCGCCTGACCTCGTCGGGGTCATGCGCGCGCATCGCCTCTCTGTCAGCGAGCACGACGGAGTCCTCAGGGGCGAGGCGGGGCGCTGGTCCGTGCTGGGGAGCCCCCTGTTCCACTGGGCCCTCACCGCGCTGTTCGTCTTCGTCGCCCTTGGCCAGATGACACGAGCCGAGGGAACGCTTCGGGTAGTCCAGGGCGAGCAGGTGCCCAACGAGGACGCGTCGTACTTCGTCATCAAGCGCGGCCCCCTCAATCGATCCGCGTACACGGATGTGAATGTGGCGGTCAAGGCGTTTCAGGTCGATGCGCGCAAAGGTGATATCGATCTTGGCGGCGTCGCCACGGTGGCGCTTCTACGAGAAGGGAAGGTCGTCGCCCAGGGGCGGGTCTACCCCAACCATCCGTTGCGCTATCGCGCCCTCATGGTGCATCCGAGTGATCGCGGCTACGTCGCCGCCATCACGTTGCGCAACGCGTCGGGTGACGTGGCGGGTCGCACCCGTGTCTTCTTCGAGCCGGACAAGCGCATCAGTTCAGGGTTCACGCCCACCGGCATAGGGGTGGCGCGTTCGGATGGCACCACGTTCGCCGTATCCTTCACTCCCGTGAGCCGCGAGGCGGCTCGTGCGGCCGGCGCACAAGGCGCCGATGCATTCGTCCGGCTGGACTTCCCGCTGCCCAGCGGCGAGGCCACGTCGGTCATCGTTGGCGTGGGTGCATCGGCCGACCTGGGTGACGGCTCTGTGCACTTCGACGGCATCACCCCCACCGCGCGACTCGTGATCGCCGAGGACGCGAGTGTCTACCCCATCTACCTCAGCTTCCTCGCTGCCATAATCGGCATAGGTATTGCGGTGCTCGTTCCTCACCGTGTCGTGTGGCTGACGCGGAGCCCGGGTACCGTTGGCCTTGAAGTGCGTCTTGTGACGCGTCACGGGCGTTCGGACCCGGCGTTCGTCGCTACCCTGGAAGACGACTTGCGCGAGGCATGCGGCGTGAAGTCGGACGAACCTACAACACCGGAGAGCCTGCAATGAACACTGTGACGCTCGAGATCGTGCTCATGTGGAGCGCGGTGACCCTCTACGCGCTGTCGGCGATCCTGTTCATCGTCGGCTTCGTCTTCCGCCGAGAAGGAATCAGACGCTTCGCGCTCACCGCAGCGGCGGCCGGTCTGGTGCCACACCTGGCTGCTATAGGGGTGCGGTGGGTCAGGCTCGGACACGGGCCCTATCTCGGCTTCTACGAGGTGGTGTCGACCTACGCATTCATGTCGGTGGTGATGCTCGCGATCATCGTGCGCAAGTATCGATCGCTGTCCCTTGTAGGCGTCGTGGTCATGCCGATCGCGTTCTTGCTGCTCGCCGCCGCCATGCTCGCGCCCAAGTCGGGTATCGAGGTCACCGCGACGTTGGCGTCGTGGTGGCTCGCCGTTCACGTGACCTTTGCCAAGCTGGCCTACTCTAGTTTCATCGCTGCGACCGGGCTGGCTGTTCTCTATCTGATGCGCGAGAAGTTGGAGTCGGGTCGGTTTGGTGACGTGTTCGCGAAGCTGCCGCGCCAAGAGATCGTCGACGACCTGTCGTTTCGCTTCATCGGGGTCGGATTCATCTTCCTGGGCATCATGATCGCAGCGGGCGCCATCTGGGCCAACGAGGCGTGGGGCCGCTACTGGAACTGGGATCCCATCGAGACGTGGTCGCTCATCTCGTGGGTCATCTACGCGGTCTACCTGCACCTTCGGCTGACGATGGGGTGGAGGGGCCGCAAGGCGGCTTGGGTCGCTGTCGCGGCCTTGCCGCTCATACTGTTCTCGGTCGCGGGGGTGCCTCTGGCTTACAACAGCATCCATGGGGCATACCTGAAGGGGTACTAGTTTCGAGCCGCAGGCCTGGAATCGTGCCTCTCGGGGGCATGACCGGTTCCGATAATGAATGTTCATCGGCCCCTTGGCGCGTGCTAGAATCGTGAGTGGTGTATCACGCCGCGCACACAGTGTCCCCACACTCAATCCATGCGGCGTCTAGGAGGGTCGTTGCCCGATTCCGACGTCGTCGTAGACGACCTCGACATCGACTCTGAAGAAGAGGAAGACGTACGTCGCGACAGGCGCTGGTGGGGCCTGCTCGCGGTTATCGTCTTGCTCCTTCTTCTGCTGTGCTGTTGCGTCACGGCCGCTGAGGTGTGGGTCACCGGGGGCAAGCAGCAGGCACGCTTCATGGCACGCAACATCGAGTGCCTCCAGTGCCACACTGAGCTCATCCCGGACTTCTCCAAGACCACGGTGCACAGCCCCTTCGCGATGAGGGAGTGCACGACGTGTCACACCCCACACGGCAAGAAGGTCACCATGTCGGTGACGAGCGGACCGGGTGCGGTGTGGACACGGTATCGCACGATGCTCCAGTGGCTCCCGCTCAAGTGGTGGTTCACGCTCACGGAGCGCACCTCCAGCAAGTCGGTCGTCGCTGGTGGAGGCAAGGTCATCGCCACCAAGACCGTGCAGGTCAAGGGCGGCAAGTCCTTGCTGGTCGCGCCTGAAGAAGACCTGTGCTGGACGTGTCACGGAAGCATGGGTCGCAAGCTCGCCGATCGCTTCACGCATCAGCCGTTCGCGGCGGGTCGCTGCTCCAACTGCCATGACCCTCATGCGTCCGACTACAAGGCACTGCTTACGCAGGCGCCCAACAAGATCTGCTTCACCTGCCACCCGATGGGCATGGAGCTCAACCGCGAGCAGGCGCATCCTCCTGCGGCGCAGGGCTGGTGTATCGACTGCCATGATCCCCACGCCTCGAACTTCAAGGGCATCATCGTGCGGCGTCAGCGCGAGCTGTGCTTCGGCTGCCATCCCTCGGTTGCCATGAAGGAATCGATGCCCGTTCAGCACAGCCCCTTCGTCAATGACAACTGCACCGGGTGCCATCAGCCGCACGGGTCGAACTACCGTCCGCTCCTCAACGCGGTCCAGCCCGACCTGTGCTACGACTGCCACCCGCAGATCGAGAACCAGTTCGCGCAGCCCAGCCATCACCCGGTGGGCGTGGTGCTCAAGTGCGCCAGCTGTCACGATCCCCATGCGGCCCAGTACAGCGGCTTGGTGAACGCCCAGAACAACTCGTTCTGCTATCAGTGCCACAGGACGGTGCAGGCGAGCTACGACGCGTCCAAGCACGAGCGCACGCTGTGCATCAAGTGTCACACCCCGCACGGCTCGGTGAACTCGCCGATGCTGCGCGCGGCCAACCCCGATATCTGCCTCCAGTGCCACGAGGCGGCACACTATGACGAGCGCACGCCCGCGGTGTATCGAAACAATCACCCCGTGCGACCCACGCACTACGATGTCAACAACCGCTCGCCGCTGACCTGCACCTCGTCGTGCCACAATCCGCACGGAACGAAGATGAACTACATGTTGCGCTACTTCAGGTTCCCCACCGATGGCACCTGTCTGATGTGCCACGCCGCCGCCCGCGGCAATCGCGTGGGCACGGACTACTAGACGCCCGAGAAGGACGGCCCAATGCCCCGCATCTCATTCGACGGATTCAAAGACCCGACACGGCGCCCACGCTACATCGTGTGGACGCTTGTTGCGTTGCTCGTCCTGGCGGCGGTCATGATCGTGGCATTGGGTGTCACCTCGACCCGCTGGTTCTGCGCCGAGGGGTGCCACAAAGTCCAAGACGACACCATCAAGGCGTACCAGCGGTCGTCACACTCCGAGATCTCTTGCATGTCGTGCCATATGCCGGTGGGTGCGAGCCCGGTCATCTTCGTGCTCCACAAGGCGGAGGCGCTTGGTGAGCTGTACCTGACGGTCACCGACAACTTCGAGCTCCCCCTCAATGGTGAGAGCGAAGTTGCCCTGACGATGCCCGCGACCCAGTGCACCCAGTGTCACAACACCCAGAAGCGCAACATCACTCCCGCGAGCGGCGTGAAGATCGACCATGACGTTCACGCGAAGAAGGAAGTCACCTGCGCGATCTGCCACAACCGTATCGCCCACAAAGAGGACTTCCCGCTGACCCTGACCGACCCCAAGACCGGGAAGAAGAACCGCAAGCACGAGAACTTCTCCAAGATGACCGCGTGCTTCCGCTGCCACTCGCAGAACAAGACGCCTGAAGGTGGTCTTGAGGCGCCCGGCAAGTGCCTGGCGTGCCACACTGCCGATTTTGAGCTCAAGCCGGAGTCGCACAGGGAGCCGGGCTTCTTCCCCAAGGGCCACGCCAAGCTGGCCAAGGTCGAGGCGTCCCGCGTCGCCGTTTTCGACAAGGTCTCGGAGTCCAAGGGCAAGGCCGAAGGCGAGGCTGAGAACTCGGAGGCCGAGGGTGTCGGCCCCGGTCTGGTCAAAGTCGAGAGCCTCAACGAGTGCTATACCTGTCACGCCGAGAGCTTCTGCGTGGACTGCCACGGTGTGCCCATGCCGCACCCGGCTCAGTTCCGTGAGAAGCACGGCGCGTACGGCAAGAAGGCGCCCAAGGTGTGCGCGAAGTGTCACGGAAGCGCCACCGGCTTCTGCAACGAGTGCCACCACGGGACCAGTATCGGCTGGAACTACGATCCGGCCATGAGATGGCGCGTGCAGCACCCGGGGGCCGTCGCCAATGTCGGTGCGAGCACGTGCTTCCAGTGTCACGCGCCTACCTACTGCGCTGATTGCCACGTGAACGGCGCCAGAAGATAGTTTCGAGCTTCGGCGACGTCGCATACCCCGGCTCCGTGGAGTCGATGTCGGCGACCGCGTCGTGTCATTCCTGAAGATATCTTTGCGGGGCGGTGCTATACTCCGGTTTCGCGCACCTTGGCGCGCGAGGGGGCGGCGCAAGCCGCAGGGTCCGGCCACATAGTGCGTCGAAAGGACCTCGCGAAGCCATGTCCAGAGTAGATCTGGTTCTCCTCCACGCCCCGGCCGTCTACGACTTCCGGGAGCGCTCCATCATGTTCGGGCCGGTGTCCGACATGGTTCCCTCGACACCCATCTTCGAGATGTATCCGGTTGGTCTGACGACCATCGCCGAGTACCTCGAGCGTCACGGACTTCGGGTTCGGATCGTGAACCTCGCGGTGCTCATGCTCATGAAGCCCAACTTCGATGTCGAGGCATACATCCGCAACCTCGACGCACGGATGTACGGCGTCGACCTGCACTGGCTGCCGCACGCTCACGGCTCCGTGGAGATCGCGAAGATCGTCAAGAAGGCCCACCCCGACAAGCCGGTCATCTTCGGTGGTCTGTCGTCAACGTACTTCCACGAGGAGCTCGCCGGTTACGACTGCGTCGACTTCGTGATGCGAGGGGACTCCACCGAGGAGCCCATCCGCATCCTGCTCGACGTGCTCAAGCGGGGAGGCGACCTGTCTGAGGTCCCTAACCTCACGTGGAAGGACGCCTCCGGGGCGGTCAACGTGAACCCGCTGTCCTGGGTTCCGGCGGACATGAACTCCATCTCGCTCGACTACTCCTTCAACATGAAGTCGGTGATCCGGTATCGCGACTTCTTGGGTGCTGTGCCCTTCAAGGAGTGGGTCAAGTACCCGGTGTGTGCGTCTCTCACCTGCCGAGGGTGCACGCACGACTGCGTGACCTGCGGAGGCTCGGCGTACTCGTTCCGCGAGCACTTCGGCCGAGAGCGGGCGGCCTTCCGCGACCCGGATCTGCTGGTACGCGACATCGCGCATATCCAGCGCTACATCCCCGGGCCCGTGTTCGTGCTCAACGACTTCCTCCAGGCCGGCCGTGCCTACACGAGAGACTTCGTGCGCGGCCTGCAGAGCATCGACATGAAGAACCCGATCGGGTTCGAGTTCTTCAAGCCGCCGCACGAGGAGTTCTACGAGTTCCTCGACGCACACCTGCCGGACTGGTCGGTCGAGATCAGCGTGGAGAGCCACGACGACGGAGTGCGTGCGGCGTTCGGCAAGAGCCACTACACCATGGATCAGGTCGAGCAGACCGTGAAAGACGCGCTCAAGAACGGGTGCAGTCGCTTCGACCTGTACTTCATGACGGGTATCCCCACGCAGACCGCCGCCTCCGTGCGGGAGACCGCCGAGTATGTGAAGCACCTCTATGCGTCGGTCAACAACGACCCGCGACTGCTGTGCTTCATCAGCCCCATGGCGCCGTTCCTGGATCCGGGGTCACGCGCGTTCGACAACCCGGAGAAGTACGGCTACAACCTGCGCGCGCGCACCCTCGAGGAGCATCGGGAGAGACTCCTGCTCCCGTCGTGGAAGCACATCATGAACTATGAGAGCGACTCGATGGGACCCGACGAGATGGTCGAGGCCACCTACGAGGCAGGTCTCGCCATCAACAGGGTCAAGGGCGAGGCCGGCATCATCGACGACGCCACCATGATCACCACCGAGAACCGCATCCGTGAGGCGCAGACGGCGATGCGTCGGATCGACGACATCATGGAGGGCCCGGTTCAGTCGCGCGACATCGCGCTGTGGGCGCTCAAGGAGGAGTTCGAGCGCCTGTCGGAGTCGACGGTGTGCGAGAAGACCGAGCTCAACTGGCCGCGCTCGGTGGGCGTCAAGCACGTCGCTGCGTGCGCGAGTTTGTTCGTCAGGGAGAATGTCGCTAACCTGTTCGCGCGCGGACTGGGTATCCACCGGCCTGCGAGCTCGAACCAGCACCCGCTGCCCGTGTCTCAGGCGGCGATCGAGACCCCGGAAGGGTAGCGACCTATGTCAGAGCACACTCCCGCGCCCGGTGAGGCCACCACCGAGCGCGTCCGCGGCATCTTCTCGGGGATCGCCGGTCGCTACGATGCCTTCAACATGATGGCCAGCATGGGCATCGACCGCACGTGGCGCACCCAGCTCGTCAAGACGTGTCATCTGGACTCGAGCTCCAAGGTGCTCGACCTGTGCGCGGGTACCGGTGATGTCTCCTTCGCGATCGCGAGGAAGGCCGCGCCCGCCTCGATCCTTGTGACGGACTTCACGCCGGAGATGCTCGCCATCGCCGAGCAGAAGGCCGAGGAGTACCACGGACCTACCCAGATGTCGTTCCAGCTCGCCGACGCGCAGGACCTGCCGTTTGCCGACGAGAGCTTCGATGTCGTGACCGTCGCCTTTGGCGTGCGCAACCTCCCCGAGCGGGAGCGCAACTTCTCAGAGGTCCTTCGCGTGCTCAAGCCCGGCGGCCGCTACGTGGTCCTGGAGTTCTCGCGCCCCGGTTTCGCGCCCTGGCGCGGCGTGTATCACGTCTACCTGCAGCATGCGATCCCGGCTATCGGCGGCGTGCTGACGGGAGACCGCGAGGGGTTCGTCTACCTCAACGACTCCATCCGTCGGTTTCCCACGCAGCCCGAGCTCGCTGCCGAACTGCGCGCTGCGGGCTTCTCGGTGGTCAGCTGGAAGGACCTCACCGGCGGCATCGTCGCGCTGCACACGGCGGTCAAGTAGGGGGTCATTGCGTGGGTGTGCCCCGTTTGTGCGGTAGAATCCGCACAGGCCAGTAGGAGGGGACCCATGCTACTCACCGCACGCTACGTGCTTCCCATCGCCACGCCGCACATCGAGAACGGCGCGGTGCTCGTCCGAGATGACAAGATCGTCGAGATCGGCGACTTCGAGCATCTGAGGCGTCTGCATCCCGATGAGCCTGTGAAGGACTTTGGGCTCGCGGCGCTCCTGCCCGGCTTCGTGGACCTGCACACCCATCTCGAGTACTCGGCGATGCGCGGTCTCGTCGACGACCTGCCGTACTCGAGCTGGAAGTACCAGCTTCTCCAGAAGGAGAGCCAGTTCACGACACAGGATTGGGACGACTCCGCCCTGTTGGGCGCGATGGAATCCTTGCAGTCGGGCATCACCACCGTTGCGGACATCACGGGAACCGGCGCCTCCGGTCATGCGGCTCAGGCTGCGGGGCTGAGGGCGGTGATCTACCGCGAGGTCGCGACGATGGACAAGCACCAGGTCTCACACGTGATGGACCGTGCTTCGGCAGATATCGAGGCGTGGCGAGAGACCTCGGACTCAAAGCGGCTCACCATCGGCATCGCCCCGCACGCGCCGTACTCGTGTCACCCGGAGCTCTTCCGAAAGATCGCGGAGTACGCGCAAGACGGCACACCGGTGTCGCTCCACCTTGCAGGCAGCAAGGAGGAGTATCAGTTCGTGAAGTACGGTTCGTCCATGCTCGCCACAGACGTGCGCGACGTCTTCGACGCGGATGCGCCACTGTGGCTCCCCACGGGTGTGAGCCCCGTCCGGTACGTGCTCCAGTGGGGCATCCTCGACGTGCCCAACATCGTCGCCGTGCACTGCACGCAGGTCGATGCTGCTGACATCGAGGTACTCGCTGCACACGACGTGGCGATCGCCCACTGTCCTCGATGCAACGCGAAGCTCGGCATGGGGATCGCACCCATCGAGAAGTTCCTGCAGGCCGGCATCCGGGTCGGTCTGGGCACCGACTCTCCTGCCGCCTCGAACTCCATGGACGTCTTCGAGGAGATGCGTATCGGGTTGTTGGTCCAGCGGGCCGCTCTGGGCGAAGAGCACTTCATGATCGCCCGCCAGTTCGTGAAGATGGCGACGCTTGATGCCGCACGCGCCCTGGGCATCGATGACAAGGTGGGGTCGCTGGAGCCCGGCAAGTTGGCCGACATCATCGCCGTCGACATCTCCAAGTCACACCAGATTCCCACGCACTATCCGTATGGCACCCTCGTGCACACCGCCAACCAGGAGAACGTGCTGTGGACGATGGTGGGTGGCGAGGTCGTGTATGAGTCACGCGAGTGGAGCACGCTCGACAAAGAGCGCGTGTTCGCTCGTGCCGAAGAGATGCGCATGAAGCTTCGGTGAGGCATTAAGTTCGGTTCAGTCTTGGCGTGATGGTTGCTCATGTATGCGCACCAGAACCACCGTGCGCGTGCGTGAGCGCGTGCTATACTACGCGAGGTTCAGGCAGGCCAGGTACGGGTGCGTAGGGCCCCGTCCGACACATGGAGGATTGCGAACGTGAGCGATCAGGATTTCTTCTTCGACGAGGACGAGCCCAAGAAGGACGCCCCTAAGGCTGCCGCGGCTCCCAAGAAGAGCGCCGCGAAGCCGGCCGCGAAGGCCGCTGCTGCAGCCCCGGCTGCCGGTGCCCCGCAGAGCGTCTCGCTGACGGTCACCGTGCTCGTGGGTGTTGTCACCGCGCTGCTCGGCGTCATCATCGGCATCTTTGTAGGCCGCGGCATCGCCGCTCCTGCCGCCGTTGGCGCTGTGCCTGCGGCTGGCGGCGCGACGACCGGGCAGACGGCGCCCCAGTTGACCCCTGAGCAGATGCAGGGCGGTCAGCTTCCGGCCGGCCATCCCAACATTGGTGGCGGCGCTGCCGCGGGTGGTTCGTCTACCGCGTCCGGTACCGGCAAGTAGTCATTCGAACGAGCGGCGGGCCCGGCGTTCGGCCAACTGGCCGACCCGGGCCCGCTTGATGTACGGACCCGAGGAGGCGTCAGTGGCAATCAACAAGTCCAACAGCCCCACCTGGGTCAAGGTGACTCTCATCATCTTGATCATCGCCTTTGTCATGTCGTTCGTGGTGCTTGCGTCCAACCCGTTCCAGGCCTTCAAGACCGACCAGACGGGTACGGGTCAGAGCGCTGACCCGATCGCGGCGGTGAACAACAAGTACCAGCCGCAGGTGGCTGCGTTCACGAACGTGCTGCAAAGCCAGCCCGAGAGCTACACGATCCTCGTGTCGCTTGGAAACACGTACTTTGACTGGGCCGGCGAGCTCCAGAGCCAGAACTCGACGCAGGCGCAGGGAGCGGCCGCTCCGCTGCTGAACTCGGCCAAGGATGCCTACGCGCGGGCGCTGAAGATCAAGGCCACGGAGTCTCCGGTTCAGGTCGATTACGCGATCACCCTGTTCTACACCGGCGACACGCTCACCGCCGTCAAGACGGTCGAAGGTGTTGAGAAGGCGGATCCGAAGTTCGCCCCCGCACCGTTCAACCTGGGCATCTTCTATGGAGCGCTCGGCGAGAACGCCAAGGCGATCGCGGCCTTCAACCGCTACCTCGAGCTCGACCCCAAGGGCGAGAAGGGTGGCAACCCGCAGTACGCCAAGCAGCAGCTTGAGGCGCTCAAGAAGCTGCCCGCCACCACGGCGACCACCACCCCGTAGGGTTCAGTTCTTGCGGACACACACAACGGGCACCCCTCGGGGTGCCCGTTGTCGTTTGATGCAGTGTCTCAGGTTTTCAGGCTCAGACCGTGCTGGCCATCTGGCACGCCTCTTCGAGCGAGACCGCCGTGGAGAAGATCCCGTTGAGCCGGGTGAGAGACAAGATGTTGTCGACGGTCTCGTTGGTGACAAGCACGAGCCTGCCGCCTTGTGCGCCGTACTCCTTCGACAGCGAGAGCAAGAGCCCCAGGCCCGAGCTGTCCAGATACTCCAGCCCGGAAAGGTCGACGATCGTGGCGGGCGGTGCCGTTTTGAGAATCCTGTCGATGTTCATGCGAAACGAGGCGCACTCGCCGTAGTCGAGGTCGCCGTGAAGCGTGAGGAGCCAGTATTCAGGCTCTTGGGCGAGGTCGATAGTGAGAGACATCGGCTGCCTTCCTCGGGTGGACCTAGGTGTATGGTACCCATTGAACGGACCCGCTCCACGCGATGAATCACGTGCATGCAAGTGGTATACGCGGGTCACGCGCGCTACAATCGATCTCGCCCTGTATGTTGGCCGACAAGGAGCTCGAGCAGGTATGGAACTCGATATCAAGAGTGACCTCGCTGGCGACGTCTGCACCGTGACCCTGGTCGGTGAGGTGGATGTCTACACAGCGCCTCGAGTCAAAGAAGAGCTGGTCTCGGCCATCGAGTCCGGCTGTGTCAACGTCATCGTCGATCTTGAGGGCGTAGGGTTCATCGACAGCTCCGGTCTGGGAGTCTTGGTCAGCGCTCTGCGCAGGGCCCGTGAGCGTGACGGCGCGGTGCGCATCGTGTGCACGCGTGACAACATCCTCAAGATCTTCCGCATCACCGGTCTCGACAAGGTCTTCCCGATCTTCGACGACGCCGCTGAGGCCGCTCGCTTCTAGCTCGATCCCGGGTCACTCGGCCGGCACCGTAGGCCCGGTTCTTGCGATGCCCTCTTCAGGCATCGCACATCGTGAAGATTGGTGGGGTTGTGTTCGGCATCAGTGGTACCGAGCTTTTCATCATCGTCGTGCTCGTTCTTGTGATTTTCGGTCCGGAGAAGCTCCCTGAGCTCGCGCGCACCGCCGGCAAGGCGATACGCATGTTCAAGACCGCACAGGAAGACATGGAGCGCGTCATCCGCGCCGAGGTCTACTCTCCCAACGCCGACAACGATGCGGCGGCAGCTGCCACCGCGACGACGGCTGTCTCGCAGGAGATGGAGAAGGCCACGGCTGCCGCCCAGATCTGGGCGGCCACGGAAGAGGACGAGGAGGAGGACGAGGAGTAGTCCTCGTCGACCACCATGCCTATCTCACCCAAGCGCATGCCCTTCTTCGAGCACATCGCCGAGTTGCGGCAAAGGCTCGTCATCATCGCCATCACCCTGTTCGTGGGCTCGACGGTCCTGTACTTCGACCCCATGTTCAGCGCGATCCTCGAGTGGATTCTCGCGCCCATTCAGCCGATGATCCCCGGCGGCAAGCTCAACGTGTTCGGCCCGTTCGAGACGTTCACCTTCCGCTTCAAGGTCTCGTTCTTCGCGGCCATCGTGATCTTCAGCCCCATCATCATCTGGCAGGTACTCGCGTTCTTCCTGCCCGCACTGAAGCCGCGGGAGCGCAGGTGGGTCGTGCCCACGTTCATGGTGGCGGTCCTGCTGTTCCTCGCGGGTGCCGGGTTCGCGTACGGCGTCATCATGAAGCCGGCGTTCGAGTTCATGTTCGCGCAGGGTGGCGACCTCGTCGCGATGATCCCGAGCGCAGACAGGTTCTTGACCGGCATCGGGCTCCTGCTCGTGGGCTTCGGTCTCGCCTTCGAGATCCCCATCGCCGTGTTCTACGCGATCGGCTTCGGTCTTATCCCGTATCGCAAGATGCGCGAGAACTGGCGCTACTCCTACACCGCGCTCGCCGTCATCGCCGCGGTCGCGACCCCCGACTGGTCGCCCATCACGATGGGCGCGTTGGGTGCGAGCCTGCTCGTGCTCTACGAGGGAAGCCTCCTGTTCGCGCGCGTCGCGTTCGCCAAGCGCATCAAGGAGCAAGACGCGCTCGCCGCTGAGCTCTCCTGACGCAAAGGACTCCACATGCACGAGATGGGCATCACGCAAGGCATCCTCGAAGCATCGATAGACGCCGCCGAGAAGGCCGGTGCCACGAAGATCACGCAGATCGACGTGAGCATCGGCGAGCTCACAGAGATCGTCGAGTTCGCGTTGCAGTTCGCGTTCGAGGCGCTGACCCCCGGGACCATGGCCGAGGGCGCGACGCTCGTGGTCACGCACGTGGGTGCCCGTTCACGCTGCAACGAATGCGGCGTCGAGTACGACCACGACCGCTTCCAGATGGTCTGCCCGGAGTGCGACTCGTTCAACGTCGTCTTGCTCCAGGGACGAGAGATGCAGATCGATTCCATCGAGACCGACGACCCGGACGATGCTCCGGTATCCGATCCACAGGAGTAGCCACATGGCCACGATCGATGTATCCAAGCCCATTCTCGACCGCAACGAGAAGCTCGCGGCCGAGAACAGGGCGCGCTTCGATGAGAAGGGCGTGTTCGTGCTCGACCTCATGGCGAGCCCGGGTGCCGGCAAGACGTCGACGATCCTCGCGACCATCGCCGCACTGCGCGAGCGCTACGGCATCGCGGTCATCGAGGGCGACATCGCGAGCAAGGTCGACGCCGAGAAGGTCAAGGCGCACGGCATCCCCGCGGTCCAGATCAACACCGGCGGCGCGTGCCATCTCGAGAGCGACATGATCAAGCGGGCCGTCGACGCGCTGCCGCTCGACGAGCTCGACCTCATCATCATCGAGAACGTGGGCAACCTTGTGTGCCCCACCGAGTTCTATCTGGGCGAGCACGCCAAGGTCATGATCCTCTCGGTGCCCGAAGGACACGACAAGCCCTACAAGTACCCGGGCATCTTCCAGATCTCTGAAGCGGTCATCCTCAACAAGGTCGACACCATGCCGGTCTTCGACTTCGACGAGGCGGAGTTCGAGGGCGTGGTTCGTTCGCTCAACCCCACGTCCCCGATCTTCCGGATCGCGGCAACCAAGGGCCTCGGCGTCGATGAGTGGGCCGAGTGGCTCGCCGAACGGATCGAGACCGTTCGCCTCGCCGCAGGCAAGGAACCGCGATGATCTCTCGGGATGAGGCGTACGCGCTCGTCACGGAGCGTATCCCGCAGCGCAATCTCGTGGGGCACTGCGTGGCCACCGAGTTGATCATGCGCGCCCTCGCAACGCAGCAGGGGCTGCCCGACCACGACGTCGAGCGGTGGGGCCTGGCCGGCCTGCTCCATGACCTCGACTACGCACAGACCGCCGATGACCCTGCCAGCCACGGGCACGTGAGCGCCGGTGAGCTTGAGGGACTCGTGGACGCTGAGATGATCCACGCCATCCTCGCCCATGCGGGTCACGCGAGCCGCGAGACCGCGATCGATCATGCACTGTGGTGTGCGGATCCCACGACGGGTTTCATCGTGGCTGCGGCTCTTGTCCGTCCTGAGAAGAAGCTGTCCGCAGTCGAGGTCGGCTCGCTGCTCAAGCGGTGGAAGGAGAAGTCCTTCGCCAAGGGCGCGAACCGCGAGCAGATGGACGGATGCGCAGACTTGGGTCTGTCGCGCGAGGAGTTTCTCTCGTTGTCGCTCGCTGCCATGCAGGAGCGTTCGGAGGAGCTCGGCCTCTAGGGGTCGCCCCGGCGCCGACAGCGCCTCGAAAGCACGCTGCGGCAAGGTCTCGGTAAGCGACCGCTCACCCTCGCGTTCTATATATGGGTTGACAGCCGTGTGTATACTCGGCTCCAAAACCCCGCCGCTGCCTGGAGGCGCTCCCTTTGAAGCTCGTCGTCACTGAGAAGAACATCGCCGCGAAGAAGCTCGCAGAGATCCTCGCGGTAGGAAAGCCCAAGACCGACAAGGTCTACAACACGCCCGTCTATTCCTTCCGCCGCGACGGCGAGGATTGGGTGTCGATCGGTCTCAAGGGCCACATTCTTGGGGTGGACTTCCCGCTTCAGCTGGTCCACGACAAGAAGTGGACGGCCGTGTGGGCGGAGAACGACCCGTCGACCGCATTGGTTCCGGATTCACTGCCCACGCCTCCGTGGCCCAAGAAGAAGCCCTTCACCGTCGACGGCGTCGACCTCAAGACGTGGAAGCTCGCGTCGTTGCCGTACCTCGTCTGGGCGCCCATCGGCAAGGTTCCGGCCGAGCGCGAGCTCATCCGCGCGCTCAAGAACCTCGCGAAGAAGGCCGACGAGGTCGTGATCGCGACCGACTTCGACCGCGAAGGTGAGCTGATCGGCTCCGACGCGCGTGGGCTGGTGCGTGAGGTCAACAAGAAGGCCCCCATCCACCGCGCACGTTTCTCGGCGATCACCAAAGACGAGATCGAGCGCGCCTTCAATGAGCTGGCCCAGGTGGACGACTGCCTCGCCCAGGCCGGTGAGTCGCGCCAGGACATCGACCTGGTCTGGGGTGCCGTGCTCACGCGCTATCTGACGATGGCCCGCTACGCCGGCTTTGGCAACGTGAAGAGCGCGGGTCGTGTGCAGACCCCCACGCTCGCTCTCATCGTCGAGCGTGAGCGTGAGCGCGAGGCCTTCGTGAGCGAGACCTACTGGCAGGTCAAGGGGTCGCTGCGCGCCGGGGACACCGAGGACGGCGAGTTCTCGGCCGGCCACGCGACGGATCGCTTCACCGACCAAGCCGAGGCGCAGCGCGTCATGTCTGCGATCGAGGGCGCCACGTCCGGTGTGGTCTCATCGGCGGAGAAGAAGCGTCGCCAGGTCAAGCCGCCCACTCCGTTCAACACCACCGCGCTGCAGGCCGCAGCGGCCGCCGAGGGCATCACGCCTGCGCGAACGATGCGCATCGCCGAGACGCTCTACATGAACGGCCTCATCAGCTACCCCCGCGTGGACAACACCGTCTACCCGGCGTCGCTCGACCTCAAGGGGCTGCTCGGCACGCTCGCCGACGTACCCGTGTATCGCGAGGCCGTGCACGCGATCCAGCGCTCACCGCTGCACCCCACGCGCGGCGCCAAAGAGACCACCGACCACCCGCCGATCCACCCGACCGGCGCCGGTGACCCGGAGAAGATGAAGCCCGAGGAGTGGAAGCTCTACAACCTCGTGGCGCGCCGCTTCCTTGCGACACTGTCGGATGCCGCGGTCATCGAGGGCACCAAGGTCGTCGTCGACGTGGCCGGTGAGCCGTTCGTGGCCAAGGGCGACATCCTCGTCGTGCCGGGCTTCCGTGCGGTCTACCCGTATGGCCTGAAGAAAGACGAGCAGCTGCCCGCGCTCTCGGAGGGCGACACCGTCGCGTTCCTGGGAGCCGACCTGCTCGAGAAGCACACCGAGCCGCCTGCGCGCTACAGCCAGGGCAAGCTCATCCAGGAGATGGAGAAGCGCGGGCTGGGCACCAAGGCCACGCGCCACGCCATCATCGAGCGCCTCGAGGAGGTCAAGTACACCGAGGGCGACCCGATCGTGCCCACGTGCCTTGGGCGCGCGGTCATCGACGCGCTGTCGGCGTTCGCGCCGCGCATCACCACGCCCAACATGACCGCCGAGCTCGAGGCCGAGATGGACGACATCGCCAACGGCCGGGTCAGCCGCGAGGACGTCGTGGGCCACTCACGAGAGCTGCTCGCCAAGGTGATGGACGAGCTCATCCCCAAGGCCCCGGAGGTGGGCGAGGCCCTCAAGGACGCCACCGCCGAAGACGCCAAGGTGGGCGTGTGCCCCAAGTCCGGCCACGACCTGCTCGTCAAGAGCTCGCTCAAGACCCGCAGTCAGTTCGTCGGCTGCTCCGGCTGGCCTGACTGTGACGTGACCTACCCGCTGCCCCAGGGCAAGATCGAGTCGGTACCCGAGGCGTGCCCGGAGTGCGGAACGCCCCAGATCAAGATCATCGCCTTCCGGCAGAAGCCGCTCGTGCGCTGCCTCGACCCGCAGTGCAAGACCAACTACGAGCCGCAGATCGACATCGGTGCCTGTCCCACGTGCGCCAAGGACGGCCGCGAGGGCGGTCGACTGCTCACGCAGCGCTCCAAGAACCTGAAGCGGTTCGTGCGCTGCGCCAACTACGACGAGTGCAACACGAGCTACCCGCTGCCCCAGCGCGGCGAGATCCAGACCACCGACGAGGTGTGTGAGTCGTGCGGTGCTCCCGTCGTGGTGATCCAGACCGGTCGCGGTCCGTGGCGTATCTGTGTCGACCCCAACTGCCCCAGCAAGGCGGACACGGCCAAGAAGCCGGCACGCGGCAAGGGCGCCAAGAAGCCCGCCGCGCGAGCCAAGAAGAAGAGCGCCGAGTAGCAACGACTGCGTGAGCGGGGTGCCGCTCGGGGGGAAGTACTGTACGCGTGCCGCCGACACGAGGAGCCAGCCGTGAAGATCGCAGTCGTCCAGCATCGCCTGCGTGAGACGCCCGCCGAGGACGCGGCAGCGCTGCTTGCGGCCGCCCGGTCTGCGGCGGAGGCGGGTGCCGAGTTCGTTGTGATGCCTGAAGTCGCCTCCTTGCACGGGGACGACAACATGGAGCGCGCGGCCTTGTTCGTGCAGCTGGGCTCCGTTGCCGGTCAGCGCCTGTTCCCCCAACTGGGCCCGGATCACGAGGAGTTTGCAGGCGTCAGCGCTGCACCCGACGGGCTCGACGCGCTGGGTGTGATGGGGCTGTTCGTGGGCGACGCATGCATGGACGCGGCTGCCATCGCCCTGGTCGCCGATCAGGAGCCGCTCGTGGCGATCCTGTTTCCGCGCTCAGAGAGCGACCTTCAGGCCGAGGCCGTGCTCGAGGTCGCACTCGCGCTGTCCGATGCCCTGTGCGGCCTCGTCATCGTCTGTGACACCGCAGGCGCGGAACCCGGCGCTGCGGGCCACGGCGGCAGTGCGATCGTCCACCTGGGGGAGATCCTCGCGGAGGCCGGCGACGAGGACGATCTGCTGGTCGCGGAGATCCCCGTGCCTATCGCGCAGCCCGAGCCCAAAGAGCCTCTCCCCGAGATACCCACGATCTTGCAGCAGCGCCTGGCCCACCATCGCGGCGCGCGCCTCGACATGGGCTATCTGGCTGACCTGTCGGACGGGGACGGGCCGCGCTGATCGCGCCCCCCTGACGTATGTGTTACCTCTGTGATGGCCCGGCCTCGTGGGCCTGTCGCGACAACCCAGCGTGGTAGAATCCTCCGAAGTCTGCGCGCAGTTGCCGCGCGCTCCCCGTGTCGCGTGAGAGAGGGTCTCGATGGGCTATCCCAAGGTCACGATCGTCGGTGCCGGTCAGGTAGGCGCGACAGCTGCGGAGCTGCTCGTTTTGCACGATGTCGCAGACGTCGTCATGATCGATGTCGCCGAGGGCATGCCTCAGGGCAAGGCCCTCGACCTCATGCACCTGCGGTCGGTCGAGCGCTTTGGACCCTCGGTCACCGGCACCAACGACTACGCTGATACGGCGGGTTCGGACGTCGTGGTCATCACGGCGGGCGTGCCCCGCAAGCCGGGCATGACGCGCGACGACCTGCTCGCCATCAACAGCGGCATCATGCGCAGTGTCATTAGCCAGGCTGTCGCCGCCTCGCCCGAGGCGATCTTCGTGTGCGTGACCAATCCGCTCGACATCATGACCTACCTCGCGTGGAAGGAGTCGGGCCTGCCCGCATCCCGCATCATGGGAATGGGTGGCGTGCTCGACTCAGCCCGCTTCGCCTTTGCCGTCGCCGAGAAGACCGGCGCCCCGATCACCGAGATCGACGCGCTCGCCATGGGCGCCCACGGCGACGCCATGGTGCCCATGCCTCGCTTCACCACGGTCAACGGCGTGCCCCTGACCGATCTTCTGCCTGCAGAGGACGTCGAGGCACTCGTGCAGCGCACGATCTTCGGCGGCGCCGAGGTCGTGGCCCTGCTCAAGACCGGCTCGGCGTTCTATGCGCCTGCGGGCTCGATCGTCGCCATGGTGCGCGCGATCTTGGGTGACACAGGCCAGGTCCTGCCAAGCTGCGTGTATCTCGACGGCGAGTACGGCATCAGCGACGTCTATGTGAGCGTCCCGGCCCGCCTGGGTCGTGCGGGCGTGCTCGGCGTGGTCGAGCTTCCGTTCAACGATGCAGAGCTCGATGCACTTCAGGCGTCGGCCGCGACCGTGGCCGAGTCGGTCGACGCACTCGGGCTTCGGGCATAGCGTGCTTCACGCCCGCCAGATCGCCGAGGCCGTTCGCGCTGCGGTGCCGCAAGCGGCGACCGTGCTGCGCGATGACGTCGCTGAAGCGCTCGTCGCCGCCGTGGAGCGAGAGCGTTCGCCTCGGGGGCGCGCCGTGTTGGAACAGCTCATCGCCAACGCCGAGGTCGCGCGAAACGATGCGGTCCCGGTTTGCCAGGACACAGGCACCGTGTGGGTGCGCGTCGAGCTCGGCGCCGATGAGTGCCTTTCGGGGAACCTGCAGGCCGAGGTCGACGCCGCCGTTGAGGCCGCCTACAGAGACGCCGGACTGCGGATGTCAGTGGTGCGCGATGCGCTGCTCGACCGCGCCAACACGGGCACCAACACCCCCGCGTTCGTCGAGATGGGGTGGCGTCCGGGGACCGGGGCCACCGTTCAGGTGATGCTCAAGGGCGGCGGCAGCGACAACGCGAGCCGCGTCGAGATGCTCACTCCTGATGCGGGATTCGACGGTGTCGCCCGCGTGGTTCTCGAGACCATCACCGCCAAGGCGACCGGCGCGTGCCCACCGCTCGTGGTGGGCGTGGGGGTCGGTGCGACCTTCGACAAGGTGGGCTCGCTCGCCAAGAAGGCGCTCATGCGCACGGTCGGCTCGACGGTCGCCGATGAGCGCCTCGCCGCCTTCGAGGCGGAGCTGCTCGCCGCGGTCAACGCCACGGGCATCGGGCCGGGCGGACTGGGTGGCGACACGACGGCCCTTGCCGTGCACGTGCTCACCGCCCCGTGCCACATCGCCGCGCTTCCGGTCGCGGTCAACCTTGGCTGCTGCGCCGTGCGCACCGCGACGGTCGAGGTGACTTCGTGAGCGACCCGGTCGTGATCGAGCAGTCAGCCGCCGAGTCCGGCTCGGGCGCCTACCGTCGCCTGTTCAAAGACGGGCGCTTCGTGCGCCTGTGGGTCGCGCAGTTCGTCTCGGGTATCGGTGACTGGCTGGTCATCGGCCTGTTGATTCCCATGGTGACCGCACTGTCCGGCGGGTCGTCGTTCGCCGTCGCGGGCATCCTGATCGCCAAGATCATCCCGGCGCTGATCCTGTCGTCGGTGACGGGCGTCCTCGTCGACCGGTTCGACCGGCGCAAGGTCATGATCACCGCCGACATCGTGCGCTTCTTCCTCGTGCTCTTGTTGCTGGGGACCAACCAGCTGTGGGTCATCTACGCGGTCGTGCTCCTGATGGAGACCGCCTCGCTGTTCTTCTGGCCGGCTCGCAACTCGCTCATCCCGTACCTCGTGGAGGAGCGTGACCTGACGGCGGCCAACGGCGCCATGTACACCACCCAGCAAGCCGCGATGCTCGTGGGCCTGACGGCCTCCGGCGCCATCCTGGCGGGCTTCGAGGCCATCGTTCGTGGGTTGACCGCTGCCCAGACGCCTCTGGTCGACAAGCTCGCCGGCCTGCTGGCGCCGGCGCTCCTCGGGCCCCGTGCGGGCTTCTTCCTGGATGCGCTGACGTTTCTGTTCTCGGCAGCGGTGGTCACGAGCATCCGTGTCGTGGCCAAGCCGGCCGGTGATGTCGAGACGTTCTCCATGTCGCTGTTGGGGCGCGACGTCATCGACTCCTTCAAGTTCCTTGCCGCGCATCGTGAGCTGCGCGCGCTTCTCGTGACGGTGTTTCTCGCGATTCTGGGCGGCGGCGCGATCATCCCCGTCGGCTTGGACTACGTGAACTCGCTCATCGGCACGATCCCCTTCGCCGATCGCGTCGGGTGGCTCCACCGGCTCTCAGGCACACCGCAGACGTTCATGCTCGTGTTCATGGCGGCTGGCATGGTGGTCGGCGCGCTGGTCGTCTCCCGCTTGGAGCGTCGCGTCCCGCTGCAGGGCCTGTTCGTGGGCAGCGTCGCGGCGTTCGGCCTGTCGATGCTGGGCTTCGCGAGCTTCGAGCGCTACTTCGTGGCCGGACTGTTCGCCACGGCGGCCGGAGCCTGCATCGCGACACTCACGGTCGCCGGAAACAGCTACGTGGTGCAGACCACGGCCGATGAGATCCGCGGCCGCGTGTTCACCGCGCTTGAGAGCGTCATCCGTGTCGCCTTGCTGCTCTCGATGGTGGTCATGGCGCCCCTCAACGACATCATCGGCGGCTACGTGCTGCGGTTCGCCGAGCGAAACAGCCTCGTTCCGTCGAACATCGTGGTGACGGGACCGAGGATCACCCTGCAGATATCGGCGATGATCGTCCTGGCCGCCGCCCTCTACGGCTTCCGCACCCTGCAGTGGCGGGAGTGTGCCGACGACGTGACGGTCGCCGAGATGGCCGCCCGCACGGGCACCTCGGAGGGGGAGGGCGACGGTGTCTGACCCCATCCGCATCACGCTCCCCGTTCAGGTGAGCGATCTGGCCGCCTTGCGCATCGGCGACGAGGTCCGTCTCTCGGGTCCCGTCTACACGGCGCGTGATGCCGGCCACCTCAGGCTCCTTGAGGCGTTGCGCTCTTCGGGCGAACTGCCCTTCGACCTTGTCGGGCAGACGCTGTTCTATGCTGGCCCCACACCTCCGGCCGCCGGCCGGCCCGCAGGCGCGGTGGGTCCCACGACCGCCAAGCGCATGGACTTCGCCACGCCCGAGCTCATGGATGCGGGTATCGTGGCCACGATCGGCAAGGGCGGCCGCTCGCAGTCGGTTCGCGACGCGTGCGTGAGGTCCGGTGGCGTCTATTTCGCGGCCGTGGGCGGGGCCGCGGCCCTGCTCGCCACGTACGTGACGCACGCTGAGCCGATAGCGTGGGAGGACCTTGGCACCGAAGCGCTCGTTCGCATGACGCTGGAGGACTTCCCGGTGTTCGTGGCTATGGACTCGCACGGCGGTGACCTCTACGCCGAGGCCCCCGCATCCTGGCGAGCCCGGCAAGGGGAGACATCATGAGCCAGCGAGGCGTGTTCATCACCTTCGAGGGCGGCGAGGGTTCCGGCAAGTCGACCCAGATAGGCATCCTGGCCCGTCGCTTGGAGGCCGCCGGACTGGCCGTGCGCACGCTCCGTGAACCCGGTGGCACCGAGGTGGGAGAGGCCGTGCGCCGCATCCTGCTCGACCCCGAGCACGCGGGGCTCGATGCACGCGCCGAGCTGCTGCTGTACGAGGCCGCCCGAGCGCAACTGGTGGCCGAGGTCATCGAGCCTGCCCTTGAGGCCGGCGAGGTGGTCTTGTGCGACCGCTTCTTCGACTCCACCACCGCCTACCAAGGCTACGCACGCTCCCTGCCGCTCGACGAGATAGACGCGCTCAACGCCATCGCCACCGGCGGTGTCGTGCCTGACAGGACCCTCGTGCTCGACATCGATCCCGAGGTGGGCGTCGAACGAGCGACCGCTGAGTCCGTCGATCGCCTCGAGGCCGAGGATATGGCGTTCCACCGCAACGTGCGCACGGGCTTTCTCGCCGTCGCCGCGGCTGAGCCCGGTCGGGTTCGCGTCGTCGATGCCGACGGCACACAGGCCGAGGTCGCCCAACGGGTCGTCGCCGCGCTTGCGGACGTCGACGCGTTGCATGCCGCGCTGGAAGAACCCCGATGACGCGCTGCGTGTGGGACGACATCATCGGGCAGCGCAAGGTGACCGACTTCCTGCGCACCATCTCGGCCACCGGTCGTGTTGGTCATGCGTATCTGTTCGTTGGCCCCCCGGGCGCCGGCAAGAAGACCGCGGCCATATCGTTCGCGTGCGCCTTGTTCTGTGGCGACAACGGGTGTGGCGCGTGCTCGGCGTGCACGCGTGTCAGGCGTCGAACGCACCCCGACGTCCACTTGATCGAGCCTGAGGGCGCGGCCGGCTACCTTGCCGAGCAGGTGCGAGAGGTCATCCACGACACCTCGATGTCGCCGGTGGAGGGCCCGCGCAAGGTCTACATCTTCGAGAGCGCCGACCTGTTCAACGACTCCTCGGCCAATGCGTTTCTAAAGACGCTCGAGGAGCCGCCCGGCGATGTCGTCATCATCTTGCTCGCTCATTCCTACGAACGCGTCCTTCCCACCATCGCCTCGCGATGCCAGGTGGTGCGGTTCCGCCGCATCCCGCCCTCAGAGGCCTCGGCGGTGCTCGTCGAGCAGACGGGCGCCGACGCCGCGGAGGCGACCGCCGCGCTCGCTGCATCGGGCGGCGTGATCTCGCGTGCTCGTGACTTCCTGGGCAGCTCATCGCGGCGTGCCGCGCGCAGCGTGATCCTTCGAACGCTGAAGGGGCTGCCGCTCATGGACGAGTTCGACGTCTTGCAGGCGGCCAAGGAGTTGCTGGTCGCGGTCAAGGCGCCGCTCGAGGACGTGAAGGTCACGCAGGCGGCCGAACTTGCCGAGCGCTCCGAGTTCATGGGGAGGGGCGCCACCAAGGCGCTTGAGGACCGGCATAAGCGTGAGTTGACCGCGCGTGAGCGCGAAGGCGTGGCAGAGGTTTTGAACGTGGCCGAGAGCTGGCTTCGTGATTGCTTGACTATCTCGCAGGGAGTGGGCGATCTGGTGGTCAACGCCGACGCTCTGGACTCCATGCAGGAGGTGGGCGCGGTCATGACTCCGGCCGCTGCCGCGGCCGGGCTCGCCGCGGTAAACGAGGCCCGCCGCCGAATCTCGTATAATGTGAGCCCCCAGTTGGCCGTAGAGGCCATGCTGTTCGATCTCCGGGAGGTCCTGCGATGCCCACGGTAGTGGGAATCCGACTCCGGTTCTCGAAGACTCTCTGGTTCGACCCCGCGGGCACCGTGCCTGTCGAGGGCGATCTTGTCATCGTCGAGACCGAGCGTGGTTCAGAGCTAGGAACGGTAGTACAGGCACCTCACGAGGTGACACCTGAGCAGTTGCCCGCACCCCTGAAGCCCGTTGTCCGCATCGTCGACGATGAGGACCGGGCGCATATCGCCGAGCTCGAGGAGATGGAGCGCGAAGCGCTGCCCGTCTTCCGTGAGCTTGTGGCGCAGTACGGGCTGGACATGAAGCCCATCGATGTCGAGTACCTCTTCGGAGGCGACAAGGTGGTCTTCTACTTCTCGGCCGAGGAGCGTGTGGACTTCCGCGAGCTGGTCAAAGACCTCGCTGCGCGGTTCAAGGCGCGCATCGACATGCGGCAGGTGGGCGTTCGCGATGAGGCGCGCATGGTGGGCGGCGTAGGTCACTGCGGCCAGATGCTGTGCTGTGTGCGTCTTGGCGGTGAGTTCCAGCCGGTCTCGATCCGTATGGCAAAAGAGCAGGACCTGCCACTTAACCCCTTGAAGATAAGCGGGCTTTGCGGCAGACTCATGTGCTGTCTGCGCTACGAGTTCGATGCGTACAAGGACTTCAAGCAGCGGGCGCCGCGCAAAGGTGCCATGATCGAGACCCCGTCCGGTGAGGCGAAAGTCGCCGAGCTGAACACCCCGCGTGAGACCGTCACGCTGCGTCTCGAGGATGGAAGCCGAGTCACGGTACCGCTGTCGGAGATGTCCTGTGGCAAGGGGACCGGCTGCCCGTGCAAGGTCAGCCAGGAGGTTCTCGATGAGGTGACCGGTGCGGCGGCAGTCGTGCTGCCCGAGCCGATCATCGTGCCCAAGCTCATCGAGTCTCAGCCCGAGACTCCCGCACCCCGCGAGGGCAACGGGGGTGGGCGCAGGCGCAGGCGTCGCGGTGGCTCGAAGTCGCCGGACTCGCAAGAGGCGCCCGCGAAGGGTTCGCAGCCCAAGCCGGCCAAGGCGAAGGGTGAGCCCAAGGGTGGCGGCGCGAAGCCGCCGGCGAAGAAGCCGGCAGGCGAGCAGCCTAAGGCGTCCGGAGCCGAGGGTGGCTCAGCGGAGCAGCCGTCAGCCGGCAGGAGGCGCCGCAGGCGTCGCAGGCCGGGCGGAGGCGGGGGCACCGCCTCGTAGGTTTGACAGGTGAACATGCCGACGTAGCTCAGCTGGTAGAGCAGCGCACTCGTAATGCGCAGGCCAGGGGTTCGAGTCCCCTCGTCGGCTCCACACGATCGATCGAGGGCGGCGCACATGCGTCGCCCTCTTCCTTTGCCCTCGCGCGTTCGGCCGGGCGCTCCCGGGGTGCGCTCACGCAGGAATCGGCACCGTCCGCGTTGAATCCCAACAGCGTCGGTAAACGGCTCGCAGGGTGTCGCGCGCCCGCTTACCGCTGAGGAGATACCGTTCACCGACGCTGCGCACCGCTCGACTGTCATAGTGCATGAGCCGCTGGTACCGTCGCACGCACTATCACGCTCCTGCCGGTGGGCGGTCTCTCTCGGACACCTCGGCGAGGGTGGTGCGAAGGCACCAAAGGGGACAAGGGAAGGTCGGCTGAGTATGACGCTCGACCAGATGGTAATCGCGGCGTTCATCGTCGTCGGCACGCTCTTCGTCGTAGTGGCGCTGAGCTCCTCGTGGCTGCTGTCACCAAAGCGCCCGAGCGCCGAGAAGTCCACCACGTACGAGTGCGGCATCGAGCCGGTGGGTAGCCCGTGGATCCAGTTCAAGATCGGCTACTACGTCTACGCGCTGCTGTTCGTGGTCTTCGACATCGAGACGGTGTTTCTCTATCCGTGGGCGGTCGTCTTCCGCCAGACCGGACTGTTCGTCCTTGTCGAGATGTTCATCTTCGTCGGCATCATCGTGGGCGGGCTCGCCTACGCATGGCGAGAAGGGGCGCTCAAGTGGCGCTAGACAAGCTCACCGGTGAGAACTCGATCCTGTTCGCCAAGAGCGAGCAGCTCTTCGACTACGCCCGACGCAACTCGCTGTGGTATCTCGCGTTCGGTATCGCGTGCTGCGCGATCGAGGGCCTGATGCACGCGTCCGGGCCGCGGTTCGACTTCGACCGCATGGGCGTGTTCTTCCGCGCCAGCCCGCGTCAGGCCGACGTCATGATCGTCGCTGGTACCGTGAACCACAAGATGGCGCCCGTCGTGAAGCGCCTGTACGACCAGATGCCCGAGCCCAAGTGGGTCGTTGCGATGGGCGCATGCGCTTCCACCGGCGGTCCGTTTCGCGAGTACCCCAACGTGATCATGGGCGTGGACAAGGTCGTTCCCGTCGACGTGTACATCCCTGGCTGCCCGCCTCGACCGGAATCGGTCCAGTACGGCTTCATGCAGCTCCAGGAAAAGATCAAGAAGGAGGCGGAGGAGCGTGTCGCTGCCCGACGTCGCCACGGTTAAGAGCATCCTCGCGGATGCCGGCATCTCCGAGGTCTCGGTCGATACGACCGGGCTCGGCGTGATGTGCCGCATCTCTGCCGATGGTGCACCCACCGCTCTTGAGGCCCTCAAGGCGAGCGAGTCGAACTTCGTGTTCCTGGTCGACCTGTTTGGCCATGACACCGGTGAGGGAGTGGATATCACCTATCACCTGAGGTCGTTCGCCCGCGATGAGGATCTCTACCTCCGCATCTCGCTTGCCTACGACGCCACGCTCGCCAGCGTGTGGGAGGTTCACCCGGCCGCCCTCATGCCCGAGCGCGAGACCGCCGAGATGTTCGGGCTCACGCTGTCCGGACACCCCAACCCCAAGCGTCTGCTCACCACCGAAGGCCTCGACCCGCTGCTTCTCAAGCGCGTGGAGATCCGCGGTGCCGAGGAGGTGCGCAGCCGATGACGACAAGGGAGTCTTGCCCCATCCGCTCGGGCCTGCTCGCCGAGGGCGCCTACATCCCCGCCGAGCTCCCGGTGGGTTTCAAGCGGGTGCCCGCAGGCATCGACGAGCTCTCCACCGAGCACCTCGTCATCAACATGGGTCCGCAGCACCCGTCGACGCACGGCGTCTTGCGCATGGTCGTCGAAGCCAACGGTGAGGAGATCGTGGGCGCCGAGATGGTCATCGGCTACCTGCACCGTGGCATCGAGAAGCTCGCCGAGCACCGCCGCTACAACGCGGTGGGCACCCTGCTCGACCGCGGTGACTACGTGTCAGGTATCCACGGTGAGCTCGCCTTCGCGCTGGCCGCCGAGAAACTCGCCGAGATCGAGGTTCCCGAGAAAGCTGACTGGATCCGCGTGCTCATGGGAGAGCTCGTGCGTATCGCAAGCCACCTGGTGTGGTTTGGCACCTTCGGACTCGACACGGGCGCGATGGGCCAGTTCCTCTACGCGGTCCGCGACCGTGAGGTCCTGCTCGACATCCTCGAGGCGGTCACCGGTAGCCGCATGATGTTCAACTACGTGCGCCCCGGCGGTGTGGTCGCCGACCTGCCCGTCGGTATCGAGGCCAAGATCGAGGAGTTCCTCAAGGACTTCGCTGTCCACATCGAGGAGCACGACCAGATCCTCGGCGGCAACGAGATCTTCCAGGCGCGCACCCATGGTGTGGGTGTCGTGTCGCGCGAGACCGCGCTGGCCTTCGGGATGACCGGGGCGAACCTGCGCGCGTCGGGCGTGTCGTTCGACGTGCGTCGCGAGCGCCCCTACGCCGCCTACGACAAGATGGAGTTCGCCGTGCCCGTCGCCACCGAAGGCGACTGCTGGGCGCGCTACGTCGTGCGCATGGAGGAGATGCGGCAGTCCGCGCGCATCATCCGCCAGTGCCTCGACGGTATGCCCGAAGGCGACCATACCGCCAAGGTGGCCAAGATCTTGCGCCCGCCCGCGGGTGAGGCCTATGCCGCCACCGAGTCTCCCCGTGGCGAGTGGGGTATCCACCTCATCTCCGACGGCACCGAGAACCCGTATCGCATGCGGTATCGTCCGCCTGCGCTCTACTCCCTCCAGCTCGTGGAGGCGGTCATGCCCGGATCGCTGCTCGCCGACGCCATCGTCACCGCCGGCAGCGTCGACCTCGTGCTGGGGGAGATCGACCGATGAGCGACGTTCTCAACGCCACACTGCGCGTGTTGCCGGCAGTGGGTCTCATGCTGGCGAACGGCGTCATCCTCATCTGGATGCTGCGCAAGGTGCTCGGACATCTTCACGTGCGCCTCGGACCAACGGTCAACGGCCCGTTCGGCCTGCTTCAGACGCCGCTCGACGTGGTGAAGCTCCTCACCAAGGAGGACCCCACGCCCGCGAACGTCGACAAGTGGCTGTACTTCCTCGCGCCGGCAGTGGTGTTCGTGCCGTCGCTGATGGCCTACGCGCCGCTGCCGTTCTCGCCCGACTGGATCATGTCCGATCTGGACCTGGGCCTGCTCTATGTGTTCGCGGTCCTGTCGCTTGTTCCGCTGGGCGTGCTCATGGCAGGCTGGGCCAGCTCGAACAAGTGGTCGCTCGTGGGCGGCATGCGCGCCGTGGGGCAGCAGATCGCCTACGAGGTGCCGCTCCTGCTGGCCGCGCTCCCGATCGTGATGAGCGCCGGTTCGCTCAACCTCCAAGACATCGTGGATGCACAGTCCTCGATGTGGTTCTGCTGGAACATCCCGTCGATGCTGCTGTTCTTCGTGGCGGCGCTCGCAGAGCTCAGCCAGACCCCGTTCGACCTCGCCGAGGCCGAGTCGGAGCTGGTCGCCGGCTTCGCGAGCGAGTATGCCTCGATGAAGTTCGGTCTGCTGTTCCTCGCCGAGTTCAGCAACATGTTCATCATGAGCGCGCTCATGGTCACGCTGTTCTTCGGCGGCTGGAAGGGCCTTGGGCCGGTGCCCGGTCCCGTGGTCTTCATCCTCAAGACCTACGTGATCATCTTCGTGATGATGTGGGTGCGCGGCACCTTCCCGCGTGTTCGCGTCGATCAGCTTCAGGCGCTCAGCTGGAAGGTGCTCCTGCCCGTCTCGCTTGGATGGCTCATGCTCTACGGCGTGGCTATCAAGGTGTCTGAGGCGGTGGCCCGATGAGGATCTGGGGTTCTGGTCTTCTCAACGG
>CAYOHY010000016.1:31159-41335 GCA_964403885.1 uncultured Eubacteriales bacterium
AAGGTGTCTGAGGCGGTGGCCCGATGAGGATCTGGGGTTCTGGTCTTCTCAACGGTCTGCGCATCTCCATGCGCAACATGTTCAGAGGCCCCATCACGGTGCAGTACCCGTTCGAGAAGGTGGAGCTGCCCGAGCGTTCACGCTGGGCGGTCGCCCCCAAGTTCGACGAGACGGGCGCCCCAAAGTGCACCGCCTGCATGACGTGCGTCAAGACGTGCCCTGACTACATCCTCGCCCTCGAGGTCACCACTGACCCTGAGACTCGCGCCAAGCACATCGACCACTTCTCGTATCAGGTGGGCGCGTGCATGATGTGCGGCCTGTGCGTCGAGTCGTGCCCGTTCGATGCGATCGAGATGAGCCACGACTACGAGCTGGCCAAGGTCGATCCGGCCAACCTCGAGTACGACCTGCTGACCGACGTCGACGCCTTCAGCAAGAAGCGAGAGGCAGCGCCTCGTCCGGCGGCCCCCAAGGCAGAAGAAGGAGGCGCCGATGCTTAGCACGGTCAGTGGCGTCGGATTCGCGGTGCTCGCGACGATCGTCGTGGGCTGCGCGGTCATGATGCTCGCGTCGAGAAATGTGGTGCATGCGGCGTTTTGGATGCTGGGCTCGATGCTGGGCACGGCCGGTATCTACACGCTCCTTTCGGCCGGGTTCGTCGCACTCGTGCAGGTCATGGTGTACGCGGGTGCAGTCGCCGTTTTGCTGCTCTTCGTGATCATGCTCACGCTTCGCCGCAGAGAGGATGCGGTTCGCTCGCGCGATTTCTCGCTCCCGGCCGCGGCGCTCGCGGTCACGTTTCTCGGGCTCATCCTCATCGCGATTCGCGGGTTCGCGCCCAAGGCCGACTCGTTCCCTGACGCGGTCCCCGGGATCGTGGAGTTTGGAACCCAACTGTTCAGCCGCTGGGCACTGCCCTTCGAGGTGGCCTCGCTTGTCCTCACCGTCGCGCTGGTGGGCGCGGTCTGGTGGTCGAACGGAGGAGGAGACGAGTGAAGGTGGGAGTCGAAGCCTTCGTCTTGCTGAGCGCGATCCTGTTCTCGCTCGGTCTGTATGGCGCCTTGTCCAAGCGCTCGGCGGTCATGTTGCTCATGTCGCTTGAGCTCATGGCCAACGCCGTCAACATCAACTTCGTGGCCCTGTCGCGGTTCGTGACGCCGTCACTGATGACGGGCCAGTTCTTCGCCGTGTTCCTCATGGTCATCGCGGCCGCTGAGATCGGCCTGGGCCTCGCGCTCGTGCTCGCTCTCTACCGCCACACCAAGACCATCGAGATCCAGTTCCTCGACGAGTTGAAGGGATAGGCAGTGAACTACATCCTCGCCATCCCACTCCTTCCGGCACTGGTCTTCCTGCTGTTCTTCCTGTTGCCGCGCCGGGTGCGCACCAAGCTGCTGTTCCTGCCCATCGTCGCGATGGCCGGCTCGCTAGCGCTCTCGATCCCCGCGTTTCTGGCGGTGTGGCCGGGCGGGGAAGATGCCACGGCAGAGGGCGTGTGGAGCCTCGCCTACAACGTGGGCGTCATCGACGGCAAGCCGCTTGAGCTGCTCTTCAGGCTCGACACCTACTCGGCGATGATGCTCCTTGTGGTGACCATCGTCGGCCTGTGTGTCCAGGTCTACTCGCTGTCGTACATGAAGGGGGAGGAGCGCATCGCGTGGTACTACGCTGTGCTCTCCCTGTTCACGGCCGCCATGCTCGTCCTCGTCCTGGCCGGCGACTACCTGCTGTTCTACATGTCCTGGGAGCTCATGGGACTGTGCTCGTACCTGCTCATCGGCTTCTGGAACTCCGATGACGGCGCACGCAGGGCCTCGATGAAGGCGTTTCTCGTGACCCGTGTGGGCGACGTCGGCTTCGCCATCGGTCTCGTCATGATCTGGATGACCGTGGGGTCCTTCGACTTCCACACGGTACTGCCGTCCGCCTCCACCTGGGCGCCCGGCGTGGCTACCGTCATCGCGTTGCTGCTGCTCTTTGGCGCGATGGGCAAGTCCGCGCAGTTCCCGCTTCACATGTGGCTTCCCGATGCCATGGCAGGCCCCACGCCCGCCTCGGCGCTGATCCATGCCGCCACGATGGTCGCGGCCGGCGTGTTCCTGGTGGCGCGGTCCTTGCCCATCTTCGAGGTCTCCGGTGTGGCGTTGCAGGTAGTGTTGGTCATCGGCGCGATCACCGCTTTCGGCGCGGCGACGATGGGTGCGGTACAGCACGACATCAAGAAGGTGCTCGCGTACTCGACGATCTCGCAGCTGGGCTACATGTTCCTTGGCTTGGGCACGGGCAGTGCCGCCGCCGGACTGTTCCATCTGTTCACTCACGCGTTCTTCAAGAGCCTGCTGTTCCTCGCTGCCGGATCGATCATCCACTCGCTGCACACGCAAGACATGCGCGAGATGGGCGGCGTGGGCAAGACCATGCGCTTGACCACGGTCATGTTCACGATCGGCACGCTCGCGCTTGCGGGTATCCCGGTCTTCTCGGGCTTCTTCTCGAAAGACGCCATCCTCGATGAGCTGTGGCTGGGGCATCACTACATCATCTTCGGTATCGCTCTTGCGACCGCGGGTCTGACCGCGTTCTACATGACACGCCTGTGGGTTCGCGTGTTCCCGGGCGAGGACAAGAGCCACGGCCACGCGCACGAGAGCGACTGGAAGATGCTGATCCCGATGGGCGTGCTGAGCGTGCTTGCGCTCACCGCCGGTGCGGCGACCGTCGTCTTCGGCGAGTTCGTGGGTGGCGAGCTCGAGTGGCCCAAGCTCGGCTTCGCCGCCGCGAGCCTGGGCGTCGCACTCGCGGGCATCGCGCTGGGCTACACGCTCTTTGGAAACGGCAAGGACACCGAGGAGCTCAAGGCGCGCTCATCGCGCCTCTACATGCTCGTCACCAACAAGTACTTCCTCGACGTCATCGTCGATTCGTGGGTGCCCACCACCTACAACAGCTTGTCCGAGCGCGTGAACTGGTTCGACAAGACGATCATCAACGGGGTCGTCAACGGCGTGGGCATGTCGTGCCGCCAGGCCGGTGCCGCCCTGCGCCGTATCCAGAGTGGGCAACTCAAGACCTACCAGCGCGCGATCGTCGCTGCGGTGCTCGCAGCGGTCGTCGTCATCGTCATCGTCGCGGGAGCGTGAGCGGACAGTGCTCGAGCTGCTTTCAAATCATCTGCTGACCGTCATCACGTTCCTGCCTCTCGTGGGTGCGTTGGTGGCGCTGTGCCTGCCCGCGCGCTTCGCCCGGTGGGTGACGGCCGGCTTCATGGCGGCCGATCTCATGCTCGTCGTCTATCTGCTGACCGCGTTCGACACCTCCCAGACCACGATGCAGTTCGTCGAGAAGGTACAGTGGATCCCGCAGCTGGGCATCCAGTACTTCTTCGGCATCGACGGCATCTCGATCATGATGGTCGCGCTGTCCGCGCTTCTGTCGCTGATCGTGGTGCTGGGCTCGTGGAACAACGAGGATCGACCCAAGACGTGGTTCATCATGCTGCTCCTCCTGGAGTGCGGCATGAACGGCGTCTTCGTGGCGCTCGACTTCGTGCTGTTCTACGTGTTCTGGGAGTGGGTCCTCATCCCCATGTACTTCATCATGGCGTGGTGGGGTAAGGAGCTGCGAAGCTACGTCAGCCTCAAGTTCTTCCTCTACATGCTCTTGGGTTCGGTTCTCATCCTGCTCGGCATCATCGCGATCTACGTGCACCCCGCGGGCGGCACCTTCGACATGATCGAGCTGCAGAACCGCGGCTTCCCGGCGAGCTTCCAGTCGTGGGTGTTCCTGCTGTTCTACTTCGGCTTCGCCGTCCGCGTGCCGGTGTGGCCGTTCCATACGGGCCACTCGGACGCGCACATCCAGGCGCCTACGGCCGGTTCGGTCACCTTGGCGGGCGTCCTGCTCAAGACCGGTACCTACGGAATGCTGCGTGTCGCACTCCCCATGCTGCCTGAGGGCGCGGCCAAGTGGGCGCTGTTCGTGGGCACGATGGCGTGCGCGGCGATCCTCTACGGGTCAGTGGTCGCGTTCTGGCAGCCGGACTTGAAGAAGATGCTCGCGTACTCATCGGTGGGACACATGGGCTTCGCGATGCTGGGTATCGCGGCGGGCACACCCGAAGCGCTCGATGGCGCGATGGTCCTCGCCTTCGTTCACGGCGTCATCACGGGCCTGCTCTTCCTCGTGGTGGGCATGATCTACGACCGCGCTCACAGCCGAATGGCGCCCGATCTTGAAGGCGTGTCGCAGAAGGCGCCTGTCTTGGGCGGCATGCTCGCGTTCGCGTGCATCGCCTCGCTGGGTCTGCCCGGTCTGGCCGGCTTCGTGGGCGAGTTCCTCGTCATCGTGGGCGCCTGGAAGTCGGACCTGCCCAAGCTCTACACCGTCATCGCCGGTGTGGGCATGCTCCTGGGCGCCGCCTACATGCTGTGGGTCGTCTACCGCGTGGTCTACGGCAAGCCCACCGAGAAGATCGAGAAGATCAAGGACGCGACTCCGCTCGACATCGCGACCGCGGGTCCGCTCATGGCCATCACGCTCGTCGTGGGGCTCAACTGGAACACCGTGCTTCAGTACGTGGATCCTGCGATCCGAAACCTCGTTGAGATGGTGGGGAGGTAGACGATGCAGCAGTACATGGTTCTCCTCCCGGAGCTTCTGATCCTGGCGGTCGCGCTCGTCGCGCTGTTCGCCGACCTTCTCGGTGGCGACCGCGCGGCGGCGATACTCGGCGCGGCTGCCACTGGTCTGGCTGCGGTGCTCGTGTGGTTCACGCCTGTGGGCGGCGAGCTGTTCTACGGCCAGCTGAACTTTGGCATGGTGCCCACGACGCTCGTGCTGCGGAGCGCGATCGCGGGGCTCACCTGTCTGTTCCTGGTCTGGGTCGCGGCGCGAGGCTGGGCTGGCGCTAAGGCGCGCACGGCTGTGTCGCTCGTGCTCTTCTCGACCGTGGGCAGCATGCTGCTCGTGTCGTCGGTCAACCTCGTGGTGATCTTCATGGCACTCGAGCTGGCCACGTTGCCGCTGTACGTGTTGGTGGGCTACGCGCGAAACGACCGCCTCAGCCTCGAGGGCTCGCTCAAGTACTTCCTGCTGTCGATGCTCGCGAGCCTGATCATGGCCTACGGGATGTCGTTCGCCTTCGGGCTGAGCGGCACCACCGACTACGCGGGAATGGACCTCGCCTCGAAGGGGTTGCTCGGCTACGTGGCGGCGATGCTGATCGTGGCGGGCTTCCTCGCCAAGCTGACTGCGGCGCCGTTCCACTTCTGGTCACCGGACGCCCTGTCGGGTGCGCCGGTGCCGTCGGCCGCGTTCGTCGCGTCGATCGGCAAGATCGCACCGCTGTGGGCGCTCGTGCTGTTCGTGGCCAACGTCTTGGGCGCCGACAACATCGTCTTCACGATCATGATGGTCGTGTCGATCCTGTCGATGATCCTTGGCAACTTGGGTGCGCTGCCGCAGACCGACATCCGGCGCATGCTCGCGTACTCGGGTATCGCGAACGCCGGCTACATGCTGCTGGGTGTCTCGTCGGCCACCAACGCCGGACTGTCGGGTGCGGTGCTGTTCGTTGTCGTGTACGCGACCGCACTGCTCGGGCAGCTGCTCGTGGTCGCTCAGGAGGGGCCGACGCTGTCAGACGTCGCCGGCCTCGTGAAGACGCGCCCGTACGCGGCATGGTGCTCGGTGGCGTTCCTGTTCTCGCTCATCGGATTCCCGCCGCTTGCCGGCTTCTACGGCAAGCTGATCGTCTTCAGCGCGGCCATGAGCGTGGGCAACGCGATCGCCGCCTGGGTCGCCATCATCATGTCGGTGGTCTCGGCGGGCTATGCGTTCACCATCATCCGCGCCATGTTCACCCCGGGTGAGGGCGCGCCCGAGATGGTGGAGCGCGATCCCATCGAGGTGACCTCGGCCTACAAGCAGCAGCCGGTGGTCGCGGCGGGCGTCATTCTGACGCTCACGCTGCTCGTGATCGGCCTCGGCATCGCCACGCAGCCGCTGGCGCAACTCATCGGGGCGGCGCTTCCCTAGGGTCCGTGAATCACATCTGCGCATTTCATGAAGAGCGGCCCGGTGCGGTCGCTCTTCTGCGTGACGGGTATTATCGTTGCTGGTCACAACGGTTGAACATGCGCCGATTCGAGGAGCTCACATGAGCGACGGAACGAACTTCGATCCTTCGGGCCCCGGCCCGTCAGAAGGTGTGCCGGCACACGATGCCGCTCGCATAGCCCGTGAGGCCGAGAGCACGGACTGGCACGTCCACTCCGAGCCGGAACCAAGCGCCGACGAGGGCGATGCGGTCGCATGGATGGCCGACCCCGACGCGCATCTTTCCGACATCGAGGCCCATCTGCCTTCACCGAAGTTCGACGAAGGGCCGCTCCCGGTGTGCGACTACTCGGGCGAGGGCGATGAGCCCTGCGAGGAGCCGGCGGTGCAGCGCCGGTGGTCGGGTGCCGCCGTCGTCACCGCGGCGAGCATGGGTGCCATCGTGGGTGCGGTGCTCGCTGCCGCGGCGCTCGTGTGGGCGCTCGGGCTGCTGCCGGGTGCCAAGCCGCTGCGCACATCGCAGGTCTCGTCGCCGGCCAAGCAAGGAGCCGTCGTGACCATCAAGGGCGGCGGCACGATGGCAGACGTCTCCGAGGCGGTTGCCGCCAAGGTGGTGCCGTCGGTGGTGAACCTCACCATCCGGCAGGAGCGCATGAACGGCTTCACCGGCCAGCTGGTCACCGAGGACGTGGGCAACGGATCCGGCGTCATCATCCGCTCTGACGGCTACATCCTCACCAACAACCACGTGGTGGACGGCGCAGACAAGCTGATCGTGACCGTGGGCGTCGAGGACAAGGAAGCCACGGTAGTGGGCACGGACCCGTCGAGTGACCTGGCGATCGTCAAGATCGACGGCACCGGCTACCCGGCGATCGATGTGGGCTCGTCGAAGGGCCTGCGCGTGGGCCAGTACGTCATGGCGGTGGGTAGCCCCTTTGGGCTCGACAAGACCGTCACGGTCGGCATCATCTCGGCGCTCAGCCGCTCGTCGCTCACCAACGGCTCGAACGACCTCACCGCCTACACCAACCTCATCCAGACCGACGCCGCGATCAACCCAGGCAACTCGGGTGGCGCGCTCGTCGACGACCGCGGCAGGCTCGTGGGCATCAACACGCTCATCCAGAGCCCATCGGGTTCGGTGGGGGCGCCGCAGTCGGCGGGCATCGGCTTCGCGATCCCGGTCGACTTCGCGATCGACATCGCCAAGCAGCTCATCGCCGACGGCAAGGCGACGCACCCCTACATGGGCGTCAGCACGGAAAGCGTCGATGAGAACGTCGCCGCCCAGTTCGGGCTGCCCGTGCAGTCGGGTGCGCTCGTGCGATTCGTGCAACCCGACTCACCCGCCGAGAAGGCCGGCATCAAGCGCGGAGACATCATCGTCAAGGTGGGGGAGCGCGACGTGACCAGCGTCGAGGACGTGTTCGCCTCGATCAGGGACCACAAGATCGGCGACACCGTGCAAGTCGAGGTCGTGCGTGGCGACACCACCCAGACCTTCGACGTCGTCCTTGGCTCAGACGCGGACCGCAAGTAGATGCGCATCACCCTTATCGCGGTAGGGCGACTCAAAGAGAAGTTCTGGCGCGAGGCGGCCGACGAGTATCTGAAGCGGCTCCGGCCCTACGCGGATGTGCGGATGGTGGAGGTCGCTGACCGCGACGAGTCCCGGGGGATCGAGCGCGCGCTTGCCGATGAAGGCGCCGATGTCGTGAAGGCGATACCGGCCGACGCCCACGTGGTGACCCTGGAGATCGACGGCAAGCAGCTCTCGAGCGAGGCGCTGTCGCAGCGGTTGTCTCGGCTTGGGGTCGAAGGGCGTTCGAGCGTCGTGTTCATCATCGGCGGTTCGCACGGTCTGTCCGCCGAGGTGCGAAAGCGCGCCGATGAGCGCATCTCCCTGGGGCCCATGACGCTGCCGCACAACCTGGCCCGCGTGGTGTTGCTCGAACAGGTCTACCGGGCGTTTCGAATCGCCCGCGGAGAGCCATACCACAAGTAGCCCGAAGGCCTTTGTGCGGCTTTGCCGCTGTGCTCGGCAATCGGGTATCCTACCTGCTCACATCGCCGTGCATCGTAAAGAGGGTCTTATCCGTGAGAGACGCAATCTCCGCGCTCGTCGCATCCGCTCTTGCCGCAGCCATCGAGGCCGGTGAGCTTCCGCTCTCCGAGGTGCCGGACCCGGCGCTCGAGCGTCCGCGTGACGCCGCACACGGTGACTGGGCGACGACCGTCGCGCTGCGGTGCGCGAAGACCGCCGGCATGAACCCGCGCCAGGTGGCCGAGGTCGTCGCATCGCACCTGGGTGCACACCCCGATATCGCCGCGGTGGAGATCGCCGGCCCCGGCTTCATCAACCTTCGCCTTGCCCCGCCTGCGCTCCAGCGTGTGCTGGTGACCGCTCGGGATGCCGACCTCGACTTCGGGCGGGTGGACCTGGGCGAGGGGCGCCGCGTGCAGGTCGAGTTCGTCTCGGCGAACCCGGTGGGCCCCATGCATGTGGGACACGGTCGCTGGGCGGCCCTGGGCGATGCCATCGCCCGCGTGCTGGCGCATGCCGGCTGGAGCGTCGAGCGCGAGTTCTACGTGAACGATGCCGGCGTGCAGATGGACATCTTCGCCAAGTCGGTCGCGGCTCGCTATCTCGAGCTGTGCGGCCGGACGGTGACCTTCGAGGACAACTGGTATCAGGGCGCCTACATCGCAGAGATCGCTCGCGAGATCTTCGACGAAGAGGGTGACGCGTGGGTCGAGGTCTCGGCTGAATCGCGCGAGTCGCACTTCAAGGAGAAGGCGTACGCCCAGGTGCTCGCGCACCTCAAGCGCGTGTTGCACGGCATGGGTGTGGACTTCGACGTGTGGTTCTCGGAGCGCACGCTGCATGAGGCCGGTGCGGATGGCGGGCCCAGCGAGATCGAGCAGGGGATCGCGGCGCTGACCGCGGCCGGCTTCATCTATGAGCACGAAGGTGCGGTGTGGTTCCGCTCGACCGACTTTGGCGACGACAAGGACCGCGTGCTCAAGAAGGCCGACGGCAGCTACACGTACTTCGCCGCCGACGTGGCGTATCACTGGAACAAGTTCCACGACCGCGGCTTCGACCGCGTGATCGACCTGTGGGGAGCCGACCATCACGGCTACGTGGCTCGCATGAAGGCCGCGTGTGCCGCGCTGGGCTATGAGGGTCAGCTCGACGTGGTCATCGGTCAGCTGGTGAACCTGTTCCGCAACGGCGAGGCCGTCCGCATGAGCAAGCGCACGGGCGAGATGGTCACGTTCGAGGAGCTGCTCGACGAGGTGGGCCCGGACGCGGCCCGTTACTGGTTCCTGCGCCGCTCCACGGACCAGCAGGTCGACTTCGACATCGAGCTCGCGCGGCAGCAGTCCGCCGACAACCCGGTCTTCTACGTGCAGTACGCCTACGCGCGCATCTGCTCGATCCTGCGCAAGGCTGCCGACGCCTCGGGCATCGACTCCGGGCGCAGCGCCGATGCCATCGCCGCCGATCTCGTGGGGACCGGAGTGGACCTCTCGGTCCTCACCGACGAGGCCGAACTCTCGCTGATGCGCCGGCTTGGCGAGTTCTCCGAGGTCGTCGAGCTTGCCGCTCGCGACTTGGCGCCCAACAAACTCACCCGCTATGCCGAGGACCTCGCGGCGAGCTTCCACCAGTTCTACACCGTGTGCCGGGTGGTGGATGAGACAGCACCCGAGCTCACCGCTGCGCGCGTCTACGCGTGCGATGCGACCCGCCGTGCACTGCGGTGCGTGCTCGCGCTGCTGGGCGTGAGCGCACCGGAGCAGATGTAGCGCTTGACCTGGCCGCCACAAGCCAATAGCATGTGCGAACCGTTATAGTTAGCATATGCTAAGTAGCCCGACAGAAGGGGACCACCATGGGAAAGCCGTCCGCACCCCGCCCGCCCGCGACGCCGGACCTCAAGACCGGCGCCGACCTCATGTCGGTGCTCCCCATGACGGCCGAGATCAAAGACGGTCACCTCTGGATCGGCGGTGTCGACACCGTCGAACTGGCGCGTGAGGCGGGCACGGCGCTCTACGTCATGGACGAGGCGACCATCCGCCATCAGCTCTCCGAGTACGTGAAGT
>CAYOHY010000017.1:0-40681 GCA_964403885.1 uncultured Eubacteriales bacterium
AGAGGCGCACGACTACCGCTACTTCCCCGAGCCCGACATGGTGCCGTTCGAGTTCTCCGATGAGTTCATCGAGCAGATCCGCACGCGCCTGCCTGAGCTTCCCGACGCCAAGAAGCAGCGCTTCATGGAGACCCTCGGGCTGTCGGCCTACGACGCGAGCGTGCTGACCAGCGACTTCGAGCTGGCTGAGTTCTTCGAGGCCGCGGTCACCATCGCGGGAGCCGAGCGCGCCAAGGCCATCGGCAACGTGATCCTCAACGACCTGTCCGGCTACCTGAACGCCAATGGCATCGCCGTGACCCAGAGCCGCGTGGTCCCGAGCATGGTCGCCGAGCTCGTCGAGCTCGTGGAGGACGGAACCATCTCGAGCAAGCAGGCCAAGGAGGTCTTCGCGGAGATGGCCGAGACCGGCGACGCTCCGGGTGCCATCGTCGAGCTCAAGGGCATGCGCCAGGTCTCAGACACCGGCGCCATCGAAGCGGTGGTCGATGCGATCCTCGCCGCGAACCCCGCTCAGGTCGAGCAGTACAGGGGCGGAAAGACCACGGTCATCGGCTTCTTTGTGGGCCAGGTCATGCGTGAGATGAAGGGCCAGGGCAACCCGGCGGTCGTCAACGAGGTGCTCGCGCGCAAGCTCGCCGAGTAGCCGGGTTCCCCGAGACGAAGGGGAGCGCGTGTCTGACGGTATCGGCATCATCGGCGTCGCCACACCGCACGTGCCCGAGGAATGGTTCCTCAGGCCCGATGGGGAGTCGTACGCGCGTGGCATCCATGGTGTGGGCCACACCCTGCGCGTGTGGGTGCACGCGCAAGAGATCGCCCACGAGCTTGGGTTGGCACCGTGGGAGCGAGAGGTCCTGCACCACGCGGCGCTGTGGCACGACGTGGGTCGCACGCACGACGGGGCCGACTACTACCACGGCGCGAAGAGCGCGGGCAAGGTGGTGGGGTTGGGCCTGCACGCGGCGCTCGATCCCGTGGTCGCCGACACCGCGCTCGAGCTCGTGACGCACCACTGCGGCGACGAGGGCCATGCGGAGCGGGCGATGCAGTGGCTCTACGAACCCGAGGCGAGCCTGAGGCTGTTTCGCATCCTCAAGGATGCCGACGCGCTCGACCGCGTCAGGCTCAGCGATGGCGTGGACCCGTCGTTTCTGCGCTTCCCTGTCTCGCACGGGCGCATCGAGCGCGCGTGCGAGCTGTTGCGCGCGACGCGCTAGCGGTCCTGCATCCGGTACGCCTTGAACTCCCGGTAGGTCATCGCGTCGCCGGCACCCAGCGCCAGGCCCTCGCCGTCCTCGGGCACCTCGACGAAGTCCAGGAAGCGCAGGAGCTCGGTGGGGTAGTGTCGCGCGGCGAGCTTCTCGTGCAGCTCCACGATCGCGGCGTCGTTGGCGGGCTCGCGGGGGTCGCGCTCTGCGAACGCGACGATGAGCTTGGGCAGCGTCGACTCGACCGAGCGGACCTCGAGGTCGTCGGGCAGCAGCCCCAGACGGACCTTCTGCGCGACGAGCATGTCGATCTCCTCGGCGGTTCGCTCGAGGTGCTCGCCGGAGAGCGCCTTGCAGTACTCGGCGACGTCGGCCGCCACGGAGGCGAGCCCGTTGCCGCCCGTCAGCGACTGCCCGGGCACGCGCACGTCGATGAAGGCGAGCGTGGGGTTGGCAAACGCGCCCGGTCCGGTCACGCCCTCCGTGCGCACCAGCGCGACCAGGTCGACCTTGCGCCGACCCAGCGCGTACTCGGCGTCGACCACCACGATCTCGTCCTCGAACAGGTCGATGCCCGAGTTGCCCTCGGCGATGGCGAGCGAGTAGGACCGCCGATGCCGCGGGGCCTCGTCACCGTCGAGTGCGTCATCGACCGCTTCACGGGCCGCCGAGAGGCGGTCGAGCAGGTGGGTGACATCGCTGTCGGACTCGAGGGGCAGGCGCTCGGGGGCCGCGCCCTCGGCGGGCTCGAGCTCGGCCACGAAGGGCTCCTCGCCCATGACGCGCGCGAGGCTCACGCCGCGATGGTACAGGCCGGCTGCGCGCGCCCGGATCTCGAAACGGCTCCGCGGGTCCTCGGCCACCCACGCGAGCACGGGTGCCAGGATGCCGCTCGTGAATGCGTCCTCCTGAGCCACCGACAACAGCCGTGCGGGCTTGCTGTAGGTGCGCCAGTCGAACGCGCGCTTCGCCGATGCCTTCTTCGCCATGCCATTCCCTTCGCTGATGCTGTGCGTGAACACTGTACCCGCTGGGCGCGGGTGCGCGCGGCAAGAAACGGGTCACTTCCGTGTCACCGGTGCGTGGTACCGTGTGCGGACATCGCGAGCCGAGAAGGACTCCATGACCCTGCGCACCACCACGATAGACGCCACGCTCGCCGAGATCTTCGGCTACCACGAGTTTCGCCCGCATCAGCGGGAGATCGTGGAGCATCTCGTCGCGGGCGGCGACGCCTTTGTGTTGATGCCCACGGGCGGCGGCAAGTCGCTCACGTTCCAGATACCGGCCTTGCATCGCCGTGGCGTGGCGATCGTCGTTTCTCCGCTCATCTCGCTCATGAAGGACCAGGTCGACGCGCTGACGGCCAACGGCGTGGCGGCCGCGTGCCTCAACTCCTCCCTCTCACCCGAGCAGGCCGATGACGTCATCGCCTCGCTGCGTGCCGGTGAGCTCGACTTGCTCTACGTCGCCCCCGAGCGGCTCATGCTCGACGGCTTTCTCGAGTTCGTACGGACCCTCGAGATCTCCTTGTTCGCGATCGATGAGGCGCACTGCGTCAGCCAGTGGGGCCACGACTTCCGCCCGGAGTACGTGAAGCTCGGGTCTCTCCGGGAGCGCTTCCCGTCGGTGCCGCTCGTCGCGCTTACCGCCACGGCCGACGACCAGACCCGCGAGGACGTGCGCGTCCGGCTCGGCATCGGGCATGCGCCCGTGTTCGCCGCGGGGTTCGACCGGCCCAACATCCGCTACACCGTCGCCGACAAGCGCCAGGCCATCCAGCAGCTCCAGAAGTTCATCGCCGAGCGACCACAAGACTCCGGCATCGTCTACGCGCTCTCCCGCAAGCGGGTCGAGGAGGTCGCCAAGAAGCTGCGCGCCGCAGGCGTCCAGGCGGCCGCCTACCACGCAGGTCTTCCCGCCGAGAAGCGCAGCAAGGTGCAAGACGCCTTCATCCGCGACGAGGTGCGGGTCGTGGTGGCCACGGTCGCTTTCGGCATGGGCATCGACAAGCCCGACGTGCGCTTCGTGGTGCACTACGACCTCCCCAAGAACATCGAGGGCTACTACCAGGAGACCGGGCGAGCCGGCCGAGACGGGCTTCCGGCCGAGGCGCTGTGCCTTTTCGGCCTGCAAGACGCGGTCACCGCGCGCTCCCTGATCGAGAACGGGCGCAACCAAGAGCAGGTTCGCGTCGAGCTGCACAAGCTTCAGGCGATGATCGCCTTCGCCGAGGCCACCACCTGCCGGCGACGCGTGCTCCTCGGCTACTTTGGCGAGCCGCTCGAAAGCGACTGCGGCAACTGCGACGTATGTCTCGACCCTCCGCAGCTCTACGATGCCACTGTGGACGCACAGAAGGCTCTCTCGGCGGTGTACAGGACGGGTGAGCGGTTCGGCATCGGTCACGTCATCGATGTGCTCCTGGGGGCTGAGACGTCCAAGATCAAGCAGTGGGATCACGACCAGCTCT
The DNA here is from genome assembly GCA_964403885.1 of uncultured Eubacteriales bacterium. GTDB lineage: Bacteria > Actinomycetota > Coriobacteriia > Anaerosomatales > PHET01 > CAYOHY01. Next base: position 3,685 of record CAYOHY010000017.1, read on the forward strand.
CGGTGTACGGCATCGGGGTGGACCTCACCCGGGACGAGTGGACCAGTGTGATCAGGCAGCTCATCCATCGGGGCTATCTTCGCCAAGACATCGCCCAGTTCTCGGCGCTCAAGCTGCAGGCGAGCTCCCGTGAGGTACTCAGGGGTGAGTGCGAGCTGTGGCTCGCACGCCCGCGCGCCAAGGCCCCGGCCGCACCCAAGCGCACCAAGAGCGCCGTGGCCGCCCTCTCCCTGACCGACGCCGACGAGTCCTTGTTCGAGCACCTGCGTGAGGTGCGGCGTCAGCTCGCGACCGAGCAGGGCGTCCCTCCCTACGTGGTATTCGGCGACAAGGCGCTCGTCGACATGGCCGCCAAGCGTCCTGCCACGACCGCCGAGTTCCTCGAGGTGCACGGGGTGGGAGAGGCCAAGTGCGAGCGGTACGGCGAGCTGTTCCTCGCGGCCATCGCCGAGTGGTCGTCAGAGACGCCGCCGGTCGCGGTGGGCTCCTGACGGGTCGCAGTACAGCCCCGGGCTCTTGTACACTGCGCCAAACCGCTTCGCGTGAGGAGAGAGACATGGCAGGCTCCAACGGCACCCCGGTACGCGTCGAGATCACCGAGATCCTCGTGGGCGGTGAATGCCCTGTCGGGCTGACCGTCGGACAGTCATGGGAGGTCCGCGACGGCATCGTCCCCGAGGGCATCTGCGCCGCGGCCTGGAACGCCATCCAGCCGTACGTGGTCGCCATCCGCTACGGCGGCGTGATGCCGTGGAGTGGCGAGGCCGAGATGAGCGCCTGTTGCCCCGACCCGGCCAACCCCGTCGTCTTCAAGATGACCGTCATCGAGGACTGATCGCCCGGACCCCGGAGGGACACCTCAGCCGTCGTGAAGTGCTCGGCGACACGCCATCTCCACAGGCGTGCTCTCCCTGCATGGGCGCTGATGGCGCATACTGTCAGTGCCCGTCCAGGTGTTCTTGAGAGGTGGACATGAAGCGTATCGGCTTGCTCATAGCGTTCGTCGCACTCGCTGTCCTGCTGGTCGCCTGCGGCCAGTCGGGGCCTGGCGCTACCAAGAATCTGGGACCGGGCGACAGCGGAGCCAAGGTCACGCTCGCCAAGGGCGACGAGCTGGTCGTCGATGCCACCAACAACCCCGCGACGGGGACCAAGTGGCTGGTCGTCGCCGGCGACGAGAAGGTCATCGCCCAGAAGGGTGAGTCGACCTATCTTGGAGCGACCGCGGATGGCAAGATCGCTGCGCCGGGAGTGGATCGACTGACGTTCCTTGCGAAGAAGTCCGGCACCACGAAGCTTCACCTGCAGTTGCGCAACCCTGACAAGAAGGACTCGCCACCCCTGTCGAACTACTTCGTCGAGGTCACGGTCCAGTAGTCACTCTGCCCGCGTTCCCCGTCCCGGAGGTGTGTGGTGAGCCGCCCGAACTTCGTCGTGGTGACAGACAGCACGGCAGACATCGCTCCCGATATCGCGGCGGCCCACGGCATCACCGTGGTTCCGCTTTCGGTGTCGTTCGGTACCGAGACCTTCCAAGACCAGACGCTCGGTCAGCAGGAGTTCTTCGATCGGATGCGCAGCGGCGCCACTCTGCCCACCACCTCTCAGCCCCCCGTGGGGGCGTTCGTCGACGCGTACCGTACGGCTCTCGAGCGCGCCGATCAGGTCATCTCGGTGCACATCTCCAATCGGCTCTCCGGGACGATAGAGTCAGCCCGGCAGGCCGCCGAGCAGTTCTCCGACAAGGTGCACGTCTTCGATTCGCTCAACCTGTCGTGGGGTCTGGGACTGCAAGTCGTCGAGGCGGCGCGCGCGGCGACCGAGGGCAGCAGCGTGGACCAGGCTCTGGAGCGGCTCGCGAAGGCCAGGGAGCGTGTACGTCTCATCGTCGGCCTGGACTCGCTCGACAACCTCGCTCGGGGCGGCCGCATCGGCCAGGTCTCGGCGTTTCTCGGATCGCTGCTCAACCTCAAGGTCACCCTCACCGTCGACGCCGACGGCGCTTTTGAGCCGGTGGCCCGCAGCCGCGGCGAGAAGGCCGCGCTCGAGCACACGCTGCAGTGGGTCACCGAGAAGATGGGCTCGGCCACCAAAGGACGGTTCGCGGTGGGGCACGCCCTGTCGCGAGATCGCGCGGAGCGCATCGCCGAGGAGCTCCGGCGCCGGTTCGACGTGAGCGACCTCGTCATCTACGAGACGGGCTCGGTCATCAGCACACACACGGGAACGGGCTGGGGAGTCGCGCTTCTGCCCGAGGACTGATCGGGGTTCGCCATGCAGTACTCGAACGCGATCGACCAACAGATCACGGACATGCTCCGGACGGGGCGCCCTGTCACGCCGGACATGCTGGCGGGCATCCCTGACGACGTTGGGCTCGAGTTCTTGCGGTACTACGCGCAGATCCACGCACAGCACTTCGCCGTGCACTTCGACGGCGCCCGGCTCACGGTGTCGGCGCCGCCGTCCGTCGCTCCGGCCCAGCCTGTCGCGCCATCGCAACCGGCCAGCTCTCCGCAGCCCGTCGCGGCCGCTACTCCCGGTGCAGCGGTGCCGCTCAGCCCGGTCGACCAGGTCCTCTCTCAGCCCCAGGGCGCATCGTTGCTCGACACGGCCCCGTCGGGGTCACCGGTTCCCAAGTGGCTGTGGGCGCTGCCGTTCGGCTTCGGGATCTTTGGCGGCGTGATCGCGTGGATCATCGCGCGAGACGCGAACAAGTCAGCCGCCAAGGCGATGCTGATCGCCGGCATCGTGGTCACGATCGTCTCGATCGCGTTCAGCGCCGCCTTCACCCCCGTGTTCGGGCGCGTGACCGGCAGAGCGAACACCGAGTGGGACCAGTCCACGAGCGGCCACCCCACGCTGTATGTCTTCGGGGACCCCGGCAACCAGCAGCAGAGCCTTCAGGCACAGACCATCGGCGAGCAGCTGGGTGCCCTCTACACCGGGCGCCTCGACGTCATCGTCTATCCGGACTCCAGCGCCGATGACACGGCCATGGGCCTGCTCGAGAGTCACAAGATCGCCGAGTTCCCCACGGTCGTGCTCGTCACACCAGACGGCAAGGAGGTCGACCGATGGGTCGGCCAGATCCCTGCCGACAAGGTCAAAGAGGCCGTCGAGAAGCAGCTCTAGCGGCGCCTAGCCGGGAGGGCGACAGGCGCCGCAGGGCGTCAGGCCGAGCGATCGGGCCTCGTCGAGCGTAGTGGGTATCCGGCTGCGCGCGAGCGACCGACACCCGTCTCGGTGATAGTGGGTTCCCGTGCGGGTGCGGTAGAGTGCCGCGTCCGCCGCGCCCCGGCTCGATCCGCCAAGACCCGATCCTTGCGCAGACCCGGGCATCACGGGTGCGCGGTGGCCCTCCAGCGGGTCGGCGGCCCCGGGGACCTTCCATAGCCCGCGATCGCGCTCTCGCGCCTCACGCTGATAGCGCAGGAACGACTCGACGTAGCGCACGTTGGGCGGGAACGTGTACACCTGCGCGTAGCCATCCAGCAACAGTCTCGCGTTGAACATCTTGGAACGGATCTCGGCATCCGAGCCCGATGTGGGCTTCTCGAGCCAGATGTAGGCCAGCAGGCGCCCGTAGCGGTCGCGCAGCTCGGCATCGGTCTCAAGCCACACGGTGCGTCCGTCGAGCGCCTTCTTCGTGTATGCCGAGGACTGGTGGCCGAACGGCTCGATCTCCTTGGTCGACTCGGGCGTGTCCACGCCGATGAAGCGCACCTTCTCGCGCACGCCGTCCACGACGATGTGCGCCGTGTCGCCGTCCACGACCCGGACCACGCGTCCTTGCTTCGTGGATGGCGCCCCTGCCTCTGACGTATCGCCCGCCGGAGGATCAGGAGTCGAGGGACTCTCCGTTACCGCGGCCGAGCGGGAGTCGGTGGTTGCGGGAGCGCCCAGAGGTGCCGAGGCCCGTGCCTCGCACCCGGCCACAAGCAGCATCACCGCGATCGCCAGGAGCGCGGCAGCGGTGCGGCGCATCAACGCTCCATCCGCCGCAGAAGTGAATGGGCCGCCTTCTTCACGGCCGGATCCGCCTCCTCGGCGGCCACGTGTCGGACTGCGTCGAGCGGCTCCTCTGCAAGGCGCCCAAGACGTTCCAGGACGAGGACCTTCTCGGTGGGGGAGAGGGCGGCGAACCCCTGCCAGAACGTGCGCGTGGCATCGCGCACGGCGTCGTCGGCGGTGTCGAGCGCGAGCAGGAGCGGATCGGGCTCCTCGCCGAACAGGTCACCGATGGGCCGCACCGCGTAGAACGCGGTCGCGTCCTCCTGCCTGCGGACCCGCGCGATGGGTGCGTCCGCTCGCATCATGCCCCGCTCGTTCGACTCGGCGACGCCCGCGGCGTCGGAGTTCCAGCGCTGCATGGACGCCGAGGCAGCGAGCTGGTTCAGCCGATGGACGGGGACGGCGAAGTAGGCGGCGAGCTGGGCAGCGGATTCGGGCGTCGGATTGCGCTGACCGCGCTCAAGCCGCGAGAGCAAGGCGACACTCAGGCCGGTGGCCTCGGCGACGTCAGCCAAGGTCACGCCCCTCTCGTGCCGGAGCATGCGGATCGTCTGTCCGAACGAGGACCCCACAGCTACCTCCACCTGCAAGTATACCAACAATGGCAAACAAGTTGACAAAGATGGCAAATCTGGGTACATATCTGTCAAATGCAGTCTAGCGCAGCGAGGTGCACGGCGCGAAGACAGCGTGTCAGACCCGTGTTCTACGGTGTCGGCATGGCGGACGAGAAGGGAGACCGGGATGACTGAGATGAAGTGGCCGGATGGGGGCGTCTCGTCACGTGATGGCGGCTCGATCCTCATTTCATTCGTGCTCGACAAGTCGGGTTCGATGGATGTCGTGAGGCAGGCGACCATCGAGGGGTTCAACGAGTTCCTCTCGGCGCAGCGTGCGCAGCCGGGCGAGGCCATGATGTCGCTCACGCTGTTCGACGACCGGCTCCATTCGGTGTGTGGGGCGGTGCCGCTCCGGGAGATTCCGTCGATGGAGCCGGCCAACTATCGGCCCGGCGGGTGCACCGCGCTCTACGACGCGATGGGCCACGCCATTCACGCCGTTGACGAGTACCTTGCGTGCGCCGAGGAGCGACCGGATCAGATCTTGTTCGTGATCATGACCGACGGCCTCGAGAACGCGAGCCACACGTACACGCGCAAGCACGTGTTCGACCTCATCGAGGATCGGCAGGCTCGGGGGTACGAGTTCGTGTACCTGGGTGCGAATCAGGACGCCTATGCAGAGAGTGCTGCGATGGGCGTCGACAAAGGGCGCAGTCACACGTGGGAGCACAGCGAGGCCGGTCAGCGAAAGAACATGGCACTCCTGAGCCAGCGCGTGTCGGACTATCGCCGCGCAAAAGAGGCACGGTTCGCGGAAGAGTGGTTCGAGCCGCCCACGGGCACAACGGACGACACCACCACATCCGGTCGTTCGGACGGTGTGGGCAGGTAGCGGTCGCGGGGGGGGCGACGCCCGGTGCTGTGGCACGGCGCCGGGCGTCGGCACTTCCAGGTTGAGAGGAGGGTGGGGTGTACTTCGAAGCGGACACGCGGACGATCGAATGGCTGGACATGCTGCTCGTGCACCCCACGCGCCAGGTGAGGCTCGATGGATTGCGACTTCTGTCAGAGATCGAGTGCGCCGCCAAAGCAGAGTGGCTTGAACGCGCAAGCAGAGACCCTGACCCGGAGGTCGCCGCATCGGCCGTGATCGTGCGGGCACTGGCGCGATCAGGCTCCTCGGACTGCATGGACCTGTTCGAGAGCGACTTCGCCGACGGTGCTGTCTCGGACGATTTGAAATGGGAGTGGGAGTACCACGTCGCCGTATGCCAAGGCATGCTCGTGCCCAAGGCGCTCACGATGGTGTGGACCAAGTCCGAAGATGACGCGGCCGCGCGCAGCCTCGCGATGTTCAAGCGGTCCCCCGGCGGTGTGCCCGATGACATGATCGCAGCCATCGTCGACAAGCGGTTCGTCACCGTCTATACGCGAAGCCCGCGCAACCACATCGAGGCCCGCGCGTGGCACGATGGCGGCCGGCCCCGCTACCGGGACGGATGAAAGACGCCTTCCGTACCCGGTGACGGTTCACGGCGAGGGAGATTCGGGTGATACTGCCACTAGAGCCGCCGTTTCCGGGAGGGGTCCAGTGGCCGAACTGAATGCGCGTAACGATAGCTTCATCTCGATGTTGATGCAGGTGAGTGGGCGTGCTCGGCCGCGCGACATCCACGGCATGTCCGAGGGTGAGGCGCTCGAGCTGCTGAAGGCCTACATGGCTGCGCATCCTGAGCAGTCGCTCGCGATGACCGCCGATGCAATGGTCTACGCGCCCATGCCGGTGCACGAGACCCCCGTGGCCGCACCCGTCGAGCCGATCGCAGTCGACCCCGAGCCCGTCACGGCGCCGTCGGTCCCCGTCATCGAGCAGCCGACGTTTCAGCCCGCCCCGGCCGCCGCTGCCGATGTGCCGGCCCCGATTCCGGTGCCGATCCCCGTTCCGGAGCCCGCCACGGCCCCCGCACCGATCCCGGTTGAGCTGCCGGCGCCGGAGTTCGCTCCGGCGCAGCCTGCGACGCCCGAGTACCCGGCCTCCCCAAGGCCTCTGCCTGAATCCTTCATGCCTGAGCCGATTCCCGTCGAGCCCTCGGAGCCGCTGATCATCCCCGGGGGTGCCGCGACCGACACGGCGGCCCCGGACTCCGCAGCCGCTGAGCTGCCTTCCTGGTACTACGAGGAGGCAGTGCAGCCCCCGCAGCCGGGAGAACAGCCCACTGCATCTCCTGCGGTCCCCGAGTCGCCTGCGGAGCCCATGTCCGCCTTCGGGTCGCCCGAGGCCGCGGCTGAGCCCATGTCTTCCTACGGTGTGCCGGAGACAGCTGAGCCAATGTCTTCCTACGGTGTGCCTGAGACAGCTGAGCCAATGTCTTCCTACGCCGTTCCCGCGCAGCCGGTCTTTGAGCCGCCCGCGATGGTCGAACAGTCCCTGGATGCGTCCGCGCTCGGTTTCGACCCGGCCGCGCCCGTTGCCTACGCGGCCGGCGAACCCGCACCTGCCGACCTCCCGGCGCCCGTTCCGGCTGACTTCGCCGTGCCTGTTCCGGTCGAGGCCTTCGCCCCGGCTCCGCCGCCTAGCCCGGCTGACTTCGCGACACCTGTCCCGGCGCCGTTCACGACCGAATCGCTCGCGCCTTCGGACTTCGCCGACGTCCCGCCGACCGAGGTCGGCGTCGATGCGGGCTGGACCGACTCGGAGGCCTTCGCGTCAGTCGAGCAGGTCGTGGCCACCGAGATGGCGCCCGCCGAGGAGCCCCCGGTCTCCGCGTTGTGGTGGCTCGCGGTGGTGTTCTTCGGCTTTCCCGGAGCGCTCGTCGCGTGGCTCGTCAACCGAAAGCAAAGCCCTGCGAAGTCGAAGCCGTTCCTTATCGTCGGTATCGTCTTGGCGGTGATCGCGGTCCTTGCCTTCGGTGGCATCTTCGCGCTTGCCGCCATGGGGATCACCGCCGGAGGCTGACGCGGTTCGGCTGCATGCGGTTCAACCCGGTTGGAGGGGGCTCTCGTGCGAATCAAGACGTGCTATGCGCTGTTGGCGCTGATCGGTCTTGTCGTGGCTGTGCCCGGATGCGCAGGGAGTGCTTCATCCCAGGATCCCACGCTACTTGTGAGCAAGACGTGGGAGTGCCGGCAGTATCGGCCCGAGGGGGGCGAGCTGGTCGAGCCGCTCTCTGCTCCGCCCACGGCCGAGTTCTCCAAGACGCGCATCAGCGGATTCAGTGGCGTGAACACCTACGGGGGCGAATACAGCACGGATGGCGACTCGATCTCGTTCGGGCCCATGAACGTGACGCTGATGGCGGGCGAGCCAGAAGCGATGAGGACGGAGACCGACTACCTCGCTGCGCTCAAGGCTGCGACGCGCTATCGCGTGACTGAGGAGTCCCTTGAGCTGTTCGATGACAGGGGCTCGGTGCTGGTTCGCTTCTCTCCGGGAAAGAAGCTCTCGCTCGAGGGCACCGACTGGGAGTGCCTCAGCTACAACAACGGCAAAGAAGCGGTGGTCTCGGTGCTGACCAGTGCGCCCATATCGGCGCAGTTCGCCGACGGGACACTGTCGGGGGTCTCGGGGGTCAACAGCTATTCGACGACCTACACGCTCGACGCGGTGAAGATCGCCATCAGCCCTGAGATCGCGACGACGCTGATGGCGGGCCCCGATGATGCGATGGAGCAGGAGCGGCTCTACCTGGCCGCGTTGCCCACTGCCGCGCGAGTGCAGATCAAGCAAGACACCCTCACGCTGCTCACCGCTGACGGCGCGCGTGTCGCGGAGTATCGCGCGGCAAAGTAGCGGTACGGCAGCCCGACCCTGCTACCAGACGTCGGCCGCGACCGGAACCGTACACCGCTCGCTGATGGTGATGGCGTTCGTGCGGCAGTGGGGACGGCAGATGCCGCATCCCCAGCACACGCGTTCGTCCAAGGTGACCGCCGTGCGCGTCGCCTCGATCACGCCGAACGGGCACACCTTCGCGCATCGCCCGCAGCGCGTGCACTTCTCGGCATCGAGCGTGGCGACGTACTCGCTGCGCCACATGAGCTTGACGCCGTACCCGGCGGTCATGCGCATGGCCATGCAGCCGCTCTCGACGTTGCAGTTACAGATCGCGGCCGTGAACGGCGTCTGGAAGGTCCAGACCGAGTGCATGAGCCCCTGCTCTTCGCAACGTCGCAGCAGCGCCATCGCCTCGTCTTTGGTGATCTTGTTGAAGTCGTCGAGGTCGGGCCCGTTCTCGTAGCCCTTGAACCCCTCGGCGAGCACCGGCTCCACCGGTTGCGTGGTGACGAGCAGGCACACCTCATCGGCGGTCTTACCGGGTGTGTGCATGCGGCAGATGCAGGGGATGGAGGTGATCGATGTGGTGGCGTCGAAGATGCGCTCGCACTCTTCGAGGGGCACTGCCTGCCCGAAGTGGTTCTTCTTCATGTGGGCGGTGATGGCCGAGCGTCCCAGGTCGCCCAAGGGTCGGGGCAGCTTGTCCAGCCGCTGTGCCCACGTCAACGCCGATGAGCGCATCGAGCCGAAGCCCTCGATGAAGTCGACGATGTACTCGCGCCTTTTGAGATCGCTCTCAAGGTCGTAGGCATAGTTGGAGACGTTGAGGTACCAACGCTCACCCTCGCCGTGCTCGACACAGAACTGGCACATCGCACGAACCCTTCTCGCCACGTGTTCGCGACGACTGCTGTCGCCGCCCCGCCAGTGTACCCGTGGTGGAGGCGTGTGTGGCGAGCGTGCGGTGGTCGTGCGGCTCAGCCGTCAGGCCAGTTGCTCGGCCTGTCGGATGAAGCGCTCGGTCCGCTCGTGGCGGAGCTCGAGCTCGCTTTCGGCATAGAGGTCACGGGGGTGTGATCCCACGTGCTCGGTGTCGGCTGCCGTTGCGGCCTCGAAGACCTGAGGGTCTTGCTCGGTCGGAACACGGTCGGTCGGCGTGGTCATCGCGTCCTCCGTACTTCCTCAACAGGGGCGCCCCCAGCCTCCCCGCGAGGGCGCACACGCTCTATACCCCCGCGCGGGGTGTCATCCTGCCCCGTTCGGCGGAAAACATCGAGAAGTAACACTCGTGCAACGAGCGGTGACCGTTTGGAGTGGGCTGTGCGCGTGGTACGAACCGCGTGCTACCGTTGGGTGAACCGAGAAAAGAGAGGTGCCATGCACGAGTCGTGCGCGAACTCAGCCATGCTTACCGATCTGTATCAGCTCACGATGGCGCAGGCATACTTCACTGCCGGCATCGCCGAGACGGACGCATGCTTCCACCTGTACTACCGCTCGAATCCCTTTGGGGGCGGCTTTGCGGTCGCATGCGGTCTTGAGCAGGCGATCGAGCACCTGAATGCGTTCAGGTTCGAGCCCGTCGACATCGAGTACCTGGCCAGGCGCACCGGCAACGACGGTGCACCGCTGTTCACAGGCGACTTCCTCGACTATCTGGGCGAGCTCGACTTCTCGTGCGATCTCGACGCCATGGAGGAGGGAACGATCTGCTTCCCCCGGGAGCCGATCATCCGTGTGAGCGGACCGCTGCCGGTCTGCCAGCTCGTCGAGACCGCGCTGCTCAACATCGTGAACTTCCAGACGCTCGTGGCCACCAAGGCCGCGCGCTGTGTGATCGCCGCCCAGGGCGACCCCGTGGTCGAGTTCGGCCTGCGCCGGGCGCAGGGTCCTGACGGGGGCCTCTCGGCGAGCAGGGCCGCGTACGTGGGTGGCTGCGCGGGCACCTCGAACGTGCTCGCGGGCCAGCGCTACGACGTGCCCGTCGCAGGCACGCACGCGCACTCGTGGGTGATGGCGTTCGACTCGGAGCTCGATGCCTTCGAGGCCTACGCCCAGGCGCTTCCCAACAACGTGACGTTTCTGGTCGACACCTACGACACGCTCGACGGCGTGCGCCACGCGGTCGAGGTGGGCCGCAGGTTGCGTGAGCGCGGACACGAGCTCATCGGCGTGCGCATCGACTCCGGTGACCTGGCGTGGCTGTCGAAGCGAGCGCGCCAGATCCTTGATGAAGGCGGGTTCCCCGGCGCCAAGATCTACGCGTCGAACGAGCTCGATGAGCACCTGATCACCTCGCTCAAGGACCAAGGCGCTGAGATCGACGTCTGGGGCGTGGGCACCAAGCTCGTCACGGCGTGGGACCAGCCCGCGCTGGGCGGCGTCTACAAGCTCTCGGCGATCCGGCGCCCGGGCGGGGAGTGGATCCCGCGCATCAAGGTGTCCGAGCAGACCGCCAAGGTCACGACCCCCGGGTTTCTGGGCGTTCGCCGATACCGTTCGCCCGATGGATGCTGGGCCGGCGACATGATCCATGACCTGGACGCGCCGCCCGCCGGCGACGTGGTGATGGTCCATCCCGAGGACCCGTTGCGAGCGACCTGCTACGCGGTCGATCAGCCCTCCGAGGAGTTGCTGGTCCCGGTGTTTCGCGGCGGAGAGCAGGTCTATGTTCCGCCCGCCCTGGAGCGCGTGAGGGAACGCGCCACACAACAGTTGGGCGAGCTCGACGCATCACACAAGCGCTTCTTGAACCCGCACACGTACAAGGTGGGACTTGAGCGTGGACTGTCTGAGCGCCGCATCGCACTCATCGCCGCAGCACGGACCGCCGAGAAGGAGTGGTGAGATGCGCGCGTTGGTGATGGTCGACATCCAAAACGACTTCATGCCCTTTGGGTCGCTGCCGGTCGCCGATGGCGATGCCGTGGTGGCGGTCGCAAACGCGCTCGCACCGGCGTTTCCTCTGGTCGTGGCCACACAGGACTGGCACCCCGTCGATCACGCGAGCTTCGCGTCCAACCATGAGGGCGCAGCGCCCGGCGACGTCATCGACATCAACGGTGTGAGCCAGGTCTTGTGGCCCGACCACTGCGTGCAGGGCACGGCTGGCGCGTCGTTTCATTCTGCGCTCGACGTGGCGCGGGTCGATCACGTGGTGCGCAAGGGAAGCGACCCCGCGATCGACAGCTACAGCGGCTTCTTCGACAACAGTCGCAAGCGCGACACCGGGCTCGCCGATCTGCTGCGAGCCCACGACGTGGACGAGATCTGGCTTGTGGGGCTGGCCACGGACTACTGCGTGAAGCTCACCGCGCTCGACGGGGCCGATCTGGGGTTCTCGGTGGTCGTGGTCGCCGATGGGGTCCGTCCGGTGGACATGGCGCCGGGGGATGGCGCACAGGCGCTCAGCGAGATGGAGTCGGCGGGTTGTCGCGTCACCACGAGCGACGAGTTGCTGGGCTGAGGAGAGGATTCGCCCCTCGCGACCGGGCGGCTGCGGTAGTGGCTGCCCGTGAGCATCGGTGATGGTGTGATGCCCGGTCGCGAGGGGCGCGAATCGGTTAGAACAGGTCTCCGAGCCCTTCGAAGACGTCTGAGGCGTACTCGAGGTGCCAGTCCTCGATGGACAGGTAGAACTTCGGGTTGAAGACCATTCCCATGGCCACCGTCATGTCGATCGCGGCCTCGAGCAGATAGTCGCTCGTGATGAGCAGGTCGAGGATCTGGCCGTTCACGTAGTCGTCGGTGACCGGCACCGAGTTCCAGAACAGCTTCTCGCCGCGGTGCTTGACGATGACATCGAGCACGAGGTTGCCGGCGGTCGTCACCACGAGCTCCGTGCCGTCGATGAGCTCCTTGCCCATGGCGGCGATGCGCCGCTCGAACCCTGCGGTCCTGCACAGCGTCTGCTCGTCCACCGCCATCGTGAACGGTGAGGCGGGCAGCACACGCAGTACCTCGCGGATGTTGCACGCCGACACGAGCGCCTTCTCCGGAACGCTGCCCTTGAGGACGTCGAGGGCAAGGTTCGCCTCGGCAGGGGAGGTGGCGTTCAGCAACACGCGCAACAGGTCACGCTGCTCGCCCTCGTAGTGCGGGCGAATCTGTGCAAGCTGACTTGTCGCGGTGAGCAACACGTGTCCTCCAGGAGAAACCGAGCGATAGCGCAGGTCGTGTACGACGGATATCGGGGGCTCGGTGCGCTGAGATGAGAGGTTGCTCACACTGTCTTGTGACTTTCATCACACATCGCGCTCAGTCGCGGGTGACGGTCGTCCCCGCATGGCCCGTGAGCGCGTCGTCGAGGTCCTCGGCGCGGCAGATCACCGCGGTGCCGCCGGTCGATGCGAACCATGAGGCCGCCGCGAGTTTGGGAGCCGCCGAACCCTTGGGCAGGGCGGCGGCCAGAGCGGTGCCCGCGGCGGCGCTCAAGTGCTCGATCCGATGTGCGGCGGGGGTGCCCCAGTCCTCATAGATGGCGTCAGCCTCCATGAGGATCACGAGCGCATCTGCGTCCAGCTCGCGAGCGAGGATGGCGCTCGCCCAGTCCTTGTCGATCACCGCATCGATGCCCATGAAGCTTCCGTCGGGCGCCGAGACGACCGGCACGCCACCGCCGCCGGCGGCGATGGGCACCACGCCCGCATCGAGCAGCGCGACGATCGCGGGGGTCTCGACCACGCGAATGGGTCGGGGTGAGGCGACTACCCTGCGCCAGCCGCCTCCGGCCTCCTCGGTCACCGACCAGCCGTACGCGGCGCTCACCTCGGCGGCCTCGGCCTGTGTGTAGTAGGGGCCGATGGGCTTGGTGGGAGCGAGGAATGCCGGGTCATCGGCGTCGACGACCACCTGGGTGATGACGGTCGCCGGCACGCAGGGGGAGCCGGCCTCGCGCAGCTGGTTGCCCAGCACCTGCTGGAGCATGAGGCCGATACCCCCTTCCGAGTCGGCATCGGCGATGAAGAGCGGGGTGGGTGGGACGGTCGCACGCGCGAGCTCGCCGCGCAGCACGATGTTTCCCACCACGGGCCCGTTGCCGTGTGTCAGAACGATGCGCTCTCCTCGGCAGGCGAGGCGCGTGAGGGGGCGCAGGGCTTCGGCGGTGCGCTCGTACTGCGCGGCGACCGTACCGTCGTCTCCCTTGCGGGCGATCGCGTTGCCGCCCAGCGCTATGACGAGTGTGCGGGGGCTCATGAGGTCGAGCCTACGACCCCAGCCCGTGTGCGGCGAGGAAGTCGTCGACGACGGTGTCGATGCCGGGGCTCGACGTGTCCACGACCTGGTAGGTCACCCGCACCATGGGCTTGTCGATGGTGATGAGACGGGCGAGGTCGATGGGGGTGCCGATGGCCACCACATCGGCGTCGGTCGCGGCGATGGTCGCCTCGAGGTCGGCCAGTTGCGCCGCCGAGTAGCCCATCGCGGGCAGCACGTCGGTCATGTGCGGGTAGGCGTCGAAGGTGTCGCGCAGAGAGCCCACCGCGAAGGGTGTGGCGTCGACCAGCTCGGCGGCACCGGCGGCCTTGGCTGCGAGCGCGGCGGCTCCGTAGCGCATGCCGCCGTGGGTGACCGTGGGGCCGTCCTCGACCGCGAGCACCCGCTTGCCTGCCAGAGCCGACGGGTCACTCGCGATGATCTCGCTGTCGGTGAGCACCAGCCTCGCGTCCGGGTTGTAGGTCGCGGCTGCGGCTACAAGGTCGTCGACCGCGGACTTCTCGGCGGTGTTGACCTTGTTGATCACGAGCACGTCGGCGCGCAGGAAGTTCACCTCGCCGGGGAAGTACGCCCGCTCGTGGCCGGGGCGGTGCGGGTCGAGCGCGACGATCTCCAGATCGCTCGCGTAGAACGGCCAGTCGTTGTTGCCGCCGTCCCACACGATGACGTCGGCCTCCTTCTCGGCCTCGCGCAAGATCGCTTCGTAGTCCACGCCGGCCATGACGATCGCGCCCACCTCGACGAGGTGCTCGTACTCCTCGCGCTCTTCGATGGTGACGCCCAGCCGGTCGAGGTCCTCGACGCTGGCGTAGCGCTCGACCGCCATCGCGGACAGGTCGCGGTAGGGCATGGGGTGGCGGATGTCGACGGCGCGCACGCCGCGCTCGCGCAGGCGCTCGAACACGCGCCGCGAGATGCCGGACTTGCCCACGCCGGTGCGCACCGCACAGACACTGATGACGGGCTTGGTGGAGCGCACCATCGTCGCGGCCGGCCCCACGATGCGGAAGTCCGCGCCGCACGACAGCACGAGCGACGCCTTGTGCATGAGCGTGTCGTGCGCCACGTCGCTGTAGGCGAACACGACCTCATCGGCGTTGAGCTCGGCGATCAGCCTGGGCAGCTCGGACTCGGCGTGGATGGCGATGCCTTCGGGGTAGCGCGGACCCGAGAGATCGGCGGGGAAGGTGCGGTCGTCGATGCCGGGGATCTGGGTGGCGGTGAACGCGACCACCTCGATCGTGGGGTCATCACGCAAGGCGACGAGGAAGTTGTGGAAGTCTCGGCCGGCAGCACCCATCACGATGACGCGTCGCGTGCCGTTGGTTCCTGCGGTCATGAGCGGTCCCTTCGAGTCGGGAAATGCATAGGAAGCACACGTTCCTGCATACCCATACGAAGGCATCCCTGCGCGCCCGTCCGCCGACCACGCAGGTGCTATTGTGGTTCTCGCACCGCACCGACCGTGTTGCGTCAGGAGGAGATCGTGGCAGTCAGCGTCGTGACGGATTCCGTGGCTTCCATTCCGGCCCAGACGAGCCGGGAGCTTGGCATCGAGGTCGTCTCCCTGTGGATCAACGACGGCGAGCGCCATGAGGCCGACTCCGACATCGACCTGCCGGAGTTCTACCGCCGCCTCGCCGACATGCGTGTCCTGCCCACGTCCTCTCAGCCATCGCTCGAGTCGATGGTCAACGCCTTCACCGAGGCGGTCCAGCGGGGCGCCGACGTGCTGGGGGTCTTCATCTCCGAGAAGATGAGCGGCACCGTGGAGTCCGCCCGTCTCGCGGCACAGATGGTGCTCGAGAAGTTCCCCTCGGCGCGCATCGAGATCGTCGACAGCCGTTCGAACTCCATGCAAGAAGGGCTGTGCGCCGTGGCCGCCGCGCAGGCGGCGATGGCCGGCGAGACGCTCGACCGCTGCGTGAGTGCGGCGCGTGACACCATCTCGCGCACCCGCTACCTCTTCACGCCCGCGACCCTTGAGTACCTGCAGCGAGGAGGGCGCATCGGCACCGCCTCGGCGCTGCTGGGCAACCTGCTCCAGATTCGCCCGATCCTCACGGTGGCCGACGGTCAGACCACCACCTTTGCCAAGGTGCGCACCCAGTCACGTGCGCTGACCGAGATCGCACGTACCTTCGCCGAGGACGTCCGCGATCACGGACTCGAGTACGTGGTGGTGCACTACATCGGCGACAAGGCGCCCGCCGAGCAGTTCGCGCGTGAGTTGGTCGAGCCGGTCGCCGGGGCGCCGGTGCAGGTGGTGCCCGTGAGCGCCGTGGTGGGCCTTCACGTGGGTCCCGCGGTGGGTCTCGTCTACATGACCAGAAGCTCTCTTGCGTGAGTGCGCCACATCGGCGCGCCGCTTGCTCGAAAGGCATCCATGACTGACATCACACCTGAGGCCATCGAGCCTCGAAACCGTTTCACGCCGCGCGCCAGCGTCCGGGCCCAACTCTTTGGAGCGGCGCTCGTCTGGACCGTGGGATCGACCATCCTCATCGTGCGCGGGTTGGGCTACGTGTCCGACCGCTACTGGCACGCGTGGGCTCTTGCGGCGGGGTTGGCGATCGCGGTGATCAAGAGCCGCCTCCTGCTCGATCGCGTGGCCACCAAGGCCGTCGCCCGCGTGCGTGCGCGCGGCCGTGCGTGCTTCTTCGGTTTCTTCTCGCTCAAGACGTGGGCGTTCGTGGGGCTCATGATGGGCGGCGGTATCACGCTGCGCCACCTGATCGTGAACCCCAACGCCATCGGCGCGGGCATCCTGGGTGCGATCTACCTGGGCATCGGTACGGCGCTGGCCATCGCGATGCGCATCTTCTGGCGCGCCGCGCTGGGCTGGGATCAACGGGCCGCCGAGCCCGCCGAGGACGCCGCCGCCTGAGGCACCACGACGCGCTTTCTGGGAAGATGCTCTCTTGCACGCAGGCAGAGCAGTCTTCATTCGGAGGTCGCGTCATGAAGGTCGTCGCAGTCAATGGGTCCGCACGCAAGGGCGGTAACACCGCTCAGCTCATCGAGGCCGCATTCGTGCCCCTTCGTGCCGCCGGGCACGAGTGTGAGCTCATCGAGCTCGCCGCCAAGGACATCCGTGGCTGCACGGCGTGCGGTAAGTGCCGCGAGAAGGCAGATCGCAAGTGCCACGGTCGACGCGACTTCGTGAACGAGATCCTCGACACGCTGTTCGAGGCCGACGCGATCATCTTGGGAAGCCCCACCTACTTCGCCGACCTTACCCCTGAGCTCAAGGCGGTCATCGACCGCGCCGGCTACGTCGCGCGCGGCAACGGCCAGATCTTCGCGCGCAAGCTGGGAGCCGCGGTGGTCGCTGTGCGCCGAGGCGGCGCCATCCACGCCTTCGACTCGATCAACCACTTCTTCTTGATCTCCGAGATGCTCGTGGTGGGCTCGAGCTACTGGAACATCGGCATCGGCGGCCCGGCGGGCGCCGTGCAAGACGACGCCGAGGGTATGGGCACCATGCAGCGCTTGGGCGAGAACATGGTGTGGGCCGCAGAGCGACTCTTCCCGCAGTAGCCTTGCCGCTTCACGCAGACACGGCGCTTTCGGCCCACATAGAGCACCTCGCGGCACTCGAGATGCGGCGCTTCGCGCAGACCGCCGCCGCGTTGAACCCTGCGTGCGGTGCCGCGTGCATCGATGTCGCGGGAGGCGTCGCCTCGTACGTGGGCGAGGGCTCGCCGGTCAACCGGGCCTGCGGTCTGGGCTTCTCGGGTGAGGTGACCCACGCACACGTCGAGCTTGTCGAGCGGTTCTTCCTCGACCGAGGCGTGCGCCCGCTCCTCAGCGTGAGCCCTCTTGCCGACGCGTCGCTCGTCGAGGTGCTGGCGCGGCGCGGGTGGACGCTCGACGGGTTCGAGAACGTCTTCGTCCGCGAGCTTGGGCCACAAGACACGGAGCCGGAGTGCCCCGCCGACATCGAGATCCGAGAGGCACTCACCCCGGAGGACCGTGACCTGTGGGCGCTGGTGGCGGCCACGGGGTTCTCGGATCCGTTGCCCCCGCTGGCCGGTCAGCTCGCGCTGGGCGAGGTGGTGGTGAACCGGCCTGGCACGCGGCTGTTTCTCGCGTTCGTCGACGGCGGGTCCCGGGTCGCCGGTACGGGCGAGCTCTACGTCGAGCAGGAGGTCGCGTGGCTGTCGGCCGACACCACGCTTCCGCTGTTTCGCCGCCGAGGCATCCAGCAGGCGCTTCAGCGCCATCGGCTCGCGTTGGGGGCGTCGTTGGGGGCAACGCTCGCGGTGACCGAGGCGGCGCCGGGCAGCGGTTCGCAGCGCAACATCGAGCGTTGCGGCTTCCGTCTGGCGTATACACGCGCCGACCTCGTTCGGGAGCTGCCCGAAGGCGTCAGGTAAGGCCCGCGCGCCTTTTGCGGTATCGTTCTCTCATGCGCCGAATGGGGGGCGCGATGAAGAGGGGGTAACGATGCTACCTGCGCAAACCACTGTCGCGTTCATCGGTACGGGCGTCATGGGCGCCGCGATGGCGGGACATCTCATGGACGCCGGCTACCGACTGCGCGTCAACAATCGCACCAAGGCCAAGGCCGACGCGCTCATCGAGCGCGGCGCGGTGTGGGCCGATACCCCGGGCGAGGCCGCTGCCGGGGCCGACGTGGTCATCACCATGGTGGGCTACCCGAGCGACGTCGAGGCGAGCTATCTGGGCGAGGGCGGCATCATCGAGCACGCCGCCGAAGGCACCGTGCTCGTGGACATGACCACCTCGAGCCCGGCCCTCGCCAAGAAGATCGCCGCTCAGGGTGCCTCGCGTGGCATCTCGGTTCTTGACGCTCCGGTGTCGGGCGGAGACGTGGGTGCGCGCAACGCGACGCTCACGATCATGGTGGGCGGCGAGGAGGAGGCGCTCGAGAAGGTGCGCCCGCTGTTCGACGTCATGGGCAAGACGGTCATGCACCACGGCGGCCCCGGTGCCGGCCAGCACTGCAAGATGGCGAACCAGATCGCCATCGCCGCGTCGATGCTCGGCCTGTGTGAGTGCCTGTGCTACGCGGAGCACGCAGGTCTCGACAAGCACAACGTGATCACAACCCTGAACGGCGGCAGTGCCGCGTCGTGGTCGCTCGCCAACTACGGGCCCCGCGTCCTGGGCGGCGACTTCGCGCCGGGCTTCTATGTGAAGCACTTCGTGAAGGACCTGCGTATCGCGCTTGCCGCGGCCGATGCGATGCGCATCGAGCTGCCCGGGCTCGATCTGGCCAAGCGGCTCTACGAGGCGCTCGCGGAAGGCGGGGGCTCGGAGCTGGGGACGCAGGCGCTGTGGCTGCTGTACTCCGACTCGCAGGAGCGAGAGGCTGCAGGCGTGCTGGGCGGCGTGACCATCGGCTCGGTCACGGGATAGCGGCGTGGACCGCGTAGCGCTCGCGCTGATCGTCGGATTCGCAGGGGTCGTGGCGGGATGGTTCGCCGGCCGCAGGCTCAAGCAGCGCCGCTACGGCTATCTGGTCGCGCTCGGAACCGTGCTTGCCGTGATGGTGCCGGCCGTCGCCTGGGCGCGGCTGTCCGGCGACCCTGACGTGTCGGTGTACGTGATCTCGGGCTTCGGCGGCGTGTTCATGGGGCTTCGGTATGGCGCCGGAGGGCCCTTCGCGGCACTCGAGGCGCCTCGGCCGCCTGACAAGGAAGCCTAATCGAGATCGAGCAGGTCCTTGAGCTTGTCGGGGTGGAAGTCCACGCACACGCCGTCGCCGATCTCGAAGGTGGGCGTGTGCAGACGGCCGTCGTTGTGGTCGGCCGCACGCCCACGTGCCTCACGGTCGTCATCGACGTCGATCTCGACGTACTCGATCCCGTGCGCATCCAGCCATTCCCGAGCCCGCCGGCAGTCCGGGCACCAGGAGCGGCAGTACATGGTGACGGTGGTGGGTCCCGGCTCAGTGGTCACGAGTGCCTCCTTGGTGTGGGTACAGGCAGAACATACCCAGCACGCCCAGGGGCAGGCATTCCGGCCCCACCAAGATGCGCGTGGCTTGGTTGTCAGCGCCGAAGCGTACAATCAACGTACAGACATGTTTGTTATCGAGGGGGAACCACATGCCCGATGAGGCGCATTCAATCGCCGTGTTCATAGACTTCGAGAACCTCGCGTTGGGACTCATCCCGCGCGGCAACGGCCGCTCGAAGACCCGCAAGAAGTCCGATCAAAGCGTCGACATGGCCCGGGTGCTCGAGCGGCTCGTGGAGAAGGGCAAGATCGTCTCCAAGCGCGCATACGCCGACTGGGGCCGCTTCGCCGACTATCGCTCGCCCCTGCACGAGCTGGGCATCGAGCTCACGGAGATCCCGGAGCGGGGGATGACCGGCAAGAACTCCGCCGATATCCGTCTCGTGGTCGACGCCATGGAGCTCAGCTACGCCAAGGAGCACATCGACACCTTCGCCATCGTCTCGGGCGACTCCGACTTCACGCCGCTCGTCTTGCGCCTGAAGGAGAACGGCAAGTCCGTGGTGGGCGTGGGGATGCGTGACTCCACGAGCGATCTGCTCGCCGCGAACTGTGACGAGTTCATCTACTACGAGGACATCGGTGCGGCGGCCGGCGCTCCGGCGCTGGGTGAGGCCGTCCCGCGCAAGAAGCGTCCCGCGTTCAAGCTGCTCTTCGAGACGATCGAGGCCATGCAGCGCGAGAACGTCGCGGTGATCCACTCGTCGCTCGTGAAGGACACGATCCGACGCAAGCAGCCGCAGTTCTCGGAGCAGCAGTACGGCTACCGCTCCTTCAACCAGCTGCTCGAAGACGCCGAGAAGCTCGGCTTCGTCCGTCTGCGTACGGACCCGCGAAGCGGCACCTACGTGGTTGAGGGTTTCGCCGGACAGTAGCCCGGACGACATCTGCATGGGGTGTTCATCGGGGCCGCCGAGTCGAGGGTGCTATACTGTGCGTGCCTACCAGCCGCTGTTTCCTTCGTACCTCGGGGGCATCTGATGAACACTTCGCGCATCACTCGGCGCGCACTCACCCTCACCGCGTTCGCTCTTGTCGCATGCCTTGTCGCGCCTGCGGCCTCGTTCGCGATCACGCGTCAGGCCGTATTGGCGCGCGGCATGACATGGGTCACCGCCGCCGTGCCGTACAGCCAGAGCCGATGGGCGACCGAGGCGGGCGCGGTGCTCGCGACCTCGACGGTGAACCCTTCAGCGCTGGGGTATCGCACCGACTGCTCGGGGTTCGTGTCGATGTGCCTGGGGCTCAAGACCGCATCCGGCGCGCCGTTGTCGCTCGATACCGCGTCGTTGCCTCGGCAGCTGATGCCCATCACCAAGGCAGACCTCGTGCCCGGTGACGTCATCCTGCGCGCGAAGACCAGCACGCTCTACGGCCACGCCGTGATCTTTGGCGGCTGGGCCGATTCGACCAAGACCACCTACTGGGGCCTTCATGAGTCCAGCGGCTCAGGAAAGGCCACACGCGTGAAGATCACCTACGGTCCGTCAGGCTTTTGGAGTGAGCCGGGGTTCGCGCCCTACCGCTCGCCGCTCGTGCGCGATAGGGCGCGCCTGACCGGGTGGGACTTCGGCTCGTGACGGATCGTCTCGCCTTCTTCGCGCCCTGCCCGCGCGGCGTCGAAGCGCTGCTCGCCGATGAGCTGCGCCGCCTGCGCGTGCGAGGCGTCCGACCTCAGCGCGCCGGCGTGCTGTTCTCGGGTTCGATCGCCGACGCGTATCGCGTGCTGCTGTGGTCGCGCCTTGCCTCGCGCGTGCTCCTGTCGCTGGGTGACGTGCCCGCGACCTCGGCCGATGAGCTCTACGCCGGCGTCACGGCGATGCCGTGGGAGGACCACCTGCGCGCCACCGGCACGCTCGCGGTCGACGCCACCGGCGTCAACGACGCGCTGCGCAACACCCAGTTCACCGCGGTCAAGGTCAAAGACGCCATCGCCGATCGCTTCCGCGCCCGGTTCGCCAGGCGCCCCAGCGTCGACACCCGCCGTCCCGATCTTCGTGTGAACGTGGTCGTTCGCGACGCGAGTGCGCGGATCTCGATCGACCTGTCCGGCGACCCGCTCCACCGCCGCGGCTATCGCGAGCCAGGCACTCAGGTCGCCGCGCCGATGAAAGAGACGCTCGCCGCCGCGGTCCTCGAGATCGCCGGGTGGCGTGACATCGCACAGAACGGCGGCGGCTTCCTCGATCCCATGTGCGGGTCGGGCACGCTCGCCATCGAGGCGGCGCTCATGGCCGGCGGCATCGCCCCCGGTCTCACGCGCAGCCAGTGGGGATTCCTCACGTGGCTCGGGCACGACGCCGAGGCGTGGGAGCGCGCCAACCGCAAAGCCCGCGAGCGCCGCGAGGAGGGACTCGCGACACTGCCTCCCATCGCCGCGTCGGACTACGACGAGTCCGCGCTCGCGGTGGCGCGTGGCTGCATCCATCGTGCGGGCCTCGAGCCCTACATCACCGTCGCCCGCCGCTCGGCGGCACTCATCGAGCCGCCGTCGTCGGTGGTGGGCCTTGTCGCGTGCAACCCGCCCTACGGCGAGCGCCTCTCTGAGCGTGCCCACCTGCCTGAGCTCTACTCGGAGCTGGGTGGCACCCTGCGCGCCCGCTTCGACGGCTGGACGCTCGCGGTGATCTCGCCGGACGAGCACCTCGCCGCCGGTCTGGGCATGCGGGCCACCCGCGTCCACGAGCTCTACAACGGCCGCATCCTCGCGCCGGTGTCGGTGTTTGGCGTGGGCAGCGCGATGGCCGCACCCGAGCAGCCCGCCGGCCGCAAGGTCGACGATGACCGCCGACGCGGCCCGGCCGCACCGTTCGATGCGACCGCGGCTCCTGATGCGGGCGCCCAGGCCTTCGCCAACCGGTTGCGCAAGATGGCCAAGCACTACGGCCAGTGGGCGCGCCGCACCGGAGTGACCTGCTACCGGGTCTACGACGCTGATCTGCCCGACTACAACCTCGCGGTCGACATCTACGCCGGCGCGGGCGTCGACGAGGGCCGTCGCTTCGTCCACCTGGCCGAGTACGCCGCGCCCGGCGAGGTCGACCCCGAGCGCGCCTCACAGCGACTCGAGTGGGCGCAGGCCGCAGCCGCCGAGGTACTCGGCGTCGAGCCGTTCCATGTGTTCGTGAAGAGGCGCGAGCGCCAGCGCGGCACTGCGCAGTACGAGCGCATGGGCAAGAAGTCCATCACCTCGCTCGTCGCCGAGAACGGCCTCACCTTTGAGGTCAACCTCTCCGACTACCTCGACACCGGTCTGTTCCTCGACCACCGAGACACCCGTGCCTGGATACGCGAGAGCGCAGCGGGCACGCGGTTCCTGAACCTGTTCGCCTACACCGGCACGGCGTCGGTCTACGCCGCCGATGGGGGAGCGCAGTCGACCACCACGGTCGACCTGTCCGCGACCTACCTCGAGTGGGCCGGCCGCAACATGGCTCACAACGGCTTCACCGGCGCCGAGCACGAGCGCGTGCAGGCCGATGTCTTGCGCTGGATCGACGGCGCGATCGACGAGGGCCGCACCTACGACCTCATCTTCTGCGACCCGCCCACGTTCTCGAACTCGAAGCGCATGGACACCACCTGGGACGTGCAGCGCGACCACGCGGCGCTGATCATCGCGACTGCCAAGCTGCTTGCGCCCCAGGGCACGCTCATCTTCTCGTGTAACCGCCGCAAGTTCACGCTCGAGACCGATGTGCTCGCGAAGGCGGGGCTCGAGGTGCGTGACGTCACGCGCCGCACGATCCCCAAGGACTTCGAGCGCGTGAGTGCCATCCACTCGTGCTGGACGGTGCGCAAGGCGTGAGCCTCACGGGTCCCGCTGGAAACCACGACGCGCTGCCGCCGTTCTCGGTGCGTGTGAGCCCTCGTGCGCGCCACGTCCGGCTCACGGTCACGCCGCGTGATGGCCTGACCGTCGTCGTGCCGCGCGGCTGGCGGGGAGACGCCTCGGCCATCGTGGCCGCGCGCCTCGACTGGATCGAGCGGGCGCTCGCCAAGGTCGCCGACAAGCGCGAGCTGCACGCCGGGGGAGCGCGGACCCTGCTGCCCGACGAGGTGTACTTCCGCTCCACCGGGCAGCGGTGGAGCGTGCGCTACGTCGAGACCTCCTCGGCGCATCCGCGGGTGACCCAGCGCGACTCGCAGCTCACGGTGAGCGTCCCCGGAGGCGATCCTGAGGCCGCCTTGCGCGCGCTCGACGCCTGGCTCTCGCGCGCAGCACGCGCCGCGTTGCCGCCCATGCTCGCTGAGCTCTCTGCGACCCACGGCATCCCCTACGTGCGGTGTGCGGTGCGCAAGGTCAGCTCCCGCTGGGGGTCGGCATCGATGCGCGGCACGATCTCGCTCGCCCGCACGCTCGTGTTCCTGCCGCCGCACCTCGTGCGCGCGGTCATGCTGCACGAGCTGGCGCACCTGCGCGTTCTCGATCACTCGCCGCGCTTCTGGGCGTACCTGGGCACCCTCGACCCCCAGGTTGCGCGCCATCGCGCCGAGCTGCGGCGCGCGCAAGACCTCGTGCCCGCCTGGGCCGAGGCCTGAGCGTCTCGTCTCCGGAACGCCTCAAGCCTTCGCCGCGCCGTCTGACATGCGCCTCGGTGTATCGAATACGCCGTCGTTCTCGGCATCCTGAATAGCGCACGATGCCTACCTGACACGAGGCGGGCCCTGCAGTACAATATGCGTTCCGCTGTCGGCACGGCGTGCGCGTATGTCCGTGCTTCGATGGGGACGTACCTCTCCGGACATCGAGTTCCGGACCCCCGCTCAACCCCAGGAGGTTCGCGTACGTGGAGACCACGAAGATCTGGGAGATGCCCGTCGAGAGCAAGCTGGGCAAGCTGCCGGTGAAGCTCGACGACACCACCCTTCGTGATGGTGAGCAGACCGCTGGTGTGGTCTTCACCAACGCCGAGAAGGTCAAGATCGCCAAGATGCTCGACGAGATCGGCATCGATCAGATCGAGGCCGGCATCCCCGTCATGGGGGGCGACGAGCGTGAGGTCATCGAGGAGATCGCTCACCTCGGCCTCAAGGCGTCGGTGCTGGGCTGGAACCGCGCCAACATCGCCGACATCCAGACCTCGATCGACTGCGGCGTCGACGCCGTGGCCATCTCGCTCGCCACGAGCGACATCCACATCGAGACCAAGCTGCAAAAGGACCGCGCGTGGGTCCTGAAGTCCATCCGAGAGTCCGTTGCGTTCGCCAAGAGCCACGGCGTCTACGTCTCCGTGAACGCCGAGGACGCGAGCCGCACGAGCCTCGAGTTCCTGTGCGAGTACGCCGCCGCGGCCAAGGCCGAGGGCGCCGACCGCCTGCGCTTCTGCGACACCATCGGCATCATGGAGCCGCTTCGTACCTACCAGGTCGTGAAAGAGCTCATCGAGCACACCGGCCTCGAGGTCGAGATGCACACGCACAACGACTTCGGCATGGCGGTGGCCAACGCGATCGCGGGCATCCACGCCGGCGCTACCTGGGTCAACGTCACGGTTGGAGGCCTTGGCGAGCGTGCGGGCAACGCCGCGCTCGAGGAAGTGGTCATGGCGCTCAAGTACGTCGAGGCCATGGACCTGGAGTTCGACACCAAGCGCTTCACCGAGATCGTCGACTACGTCATGACCGCCGCCGGCCGCACCGTGCCGGTCTGGAAGCCGGTCGTGGGCAGCAACATGTTCGCCCACGAGAGCGGCATCCACGCCGACGGCGTCATCAAGAACCCCAAGACCTACGAGATCTTCAGCCCTGACGAGGTGGGCGGCGAGCGCCAGATCGTGGTGGGTAAGCACTCCGGTAGCCGCACCCTCGAGATGAAGTTCGGCGAGTACGGCATCCCCATGAGCCGCGAGGAAGCCACAGCGCTGCTGCCCTACGTCCGTCAGGCCACCATCGACCTCAAGCGCCCCTTGTTCGACAAGGAGCTCGTCGCGCTGTTCAACGACTTCAAGTCCGGCACCCTGAGCGCCGGCTAAGCAGTCTCGACCTGTAGGAGGAACCGCCGCATGCCCGGTAAGACCATCGCCGAGAAGATCTTCAGCAACCACTCTGGCACCGATGCCCACGCGGGCGACATCGTCGTCGCAGACGTCGACTTCGTCATGGGCCAGGACGGCACCTCTCCTCTCGCCATCCGTGCGCTCGAGCGCATGGGCGTGAACGAGGTGTTCGACCCCAAGAAGGTCGCCGTGGTCATGGACCACAGCTCTCCCAGCCCGCTCGAGGGCGTGAGCGCGCTTCACACCATCATGCGTGAGTTCGGCAAGAAGACCGGCGCCACCGTCTACGACGTGGGCGAGGGTGTCTGCCACCAGCTCATCCCCGAGAAGGGCCACGTGGTCCCGGGTGACCTCATGGTGGGTTGCGACTCGCACACCTGCACCTACGGTGCGCTGGGCGTCTTCTCGACCGGCGTGGGCTCCACCGACGGCGCCGCGGCCATGGCCGCCGGCAAGCTGTGGTTCAAGGTGCCGGACACCATGAAGGTCACCTACGACGGCGTCATGCAGCCGGGCGTGTTCTCCAAGGACCTCATCCTCTACCTCGCCGGCCAGATCGGCGTGGACGGTGCGACCTACGAGGCCATCGAGTTCCACGGCCCCGTCATCGATGACCTCTCGGTCGAGGGCCGCATGACCATCTCCAACATGGCCATCGAGGTGGGCGCCAAGGCCGGTCTCATGAAGGCCGATGCCAAGACGCTCGCGTGGTTCGAGGGCCGCGGCGACAAGACGCCTGATCCGCAGGACCCGGATGCCGACGCGGTCTACGCCAAGGAGCTCGTCATCGACGCCTCGGCCATCGGCCCGCAGATCGCCAAGCCGCACGCGGTGGACAACGTCAGCCCCATCGAAGAGGTCGAGGGCACCCCGATCGCCGAGGGCGTCTTGGGCACCTGCACCAACGGCCGCCTCGAGGACCTCGCCATCGCGGCCAAGATCCTCGAGGGCCGCAAGGTCCACCCGGACGTGCGCTTCATCGTCGCGCCCGCGTCGCGCCAGATCCTGCTCGACGCGATCGAGGCCGGCTACATCCAGACGCTCGTCGCCGCCGGTGCCGCGCTGGTCACCCCGGGCTGCGGCCCGTGCGTGGGCACGCACAACGGCGTGCCGTCCGACGGCGAGAACGTCATCTCCACGGCCAACCGCAACTTCAAGGGCCGCATGGGCAACAGCAACTCGTTCATCTACCTCGGCAGCCCGGCCACCGTGGCCGCGTCGGTCATCGAGGGCAAGATCACCGATCCGCGCAAGTACTTCGCGGGCTAGTCACACGCCGAGCAGCTAAGGGAGTCACTGATATGGAACTCAAGGCCAAGGCCTTCAAGTACGGCGACGACATCAACACCGACTACATCATCAGCGGCAAGTACAAGTTCAAGAGTAACGACATGGAAGCCATGGCTCAGCACGCCATGGAGGAGCTCGACCCCAACTACTACGAGAAGGTCAAGCCGGAAGGCGGCTTCCTCGTCGCCGGCAAGAACTTCGGCATGGGCTCGAGCCGTGAGCAGGCGCCGCTCGTGCTCATCCACTCCAACACCCAGGCGGTCATCGCGAAGAGCTTCGCCCGCATCTTCTACCGCAACGCGATCAACACCGGCCTGCCGGTCATCGAGTGCGACACCGACCTCATCGACGAGGGCGACGTGCTCGTCGCCGACCTCGAGGCCGGCGTGCTGCGCAACGAGACCAAGGGCACCCAGATCGAGTTCCCGGCGCTGCCGCCGGTCATGGCCCAGCTGCTTGCCGATGGCGGCCTGGTCGAGCACTTCAAGAAGCACGGCGGCTTCAACCTGTAGGTCCGCGCAGGGGGTGCGGCCCGCAAAGGGAGGAATCCTCGCATGGCAACTGACAAGTCTCGAACCTTCTCGCCCGACGACGACAAGTCGGCGGTCGCTGAACGCGCGATGGCCGATGAGAAGCTGCTCGCCCAGGTGATCGCGGCGCTCGCCGGCGACGACCGCCGCTCGCGGCAGTTCGCATCGAGCGTCGTGCACGACATCGCGCTGCACCAGCCGGCGCTGCTCAAGCCGTACTCGGAGGACCTCGCCGACGCGCTGCACCGCCCCGAGTCGCAGACCCGCTGGGAGGTTCTCGGCGCGTTCGAGAAGCTCGTCGCGGTGGATGCGCGGACCGTGGACAAGGCGCTTGCGGGCGCCGAGACCGCGCTGCACGACGAGGAGTCCGGCGTGGTGCGCCTGGCGGCGTTTCGCCTGCTCACCGCGTATGGCGCCACCACGGCACGCCGCTCGGAGCGCGTGTGGCCGCTCGTGGCCGAGGCCGTGCGCTGCTACCACGGAGACGCCGAGTTCCACTCGATGCTCTCCGGCCTGTACCGCATGGTGAGCGGCGAGGCCTCCGACGAGGTCAAGATGGCCGCCGCCGAGCTCATGCGTTTCGACGCCGAGAACGGCAAGGGCCTGCTCAAGCGTCGCGCCTCTCGCATCGTCGAGTGCGCTCCCAAGAAGAAGCCCGCCAAGAAGTAGTCTGTCTCGCACCACGAACGGTTACCACGAACACCCGGAGGTACTCCCCGCATGGCCAAGCACACTGTGACCCTCATCCCCGGAGACGGCATCGGCCCTGAGCTCACCAAGGCCATGTGCCGCGTGGTCGAGGCCGCCGGCGTCGACATCGAGTGGGAGATCGCCGAGGCCGGATCCGACCAGATCGACAAGTACGGCACGCCGCTGCCGGAGTCGACGCTCGACTCGATCCGCAAGAACAAGGTCGCCATCAAGGGCCCCATCACCACGCCCGTGGGCACCGGTTTCCGCAGCGTCAACGTCGCGATCCGCAAGGAGCTCGACCTGTACGCGTGTCTGCGCCCGGCCTTCTCGATCCCCGGCAACGGATCGCGCTACGACGACATCGACATCGTCATCGTGCGTGAGAACACCGAGGACCTCTACGCCGGCATCGAGTTCGAGCAGGGCAGCCAGGACGCCGCGGACCTGATCCAGTTCGCCGCGGATCGCGGGGCCGGCACCATCCGCCCCGACTCGGGCCTGTCGCTCAAGCCGATCTCGATCAGCGGCACCCAGCGCATCGTGCGCTACGCCTTCGACTACGCGATCGCCAACGGCCGCAAGAAGGTCACCGCGATCCACAAGGCCAACATCCTCAAGATGTCCGACGGCCTGTTCCTCAAGGTCGCCCGTGAGGTCGCCGAGGAGTACAAGGACTCGGGCATCGAGTTCGAGGACATGATCGTCGACGCCACCTGCATGCAGCTCGTCTTGCACCCCGAGTGGTTCGACGTGCTCGTGCTTCCCAACCTCTACGGCGACATCGTGTCGGACCTTTCGGCCGGTCTCATCGGTGGTCTGGGTATCGCCATGGGCGCCAACATCGGCGCCGACTACGCGGTGTTCGAGCCCGTCCACGGCTCGGCCCCCAAGTACGCCGGCAAGGACATGGCCAACCCCACCGCTGAGATCCTGTCGGCCACGCTCATGCTCAGGCATCTGGGTGAGACCGAGGCCGCGGACCGCATCCTCGCCGCCGTGCGCACGGTCATCGGCGAGGGTGACAAGGTGACCTACGACATCAAGCGCAGCCGTTATGGCTCCGCCGACGGTGCCGTGGGCACACAGGCCTACGCCGACGCGCTGATCGAGGCCCTCTAGCCACACAACAGCATCCTGAAAGGCGGGGGCGATGACGGTCGAGATTCCTAGCGAGAGCGTGAGGAATCGCCGCATCGCCCTCGCTGCGTCTGCGGTCGTGGCGCTCGCAGCGCTCGTCACCGCGGGCGTGTGGTGGGTCAACCGCCCCGCGCCCACGCCTCCCGCCAAGCCCACCATCGAGCCTGCGCAGGTGACCACTGCGGCACCCAGCGTGCCCTCGTCCGGTGTTGTGGCCACCTTGTCGCCTACACAGGGCAGCGGTACCTCGAGCCCCTCGGTGACTCCGAGTAAGAGCGCGGACGCGAGGATCGTGTTCCACCTGGGCACCAAGCTCTACGTGGCCAAGCCGGACGGCACCGATGCGACGCCGGTCGCCTCCGCCGTCGAGGTCTACGCGCTCTCGCCCGACGGCACCAAGCTCGCCGTCGTTCTTGCCCCGGGCGAGCCGGCGCCGGTGGGCGTCCCCGCGGGCACGACGCTCGCCGTGATCGATCTGACCACGAAGCGAGCAAAGGCCGTGGGCAAGGACGCGCTCCCCGTCGAGCCGTCGTGGGCACCCGATTCGTCGTGGCTCGCCTACACCGTCAAGAGCGGGAGCCGCACCGCGGTCAAGCGCGTCTCGGTCGACGGGCGGGGCGACGAGGTGCTCGTCTCGCCCGGCACGTCGCCGGTCGTCTCGCCGGATGGTCGGCGCGTGGCCTACGCCGGGTCGTTGCCGTCCGGGCTCGCCGATGCCATCCGGGTGGTCAGCGTGCCTGACCCGCACGCCGCCGCCGTGCCGGACAGCGCCGGAGCCTCGTCGTGGGGCTGGACGCCGGCCGGTGACCTGTACTTCGTGCGCAAGGCGGCCGCGCAGGACACGTGGGACCTGTGGCGCTGGGGCACCGGCGGCTCGGTGCGTGTGGGCTCGGTGGGGCTTGAGCCTCCCGCGTTCGCGCTCAGCCGCATCCTCGTCTCACCCGACGGGGCTCGAGTGGCCGTGAGTGCGACCGGCGATGATGACTACTCGCGCATCTGGATCTTCGACACCGCAGCGGCCCGTTTCGTCAGCGTCTCCACGAGGCGTGACGCCTACCCGTACGAGTGGCTGCCAGACGGTCGTCTCGCGTATTACGAGGGCAACGTCTACCAAGGCGAGCCGAGCATGCTCGCGAGCATCATGGGTGACGGAACCGGCCGCCGCCTCGTGGTGACCGGCGCGCAGCAGTAGCTCTCGCTGCGCCGGGTGACTCCGTCTCAAAGGGCGGGTCCCGGCCCGTGCTCATGGGTACCTACATCACAGGAGGTGCCGCCATGAAGATCGAGTATGCGCGAAAGACCGCGAAGTCGTTTCCCGTAGCAGTGCAGGCCGTGCAAGAGGCGTGTGAGCGACACGACTTCCAGGTCAAATCGGTTCACGAGATCAGCCGGGAGTTGGGGGAGCACGGGTTTGTCCGAGAGCCCCTGACGGTGGTCAAAGCGTGCAACACCCGCTATGCCTCCGAGGTCACCGCGAAGGACGTGCGCTTCGCGATGCTGATGCCGTGCCCGTTCCTCGTGCACGAGTCCGACCACCAGGTGTGGGTGACCGTGATGCTGCCATCGGCGATGGCCGGGATGTTCCCGGATGCGGATCTTGGGCGAATCGCCTCGGAGGTCGAGCAGGTGTTCAAGGCGATCGTCGATGAGGCCACCGCCTAGGCGCGGCGGCCATGTTGCGGCGGCGTTTCAGGCACCTTGTCCGAGTATGCGCCCTCGCGTATACTTCGCACCCAACCGAACACGCAATCGGCGTTGAAGGGGACAAGTAGAGGCCAATCCTCGCTTCAGAGAGTCGGGGTCGCTGGAAGCCCGACGCAGGACGTCTCGAAATCTCGCCCCTGAGCCACCCGGACAAACGACCGGCTGTCGATACGCGAACGACCTTCGCACGCAGCCGGCCAAGTAGGTCGGGTCGGTGGCATCCGTTACCTGCCGTACGAGTGGGCGCTCGCCTTCGTCGACCCTTCGGGTGTCGGCCGAGGAACACGAGCGTCAAGCGGGGTGGTACCGCGGGAGCATCGCTCTCGTCCCGGCGAAACCGGGGCGGAGCTGTATGCACCGCGGTTTCGTCGTCTAGACCCTCCTGCTTCATCTCTCACACCCGGGCACCTCGGGTGTACTTGCGCATCTCGTGCGGCCGCGTACGCGCCTCCGTCCCGCTAGGGAAGGGCGTAACACGTATGGCGTACACGAGCGAACGCATGAAGGGCGGCCTGTCCAAGGCCCCGCACCGCAGCCTGCTCAAGGCTGACGGCCTCACCGACGCTGAGATCGCACGACCGCTCATCGCCGTGGTCAACTCGGCCAACGAGGTCATCCCCGGACACCTGATGCTCGACAAGATCGCCGATGCCGTGAAGGCCGGGATCTACATGGCGGGCGGCACGCCGCTCGAGATGTCGACCATCGGCGTGTGTGACGGCATCGCGATGAACCACGAGGGCATGCGCTACTCGCTGGTCAGCCGAGAGGTCATCGCGGACTCCGTCGAGATCGCGGTCAAGGCGCACGCCTTCGACGCCGTGGTCATGATCCCCAACTGCGACAAGGTCATTCCGGGCATGCTCATGGCCGCGGCGCGACTCGACCTGCCCACCGTGATCATCTCGGGCGGTCCCATGCTCGCCGGTCGCGGACCCAAGGGCGAGGCCGTCGACCTCGACACCGTCTTCACCGCGGTGGGCAAGGTCACCGCCGGCGCCATGTCCGAGGAGGACCTGCGCCACCTCGAGGACAACGCCTGCCCCACGTGCGGCAGCTGCGCCGGCCTGTTCACCGCCAACTCGATGAACTGCCTCGTGGAGGCCATCGGCATGGGGTTGCCGGGCAACGGCACCATCCCGGCGGTCTACTCGGAGCGCATCCGTCTCGCCAAGCGAGCAGGCATGCGCGTCATGGAGCTGCTCGAGGAAGGCGTGACCGCCCGCCGGATCATGAACGCCACGAGCATCCGCAACGCGATGACGCTCGACATGGCCTTTGGCGGCTCGAGCAACACCGTGCTGCACCTCACCGCGATCGCGCACGAGGCGGACGCCCCCATCACGCTCGACGACTGGGCGAAGGTATCGGCGGCCACCCCCAACCTCGTGCGCATCAGCCCCGCCAGCGAGCTGCACATGGAGGACCTCTACCACGTGGGCGGCATCCCCGCGATCATGCGCGAGCTCGACCGCCGCGGCCTGATCGCGGGCGACGCGCCCACGGTGGACGGCCGCACCATCGGCGAGATCGCCGCCGCTGCGCCTGAGGCCGACGGCCGCATGATCCACCGCCTCGAGGACCCGTACTACCCCGAGGGCGGCCTGCGCGTGCTCAAGGGCAACCTCGCGCCCGACGGTGCGGTGGTCAAGCAGTCCGCCGTGCCCGCCGAGATGCGCGTCCACACCGGCCCGGCCCGCGTCTTCGAGTCCGAGGATGACGCCGTGGCGGCCATCCTGGGCGGCAGTATCGTCGCCGGCGACGTCGTTGTCATCCGCTACGAGGGCCCCAAGGGCGGCCCGGGCATGCGCGAGATGCTCACGCCCACCTCGGCCATCGCGGGCATGGGGCTCTCCTCGAGCTGCGCGCTCATCACCGACGGCCGCTTCTCCGGCGCCACCAAGGGCCCGGCCGTGGGCCACGTGAGCCCCGAGGCCGCTGCCGGCGGCCCCATCGCCCTGGTCGCCGAGGGCGACTCCATCACCGTCGACATCGACGCGGCTGCGCTCACGCTCAACGTGTCCGATGACGTACTGGCCGAGCGCCGCGCGGCGTGGGCTCCTCGCCCCGCACGCGTGGAGCACGGCGTCCTTGCCCGTTACGCGAAGCTGGTCACCTCAGCAGACAAGGGGGCGGTGCTCTCATGAGTGAACGCATCTCAGGCGCCCAAGCGCTCGTGCGTGCGCTCGAGGCCGAAGGGGTCGATACCCTGTTCGGCTATCCGGGAGGCGTGGCTCTCCCGATCTTCGACGCGCTCTACGACAGCACGCAGATCCGCACCATCCTGCCGCGTCACGAGCAGGCGGCCGTGCACGCGGCCGACGGGTACGCCCGAGCCACCGGCCGCGTCGCGCCGGTGCTCGTGACGAGCGGCCCCGGTGCCACCAACACCATCACGGGCCTCGCCAACGCCTACATGGACTCGATCCCCATGGTCGTGTTCACGGCGCAGGTGTCGCAGGCGGTGCTGGGCACGGACGCCTTCCAGGAGTCCGACATCACCGGCATCACGCTCCCCATCACCAAGCACAACTACCTGGTGAAGGACGCCGCCGACATCCCCGAGGTGATCAAGGAGGCGTTCCACATCGCCACCACCGGTCGCCCCGGCCCCGTGCTCATCGACGTTCCCGTCGACGTGAGCAAGGCCGAGCTCGACTACGAGTACCCCGAGACGGTCAACCTGCCGGGCTACAAGCCCACCTACAAGGGCCACTCCAAGCAGGTCAAGCAGGCGGTCTCGCTCATCAACCGGGCGCGCAAGCCGCTGCTGTACGTGGGCGGCGGCGTCATCGCCTCCGGTGCCACCAAGGAGATCAAGGAGCTCGCCGAGCTCATGCAGATCCCCGTGGTCACCACGATGATGGGCAAGGGCGCGTTCCCTGAGGACCACCACCTGTGGATCGGCATGCCCGGCATGCACGGCGCCAAGTACACCAACTACGCCATCACCGAGACGGACCTGCTCATCGGCGTGGGTGTGCGCTTCGACGACCGTGTGACCGGCAAGCTCTCGACCTTCGCGAGCAAGGCCAAGATCATCCACATCGACATCGACCCGGCCGAGATCGGCAAGAACAAGATCGCCGATGTGCCCATCGTGGGCGACGCGAAGAACGTGCTCGCCGGCGTCGTGGCCGAGCTGCGCAAGACCGGCGTGGAGTCGCACACCGAGCCGTGGGTCAACCTCGTGGACGAGTGGCGCAAGCAGTTCCCGCTGCACTACAGCGCGGGTGACTCCGACGAGCTGTTCCCGCAGTACGTGGTGCAGCGCGTGAGCGAGCTCACCAAGAACCGCGAGACCGTGCTGTGCACCGAGGTGGGCCAGAACCAGATGTGGGCCTGCCAGTACTACACCAACCGTGCGCCGCGTGGCTGGGTCTCCTCGGGAGGTCTGGGCACCATGGGCTTTGGGCTGCCGGCCGCCATCGGCGCGCAGGTGGGCCGCCCTGACGCGCTCGTCATCGACATCGCCGGTGACGGCTCGATCCAGATGAACAGCCAGGAGATGGCCACCGCCTCGATCAACGACATCCCGGTCAAGGTCGTCATCTTGAACAACGGCTTCCTGGGCATGGTCCGCCAGTGGCAGGAGCTGTTCTACGGCCGCCGCTACGCCTCGTCGGTGCTGGGCCAGGAGTTCCCGGACTTCGTGAAGCTCGCCGACGCCTACGGCTGGAAGGGCGTGCGCATCACCAAGGCGAGCGAGGTCGACGCCGCGCTCAAGGAGATCTTCGACCACCCCGGTCCCGCGCTGC
Source organism: uncultured Eubacteriales bacterium (assembly GCA_964403885.1). GTDB lineage: Bacteria > Actinomycetota > Coriobacteriia > Anaerosomatales > PHET01 > CAYOHY01. The sequence goes on from CAYOHY010000017.1 coordinate 38,353, forward strand.
TCGACTGCCGCGTGGTCTCCGAGGAGTGCGTGTACCCCATGGTGGCACCCGGCGGCAGCATCGACGAGATGCTCGGCGGCGTTCCGGGGTGTCCGGTGTCTGAGATGCTCGACGACGAGATCCTCGAGGAGGTGTGGGAGTAATGCGACACACGCTTTCCGTGCTCGTCGAGAACAAGCCGGGCGTGCTGACCCGCGTCACGAGCCTGTTCGCCCGTCGCGGGTTCAACATCGACTCTCTGGCGGTAGGTACCACCGAGGACCCCACGATGTCGCGTATCACCATCGTGTGCTCGGCGGCCGAGACGCCCATCGAGCAGATCACCAAGCAGGTTCACAAGCTCATCAACGTGATCAAGGTCCAAGAGCTCGACCCCAAAGAGTCGGTCGACCGCGAGTTGGTGCTCTTCAAGATCAACGCGGCGCCGGAGCGCAGGCACGAGATCATCGAGATCGCCAACGTGTTCCGCGCCAAGATCGTCGACGTCGGCAAGAACTCGGTGACCATCGAGGCCACCGGCGCCACCGACAAGATCGACGCGATGGAGGACCTGTTCCGCGCGTACGGCATCAAGGAGATGGCGCGCACCGGCAAGATCTCGCTCTCCCGCGGGGGACGCGACGTCTAGAGGCACGACACCGCAAGTGACCGCCGCAGGCTCACGGTGAGCCGGTCGGCGTTGATGGATACGGGATACGAGGCGCGGTGCCGCACGGCACGCGCCGCAAGGGAAGGGAAGGCGACACCAGATGGCCACCGTTTACTACGAGAGCGACTGTAACCCCGCGCTGATCAAGGACCGCAAGGTCGCGATCATCGGCTATGGCTCCCAGGGCCATGCCCACGCGCTCAACCTGCACGACTCGGGCGTCGACGTGCGCGTTGGCCTGCGCGCCGGCTCGGCGAGCTGGGACAAGGCCAAGGAGGCCGGTCTCAAGGTGACCACCGTGCGCGAGGCCGCCGCCGAGGCGGACCTCATCATGATCCTCACCCCCGATGAGACCCAGGCGCACACGTACTACAGCGAGATCCACGAGTCGATGACCGAGGGCAAGGCGCTCGCCTTCGCTCACGGCTTCAACATCCACTTCCAGCTCATCGAGCCCCCCGCGGGCGTCGACGTCATCATGATCGCCCCCAAGGGCCCGGGCCACATGGTCCGCCGCGTCTACACCGAGGGCTCCGGCGTGCCGTGTCTCATCGCCGTCGAGAAGGACGCGTCCGGCTCGGCCAGGGACCTTGCGCTGTCGTACGCGTGGGGCATCGGCGGCTCGCGCTCGGGCATCATCGAGACCGACTTCCGCGAGGAGACCGAGACCGACCTCTTTGGCGAGCAGGCCGTGCTGTGCGGCGGCGCCACCGAGCTCGTCAAGGCGGGTTTCGAGACCCTCGTCGAGGCCGGCTACCAGCCTGAGATCGCGTACTTCGAGTGCCTCCACGAGCTCAAGCTCATCGTCGACCTCATGTACGAGGGCGGCATGGCCAAGATGTTCGACTCCATCTCCAACACCGCCGAGTACGGCGCCTACGTCACCGGCCCGCGCATCGTCACCGACGAGACCCGCGAGCAGATGGCCGAGGTGCTGTGGGAGATCCAGAACGGCACCTTCGCGCGCAACTGGATCCTCGAGAACAAGGCCGCGCAGGCCGGCTTCAAGGCCACGCGCCGCATCAACGCCGAGCACTACATCGAGGAAGTGGGCGGCGAGCTGCGCTCCATGTTCTCGTGGATCCGCAAGGACGCCTAGGCACCACGCGCTTCGACCCGTACCGCACCGAGCAAGGGGGCTTGTGAGATGCAGAAGAAGTACTTGATGACTCCGGGACCGACACCGGTACCCGCCGAGGTCATGCTGACCATGGCGGCGCCGATCATCCACCACCGCACGCCGGACTTCTCGGCGGCGTTCGCCTCGGCTATCGAGGGCTTGAAGTACGTGTTCCAGACGCAAGGTGACGCGCTGCTGTTCGCGTGCTCCGGCACCGGCGTCATGGAGTCGGCGATCGTGAACTGCTTCAGCGCCGGCGACACCGTCATCGTGTGCCGCAACGGCAAGTTCGGTGACCGCCAGAAGTCGATCTGTGAGACCTACGGCGTCAACGTCATCGACCTGCAGTACGGCTGGGAAGAGGTCGTGCGCCCGGCAGACGTCGCCAAGGCACTCGCCGAGAACCCCGGCGTGCGCGGCGTCATCGTCACGCAGTCCGAGACCTCGACCGGCGTGCTGAACGACGTCAAGGCGATCGGCGAGATCGTGGGTCCGCTCGAGGATGTCGTGCTCATCGTCGACTCGATCACCGGCATCGGCGCGGTCGAGTGCAAGACCGA
>CAYOHY010000018.1:0-38074 GCA_964403885.1 uncultured Eubacteriales bacterium
GAATGCGCCGCCAGACAGCACGAGTGCTGCCAGCGAAGCGATGAAAAGCACGATGCGCTTCATGGTGAGAAGACCCCCTTTTCAGGTTCAATTTGGTCTCCTCCCATCCCGCTGACGATGGAAGAACGCTGTCCGCTCCGCTCATTCGATGGCTGACAGTGTCCAACGCGCGAGTCATGGCCGCCGGTCCGGGTGGGCTGGCTATTCGGATGTCAGAAGCCCGATGCGCCTGTTGATGGCGTCGAGCGTCGCACGGACGATGGAATCGCTCTCGTTTTGCCGGACAAGCGCTGAACCCGAGAACGACTGCTCCCCAAACGGTGTCACCAGGCTGATGCAGGCGACCGCAACACGTTCGCGGCCCAACTGCTCGAGGGCGACATCCTCAAGAGCGAACGTGGTGGCACCCTCGGTGATGTACTGGCTCACGGCATCAAGCGTCGCGAGTGCCACGTACCGATAGCGACCTGTCTGGCTTGCAGGCCCGGAGGACATGCCGACGTACTCAGCGCCGGCGATCTCGAGCGTGACCGATGCCGCCGCCTGCATACCCGACACGGATGCGTTGATGCTCACGACGCGCGGGCGAACGGCTGTGGGGCGAGCCTGGTCAGGCTGATCCGCGAGCGACTCTCGTCCCAGCTGCGCGACAGAGATCTTGCGGTGGTCGATGGGTATGCCGAAGCGCGCCATCAACGTGGACTCGATGTCGCGAACCAACTGCTTGGGAGTCTTGGTGGGCAGCGCGAGAACGTGCACCTCTGCGATCTGCCCGTCCATCCCGACGACCACTCGAGCGGCCTTGATCTCGCCAACCTGAGCGAGCGCGGCCTCGATATCGTCGGCTCTGACCCGAGATACACTCCGGTCCATAAGGAGCCCCCTGCTACGACTTGTGCTGCGACCTGTCTCCCCTGCCAACGACGCGCAACCGTCGCGCGCCACTGGTTAAGCCTAGGTGTGATGTTCGTCACATGTCAACAGTGACCTTCATCACAAGTGGTAAACGGCGGTTGGGGCGCGGCGTGCGGATGTGCCGAGAAGACGCGCCAAAACGCTGAGGGCGCCCATTGGGCGCCCTCGAGATGACGATGAGATCCGGTCCTAGACGCCGGGCTGGATGAGCCCGTAGTTGCCGTCGTGACGGCGGTAGAGCACGTTCATGCTGCCGCTCTCCGCATGTGTGAACACGAAGAAGTCGTGGCCGAGCAACTCGAGCTGCAGGACAGCCTCGTCCTCGGTCATGGGCTTCGTGTCGACGGTCTTGGTTCGCACGATCGTCCCCTCATCGGGCTCCTCCGTGAAGGGCGGAGGCAGCTCGGTGTCGCCGGGGGCGGTCTTGACGGCCGTCTTTCCGTTGCGCCTGTCCACGAGCTTGGTCTTGTACTTGCGCATCTGGCGCTCGAGCTTCTCGGACACCAGATCGATCGCGGCGTACATGTCGGGCGCGGCCTCCTCGGCACGCACGACGATTCCCTTCAGCCGAGCGGTGACCTCGGCAACGTCACGGTTCTTGTTGGACGGGTTCTTCTCGACGTGGAGCACCACGTCGACGGTCATGTCCTCGCGGTCGTGGATCTTTGCAGCCTTCGAGATCTTCTCCTCGGCGTACGTGCGGATCGGTTCGGTGACGGGCATGTGGCGTCCTGTGACCTTGATCAGCATCGTGACACCCTCCTCTTTGCGGTGGTCCTGACATCTAGAACATACCCTTTGAAGACACCAAGAAGCCGTTATGCGGCAACTGACCGCAAACGGCTTCTTGGGTTCGATGAACGGGTGTGTATCGGCGACGCGCGTTGAGGCGCGCGCTACGAGATGTGGCCGAGGAAGTCCTTGGTGCGGTCGGACTGCGGGTTGTCGAACACCTCTGCCGGGGTGCCCTGCTCCACGATGACGCCGCCGTCCATGAAGACGACACGGTCGGCCACGTCACGGGCGAAGCCCATCTCGTGCGTCACGACCATCATGGTCATGCCGGCCTTGGCGAGCGACTTCATGACGTCGAGCACGCCTCGGACGAGCTCAGGGTCGAGCGCCGAGGTCGCCTCGTCGAACAGCATCACGTGCGGGTTCATGGCGAGCGCGCGAGCGATAGCTACACGCTGCTGCTGACCGCCCGACAGTTGCGCCGGGTAGTAGTCGACCTTGTCGGACAGACCCACGCGATCGAGCTGCTCGACGGCGATGCGCGCGGCCTCATCCTTGGAGCGGCCGAGGACCTTTTGCTGGGCGAGCATGACGTTGCCCTTGGCGGTCAGGTGCGGGAACAGGTTGAACGACTGGAACACCATGCCGATCTTCTCGCGCACCTTGTTGATGTCGGTCTTCTTGTCGGTGACGAGCGTGTCCTCGAACCAGATCTCGCCGCCGGTGGCCTCCTCGAGCTTGTTGACGCATCGAAGCAACGTGGACTTGCCGGAGCCCGACGGGCCCAAGATGACGACGACCTCGCCCTTGGACACGTCCAGGTCGACTCCGGTGAGCACCTCGAGGTCGCCGAAGGCCTTCTTGAGGCCCTTGATGCGGACGATAGGAGTGGTTGCGGTGTCTGCCATTGCTGATGCCCTCCTACTCGCCTGCGGTATGGATCGGGGTGCTGTGCGCGATGACGTGCTCTGAGTCGATCGTGGTGGGCGTGAGCGGCGGACGCTTGCCCGTGCCGCCACCCTCGGACTCGGCGAGCTTGTCTTCGAGGCGCGCCACGAAACGGCCTAGCGGGATCGTCACGACGAGGTAGAACGCGGCCGCGACGATGTAGGACGACTGGTTGAACGTTGAGGCGGCGACCTCACGCGCACGAAGGGTCATCTCGGCGACGCTCACCGCGGCCAGCATGGCGGTGTCCTTGAACAGGAGGATGAACTCGCTCATGAGCGTGGGCAGGATGCGCCTGATCGTCTGCGGGATGATCACGAACGTCATCGCCTTGGGGACGGTCATGCCCAGCGAGCGAGCGGCCTCCATCTGGCCCTTGTGGATCGACTGGATGCCGGCGCGGAAGATCTCGGCCATGTAGGCGGCGGAGTTCAGCGAGAGCACGGCGAAACCGCGGAAGTACGTGGTGAAGTCGAGACCGAAGAGGATCGGCTGCTTCATCCACAGGTTCGCTCGGATCATGTCCTGGTAGAACGGCAGCAGCGTGAGGCCGAAGTACACGACGAGGATCTGCAGGAACAGCGGCGTGCCGCGGACGAAGTCGATGTAGATCGTCGCAGGCCAACGCACCAAGCGCTTCTTCGACATCTTCATGAAGGCCAGCATCAGGCCTCCCGGGATGGCGAGGAAGAAGGAGCCGATGCCAAAGAGCAGCGACACCGGGAACGCCTTGAGGATCACAGGGAACGATTCCTTGATGACCTCAGGGTTGAAGAACAGCTGGGTGATGGTCTGCAAAGACTCGATGAGCGCGTTCACGAAGGACTCCATTGTCTACCGTGGGCACACGAGGGGCCGGCAGCTAGGTGCCGCCGGCCCCTCGAACTGTAACAGGTCTGCCGTGCTGCGTGATTCCCTAGGGGATCGACAGCGGATCGGCGCCAAACCACTTCTTGTAGATCTCCTTGTACGTACCGTCCTGCTTGATCTCAGCAAGAGCGCCATTGACGGCGGTACGCAGCTCGGTGCTGTTCTTGTTGAACGCAAAGCCGTACTGCTCGCCGGTGGGGATCTCGGCGACGACCTTGGCCTTGCGGGCCGGGTCCTTGACGACGTCCTGCGAGATCGGGGCGTCGTTGATGACGGCCACGACGTCGCCGGCGCTCAGGCCACCGAAGGCGGCGAGAATGTCGTCGTACGGGGTCACGACGATGCCCTTGGGCGCCAGGTTCTTCTTGGCCCAGATCTCACCGGTGGTGCCGGACTGAACGGCGACCTTGTCGCCCTTCTTGAGGTCCTCGGGCTTGGTCACCGTCGAGTCGGAGGCGACGGCCAGCGACTGGTTGGAGTTGATGTAGGGATCCGAGAAGTCGACGGCCTTCTTGCGCTCGTCGGTGATCGTCATGGCCGAGGCGACCATGTCGAACTCGGTGCCCGCCTGCACGCCGGTGATCAGCGCGTCGAACTTGTAGGTCTTGAACTCGACGTCGACGCCGAGCTTCTCGCCGATGGCCTTCATCAGGTCGACGTCAAAACCGACGGCGGTGCCGTTCTCCATGTTCTCGAACGGCGGGAAGGCCGTATCGGAACCAACGACGATCTTGCCGGCGTTGAGGGTCTTGAGGTCTGCGGCGGCAGGCTTCTCGGTGGTCGTGTCGGTCTTGGCGGGCTCCTCCTTGGCGCCACAGCCGGACAGAGCCACGAGGCCCATCACCAGCGAGAGCGCCAGCAGGAGCGATACAAGCTTGCGGGACTTCAGCATCGTTCCCCCTTGCGTCGAATGGTCCATGCGCCCTCCCGGGCGCCTTCAATCACAATGCATAATCATACACGCTTTCTGCAACATCGCGAGGATTCTACGCAGTATTCACGTGTCGGGTCCGTGTATGCAAAGAGGCCGCCGATTCATGCTCGGCGGCCTCTTGAGTAGATACGGAATCGAGGTGGATCTAGGGGGTGGTCGTGGACTCCTCGCCCCGATCGACGCGCAGCTCGGGCAACTCTCCCACCCACTTGCGGCGGATCGCATCGAGCAGCCCGTCGGCCGCCATCGTGTCGAGCGCCTCGCGCACCGCATCTTGGAGTGCGACGTTATCGGCCGCCACAGCGACGCCCAGCGGGGTCGCGGTCGCCAGTTGGCCAGCGTAGCGGACCGTGGGCAGGTCGCGTGCGATGTAGGAGCCCACGAACGCGTCACCTGCCACGAGCTCGACGTCACCCGCATCGAGGTCCTCGAGTGCGGCACGGATGCTCTCGTAGGGCTTCACGCCCTCCGATCCCAGCTCGGACTGCAGTGCCCAAAACGCCGGCGAGCCCTGTTGAGCAGCCACGACCGGCACGTTGAGTGAATCCAGCGTGATGGACGGCTCGACCGAGGCGGTGCCTTCCCTGGACACGAAGAACGCCGGTGCATCATCGGCGTAGGTGCCGGCGATGGTGACGCGGGACAGTGACGCGTCGGCGAGCGACACCGACAACACGCAGTCGACCTTGCCCTCGGCGAGAGCGGACGCGGCTTCCGACGGCTTCACGTCGACGTAGGTGACTTTGACCCCGAGCTTGTCGGCAAGCGCGGCGGCGACATCGACGTCCATGCCTGCTCGGCGGCCGCCGTCGACGCCCGCGAAGGGCGGCTGCGACAGATCGACGCCTGCGGCCAGGACGCCGGCCTTGGCTATGGCAGGTGGTGCGATCTTGGGTTCGACGGCCACGGGCTTCTTGGAGCCACATCCCGCAGCGAGCACTACCGCGGCGGCAAGCGCACACACCGCGAGCGTACGACTGAGACGAACCTTCACCGCTCCTCCTTAGGTCTTTAAGGGTGCTTCCGCCCGGCTGACCTGGTCTTTGGCCCCACACTCGCATACCGGGGCTTTTGCTTGATGCGATCTCACTACCGGCCCTCTCGCCCGCCGGACTGGATGTCCGGACCGGACGGTACGACTTACCCCTAAGACGCGCCATGCTCGCGCGACGGTCGAAACCGCCGGCTTACGTGGATCCTTTCGGCCGCGTCTACCATGGACTAAGGCGCTTTCGCGCCCGCAACCACAGACCCGGGCGGAAGCGCTTGGATTCTAGCACGCGCGGCACGCGCGAACCGAGGTCACCGCGTCTACCACGCTCGCGCAACCACTGCGACCCTGACCGACGCGGCCCCTGCAGCGAGAAGCGCAGCCGCGGCGGCGTCAAGCGTAGCGCCGGTGGTGAGCACGTCGTCGACCACGAGGACCTTCGCCGGCACGGGGCCTTCGACCAGGAACGACTCACGCGCGCTTTGCTGACGAGCACTTCGGGACAGCTCGCGCTGGTCGCGCGCCCGCTCGCGACGCAGCAACGGCGACGCGGCGACGCCCAGGCGACGCGCGACAGGAAGCGCAAGCGCATGACCGTGATCGAACCCGCGCCTGGCGATCGCGGCCTTGGTGGGCGGGATCCACGTCACGGCGTCGGGCCACTGGGGCCACCGTTCGCACGCACGCCGGGCGACCATCCCCCCCAGCACGTCGCCCAGCCGACGCTCACCGGCGTCTTTGTGGAGCACGATCGCGCGCGCGAGTGCGCCGTCGAGCTCGCCTGCGGCCAGGCCCGCCTCGAACGCGAGCGTCATATGCCAGCACTCGGTGCACACGAGATAACCGAACGGCGCCCCGCAGTGCGGACACGCGAGGGCGGGATCGACCCACTTGATCGCAGACAGGCACGCATCGCACAGCAGATCACCCGGCGACTCGCAGCCGGCACAGCGGGTGGGAGCGATGAGCTCCAGCAATCCTTCGAGCAGTCGCACGGCACCCTCCGCAGGATGCCGGCGGCGCTAGAACGCGAGCGCCTGCACCAACGGCACCGTGATCGCCGCGCAGACGGTGGTCACGAACACCGCCGACGCGATGAAGTCCGTATCGAGGCCGTAGCGCTCCCCCACCACGAGCGTCAGCATCATGCTCGGCATGCCCGCTTCGAGCACCGCGACTCGCAGCGCGTCACCTGACAGCACGAGCGAACCGATACCCAGCGCGACAAGCGGCGCGATGACGAGCTTGAGCACCACGAGCACCGACAGCGGCAGCGCCGCTTGCCCGATGGCCCTCGGCCGCAGCGACAGCCCCACCGACAGCATGATGAGCGGCGCAGTCAGGCTAGCGACCATACCTAACCCGTTGCTTACCACCTCGGGCAGCGGAAGCGGGCGCATGAGCAAGGCGACGAACACCGCTATGACCGCGGGAAACGTCGCGAGCTCTTTGAGCGGGTTGGCTCGGACACCCTCGCGCGTCCCGAATCGAGCGGCGATAGGCAGTCCCACGAGCACCAACGCAAAGACCGTCTCGAACACATCCGAGAACACCGCAAGGGGTACGGCCGCCGCTCCCAAGAGCGCGGCCGTGATGGGGTAGCCGATGTAGCCGGTGTTGCCCAGAACGGAGGCGAGCAAGAATCCTCCGGCCGTGGGCCGCGCGAGCCGCAGCACGCGCTCGGCGGCGAACGCGATGAGCGCCATGACGGTGAAGACCGCCCACGCGACCCCGATCATCTCGAGATGCTCGAACCCGATACGGGCTCCGTGGACGGCCTTGAAGATGAACGCCGGCAAGCCGACGTAGATGATCACCGTGTTGAGCGCGCGAGCGTCGGTGGGCGCAAGCAGCTTCGTTGCCCGAAGCAGTGCGCCGACACCGACGATCGCGGCGAAGGTCAGGATCGTGGCTGCAAGACCCGCAATCACGCGTCGCGGCTACCGATCGAAGTCGAGCTCGTGCATACCGCCCGAGCCCATGCACGACACCGCGAGCGCGGACTCGAAGTCGGGCTGCGGGCGCACCACTCCACGCTCGGTGATGAACGCGGTGACGTACTCACCCGGCGTCACGTCGAACGCGGGGTTGTAGATGTCGATGTGCGGCGGCGTCATCTTGAACCATGCGTCGAAGCTGTACGCCCCACCCTTGCGCTCGAGCACGAGCTGATGCCCCTTGGTGAGCGGCACCTCGTAGGGGCCCTTGGCCGTCAGCATGTCAAACGCCCGTGAGGCATCCGCGCTGTCAGGCTCGAAGAAGCCGGAGACCGTGAAGCCCTCGAGCTCGCGCGGGTCGCGCTGCTCGATCTCGATCATGTCGCCACTGCCCAGCGTGAGGTCGATCGTGGAACTGGGGGCCGCCACGTAGAACGGGATGCCGTGCTCCTTGCACAGCACCGCCAGACCGTACGTGCCGATCTTGTTCGCGGTGTCCCCGTTGGCGCAGATGCGATCCGCACCGACGATCACCGCGTCGACCCAGCCGTTGCGCATGACGCTTGCGGCCATGTTGTCGGCGATGAGCGCCGAGGGGACGCCGGCCACACGCAGCTCCCATGCGGTGAGACGGCCGCCCTGGTTGACCGGACGGGTCTCGTCCACCCACACGTGCTCGATCTTGCCCTGCTCGTGCGCGGTGAAGATCACGCCGAGGGCGGTGCCAAAGAACGACGTCGCGAGCGAGCCCGCGTTGCAGTGCGTGAGCACCTTGGCGTTGTCGGGAAGCAGCTCGGCGCCGTACTCGCCCAGTCGGCGGTTGCGCTCCTCGTCCTCGGCGGCGATGTTCTCGGCCTCCTGGACCATGAGGGCACGCAGGGCGTCGAGGCCCAGGTCGGTGTTGCTGTAGGCGAGCGAGCGCATGCGCTCGGCGCCCCAGAACAGGTTGACGGCGGTGGGGCGGGTGCCCGTGATCTCGGCAGCGACCTCATCGAGGCGGGAGAAGAAGATGTTGGGGTCTTCGATCTGGGCGCCCTCGGTCTGCGCCCACAGCGCGATGGCGAGTGCAGCAGCCACGCCCAGCGCGGGAGCACCGCGCACGGCGAGCGTCTTGATGGCCATGCACACGCCGTCGTAGGTGTTGCACACCAACACGTCACCTTGGAGCGGCAGACGTGTCTGGTCGATCAAGAAGACGCCGGGGCGGCCCTCATCGGTGGTGTCCCACCATATGGTGCGGGGGATGTCGTTGACTGCCATGGCTAGCAGGTGCCTTCCTGCCAGGAGCACAGATACTTCTGCTGCTCCTCGGTGAGGACGTCGATCTCGACGCCCATGGTCTCGAGCTTGAGCTTGGCGATGCCGGCGTCGATGTCCTCAGGCACATCGTAGACACCCGGGGCCATGTCCTTGCAGTTGGCGACCATGTACTCGGCGCACAGGGCCTGGTTCGCGAAGCTCATGTCCATGACGTTGGCCGGATGGCCCTCGGCGCACGAGAGGTTCACGAGACGACCGTCGGCGAGCAGGTAGATCTTGCGGCCGTCAGCCATGACGAACTCCTCGACGAGCGGGCGCACCTCGCGGGTGCTGACCGCCATCTCGCGGAGCTTGGGGATGTTGATCTCGGCGTTGAAGTGACCCGAGTTGCAGATGATCGCGCCGTCCTTCATGGCCTCGAACATCGGCACGTCGATGACGTTGAGGTCGCCGGTCACGGTGATCCAGATGTCGCAGACCTTGGCGGCCTCGACGGCGGGCATCACGCGATAGCCGTCCATGACGGCCTCGAGCGCCTTGAGCGGGTCGACCTCGAGCACGACGACGTTGGCACCCATGCCGCTCGCGCGCATCGCGACACCACGGCCGCACCAGCCGTAGCCGGACACGACGAGCGTGCGGCCGGCGAGCAGGCGGTTGGTCGCGCGGATGATGCCGTCGAGCGTGGACTGGCCGGTGCCGTAGCGGTTGTCGAAGAGGTGCTTGGTCTTGGCCTCGTTGACGGCCATGATCGGGTACTTGAGCGCGCCGTCCTGAGCCATGGCGGCCAGGCGGATGACACCGGTGGTGGTCTCCTCGGTGCCGCCGATGATGTACTCGAGCTTCTCGGGGAAGTCGGCGTGGATGCGGCCCACGACGTCGGCGCCGTCGTCCATGGTCATCTGCGGGTTGTGCTCGATGGCGGCGTCGATGTGCGCGTAGTAGGTCTCGGTGTCCTCGCCCTTGATGGCGTAGGTGCGCACGCCGTAGTGCTGCACGAGTGCCGCAGCGACGTCGTCCTGGGTCGAGAGCGGGTTGCTGGCGCACAGGACGATGTCGGCGCCGCCGGCGGCCAGCGTGCGCATGAGGTTCGCGGTCTCGGTGGTGACGTGCAGGCACGCCGAGATGCGCACACCGTCGAGCGGCTTCTCGGTCTCGAAGCGCTCGCGGATGCTCGCCAGGACGGGCATGTCGGCGTCGGCCCACTCGATGCGCGCCTTGCCGGCGTCAGCCAGCGAGAGATCCTTCACGTGGTAGTCCATGTGGTGCTCCTCACATCTTAAGAGGCGCGACCCGCTCGGCCACGCCTTGGGTTCTGAGTTCACAACCTGTCGAGTATACCAACCAGCAGGGTCGCGAGCGCCTCCTGAGCAACTCGCCCGGCCTCGAGGACCTCCTCGTGGGAGAGCCCCTCCCCCGCGGCCGCATTGGTGACGAGCGAGAAGCCCAGCACGCGCAGCTCGAGCGCACGCGCGGCGATCACCTCGGGGACCGTGGACATGCCGACGACGTCCGCGCCTATGGTGCGCAGGTAGGCCACCTCGGCGGGCGTCTCGAACGCGGGGCCGAGCAACCCGGCGTACACGCCGTCGATGAGTGACATGCCCTGGTGCTCGGCGCTCTGACGCGCGATCGCGCGCAGAGCCGGATCGTAGGCGTCGCGCATGGGGACGAAGGGGACACCGCCGGCGGGGCCGGGCCACCCCACGAGCGGGCTCGAGCCGGTGAGGTTCATCTGGTCGGCTATCAGGACCACGTCGCCCACGCGCAGGTCGAGGTTCACGCCGCCGGCCGCGTTGGTGACGATGAACGTCTCACACCCCAGCGCCGCGGCGAGCCGAGCCGGATACGCCGCATCCAACGCCGAGACGCCCTGGTAGGCATGCACGCGCCCCGAGAACACGACGACGGGCACACCGGCGACCGTGCCAAAAACGAGCTCGCCCGCGTGGCCTGCGATGCCCGCACCCGGACGCGGATAGCCCTCGATCTCGCTGTAGGGTACGGCGACCGGGTCTTCGACACGCCGAGCCAACCCGCCGAACCCGCTGCCCAACACGAGCGCGACGCGCGGCACACCGGCGTACTCGGACAGACGCGCAGGGACCGTGACCTCGAACATGAGCACTCCTCCGTGACCGGTGATCGCGGGCGCAGCACACTCGGCGTGCGCCCCCTCGGCATACCTACCCGAGGAGCTGTGCGTACAACGCGAACAGCCGAGGCTCCATGAGCTCCCAGTTGAGCTGCTGCTCGACGAGCGCGCGCCCGGAGGCGGCCGCAGTCCTCGCGACGTCGACGTCGGCGAGCAGTGACACGATCGCCGAGGCGGCGGCTGCGGGGTCGCTCGGCGGCACCAGGATGCCGCCCGCGTCGCCCACCGCTGCGCGCAACGGCGGGAAGTCGCTCGCCACGTAGGGCAGTCCGGCGGCCATGTAGTCGAACACCTTCATCGACACGTTCTTCTGGTACTTGGGGTGGTCCTGCAGCAGCGAGAGTCCCACGTGCGCCTCGGCGAGCACCTCGCGCATGCGGCCGTAGGGCACCGGCCCGCGGAACTCGAGCGCGCCCTCGGGCAGTGATGCGCTGAACTCGGGCAGCCGCGCCGAGACCTCCTCGGTGGGCCGGCCGTAGACGATGAGGCGCGTGTCCGGCACCTGCTCGCGCACGATCAGCAGCGCCTCCACCATGTCGAAGAAGCCGCGCACCGTCGACACGCCACCCACGTAGATGAGGGTAGGCGGCCCGGCGGGCGGCTCGAGCGGCGCGCCGAACAGCGACAACGGCGGGTAGTTGTCGAGCTCGACCACGCGGTCGTGCATCGCCGAGAAGCGCTGAGTGAGCGCGGCATCAGCGGTGACGACCGCCGCCATCGCGGGCACGTGCCGGCGCTCGAGCCGGTCGGCCCAGCGCGACACGAACGGGCGCAGCGGCGCGGGGATCCACGCCTTTTGGTCCATCGCATCGGGGTAGTGCTCGTGCGCGTCGTAGATGACCGGCACGCCGCTGCGCCGCGCGAGCGACGCCATGGCGGGCAGGAGCTCAGGGTCGTGGAAGTGGAACACCGATGCACCGGTCGCCTCGGCCGCGGCAACGACGTCGCGGGTACCCGCGAAGCGCGCGAGCCGTCCCTTGGTGCGCGGAAGCGGGACGATCTCGACACCCTCGAGCTCGCGCGCATCGCCGTCGTCTCGGCAGACGAGCACGGTGCGGTAGCGCGTCGCGAGCGAACGGCACTCGTGGTAGAGCACGCGGCTGTCCACCGGCACGTGCACCGACGTCACATGGCAGACGGTCACGCCGTCATGAACGGACACAGCCGAGCTACGCCTTCTTCTTGCTGACGCGCTCGCGGACGATCGCCACGATGAGGCCGGCGATCAGACCCAGAAGCAGGCCGCGGATGACACCGGCCAGCAGCGCGCCGGTGCTCGACCCCGCCTTGGCCTTGGGTGTGCCATCCACGTAGGCGTAGCGCGCGATCTGCTCGAGCTGAAGCGCTGCGGTGTCGAGACGGTCCTCGACGGTGAGGATCTGCATCTGAAGCGAGGACGCGGCGCTCGACAGCGCGGCGTACTCGATGGGCGACACACCCTTGCCCGACATCAGCGCGGTGAGCTTGGCGAGCTGCTTCTGCATCTCAGGCAGGCGCTCCTGCTGCTTGGCGAACTGGGCCCGCTGATACTCGTAGTTGGGCTCGACCTGCATCCGCACGCGATCGGCCGCGGCCTGCGCGTAGGCGAGCGACGCCTTCTCGGCGCGCGCGGCGTCGGGATCCTTCACGGTCACCACGACGGCGGCGGTGTTCTTGCCGTCGACGGCCGCGGCAGCCTGGGGCACCTTCGCGGCATCGACACCAAGCGTCTCGGCGACGGCTGCGCGCACGTCGGGCAGCGCCACGGCAGCGATGACCGCGTCGGCGTTGGGGACGCTCGGAACGCCCACGACACCGGTGGCGAGCCGCACACGCGTGCCCGCCGAGAAGCCCGGCTCAGGAGCGCTCTTGACCGCCCACGCACCGGCCAACACGGCCCCCACGAGCGCGGCCACCACGACGACGACCCACTGGCGGCGAGCGAATCCGGCCAGCATGCTGACCTCGTTGCGTTCTTCAGTCACTCCATGTCCTCCTTGTTGATGCGGTCGAGCACGGCGACGGCGAGCGCCACCCCAAAGGTGAGCCACAGGAACTTGCTCGTCTCAAGACTGTACGTGAGCGCCTGGAACAACAGCGCCGCACCGGCGGCCACCGAGCCCACCGCCAAGGCTTGCAGGGTCCCTCTCGGCCTGACCACCGCCACGCGGATCGCTCCGGTTGCGGTGCGAACGATCAGCCACATGAACCCGATGAACCCCACGATACCCGTCTCGACCAGAACGGTCAGGTAGGCGGTGTGCGACTCGACGAGGTTGGGCAACACGAAAGCCGGCCGGTAGTACGGGAACACGAGCGGATAGTTGCCCAGCCCGATACCCATGGGGTGATCGGCCCACATCTGCAGCGCGGCGCCGGCCATGTAGACCCGAAACAGCGCCGAGCGGTTGTTGGCGATGCCGAGGATGCGCTCCTGCAAGAACACCGGATCCACGTAGACCAGCAAGAACAGCGCGAGCGCGCCGGCACCGGCACCCAGGACCACGAGGCGCAGCACGGGTGATGCCTTCGAGAACAGCAGTGTCACGATCATCGCGAGTAGGAACGCGACGAGCGCGCCGCGCGAGAACGACACGAGCAGCCCCATCAGGGCGAGCCCGGCAGCCGAGAAAGCGAAGATCCGGCCCATCCACGACTTGAGCTCGAGCATGAGCGGCATCGCGAGCCCCAGCGCGCATGCAAGGAAGCTTCCAAAGACGTTGGGGTCCTTGAAGGTCGCCTTCGCGCGCACGCCCGTGCCGTAGAGCTTGAGCACCGGGCCGATCGAGAAGATCTCGAGCCGCTCGAGCACGGCGAAGAACCCGAGCGTGCCGGCGATGGCGAGCGTCCCCCACACCACGGTGCGCAGCTGCTCAGGTGTGTCGACCGACAAGACCACGAAGTACACGAGCGTCGCGCTCGAGATCAGGCTGATGAACTGCACGATGGACTGACGCGGGTCCACGGCGGCCGGGATCGCAGCGGCGGCGAACGCCACCAACAGCAGCAGCGGGACGTCGGCTTTGGTGGGCCGCCAACTCGCGCGACGCTTCGCGAGTCGTGCGATGGTCACGAGACCGAACACCGCGACCGCACCCTGGTAGACCGTGAGCGTGGCGCCGCCCACCTGGGCGAGGCGCCCGGTGATGTCGAGTGCCGCTGCGCCGACGAGCGCGACAAGGCCCAGCTCGGGCCGCAGGTACGACAGCCACGCGAACAGCGCGCCCGCACACCCCACCACCACGAGGGCCACAAGCAGCGGAGCGGTCACCGAAGCCGCGCACATCAGGATCGCCGAGACCGCAGCTATGCCGTACCACGCCACCTCGGGCAGCCGAGCGACGCGCGTTGTCAGCGACACGCCCGTCACGAGGCGCTCCCGTCGCGCTCGATCCCCGACACGCGGTCGAACACGTCAAGCAGGATCGGGCGCTCGTGCTCCCAGTTGTAGCGATCGAGCGCCGCCGCGCGGCCGCGCTCGGCGATCGCCGAGAGCGGCTCGGGGCCGTCGAGCAGGGCGCGAACGGCCTGCGCGATCGAGGCGGGGGTGACGGGCTCGGAGATAAGCGAGCCACAACGGGTCTCGCGCACGACCCGCGCCATGTCCGGCAGGTCGGTGGCCACGACAGGGATCCCCGCCATCATGTACTCGAAGAGCTTGTTGGGCGCTGCGAGGCGATACGACAGGCACGAGCCGATGAGCGGGATCACGCCGATATCGGCCGCCGCGGTGTAGCGCATGAGGGTGGCGAAGGGCACCGGGTCGAAGAACCGCACCGCGTCGCCCAGGCCCTTCTCGGCGACCTCCGCCTTCAGGGTGTCGAGGAGCGAGCCGTAGCCCACGATCGCGAGACGGCACTCGGGCAGCTCGCGCATCGCCTCGACCATCTCTTGGAGGCCGCGGTTGGGCACGACGATCCCCTGGTAGATCAGTAGGAAGCGGCGATCGCCGATCGCGAGGGAGCGAAACTCGAGGTCGGGGTCGAGCGACTCGGCGCGCTCCGGGACGTTCAGGACCACCGCGGGGCGCTCGATGCCGTACAGCCGCTCGATCTCATCGGCGCGGCCGTAGTCACTGGTGATGACCGTCGAGCGCCGAGCATAGAACCCCTCGTAGCGGCGGATCGCCCACGACCACACCGGATTCTTGGCGACCGCCCAGTTGCGGCCGGTGGCGAGCTCGTCGGAGTCGTAGACGACCTTGGCGCCGCGCAACAGCGCCGCGGCGTGCGCGACGAACAGCGGGTAGGCGTCGCGCGCGTTGTAGATGTCGGCGTCCTCGCGCCATGCGGCGACGAACGTGCGCCAGATGCCCTCGGCGAAGCGGATGAACTTGAGGCCGTAGCCGCGCGGGAGGCTGCGGCTCTTGATCACGACGCGCTTGACCGCGTAGCCGTTGCGCTGCTCGAACGCCGGGGTGTCGTCGTCTTTGATGGCCACGAGCACGACGTCGTAGCCCGACTCGCCCAGCGTGCGAGCCGCACGGTCGACGCGCGTAAGGAACTTCGAGGCGTTGTACTGGATGATGCAGACCTTGGGCATGTGTGCCGTCACGCCTTCGCGGTCACGCGGTCGAGGATGTCGGCGAGCATCGCGGCCTGACCACGGCGGCTGTAGCGGGCGACCTGATCCGCATCGGTGTTCGCGAGCGGAGTCCCGACGCGCTTGTGCTCAGCGAACACGGTGATCGCCGATGCGATCGCATCCACGTCGCCGGGCGACACACAGACGCCCGAGTGCGTGGAGTCGATGAGCTCGACGGCGAACCCGCGCGACGGGCCCACGAACAGGACCGGCAGGCCGATGCCCAGGTACTCGTAGAGCTTGCCGGGGGTGGTGCCCTCGGCGCCGGGCCGGTCGGCCACGATCACGAGACCCACATCCGCCGAGGCCACGAGCTCAAGCGCCTCGCGGTGCGGCAGGTAGGGCTGGAAGGTCACTCGATCGGCGATACCCAGGCTCGCCGCCATCTGCTCGACTTGTTCGGGCCACGCGCCGACGATGGTCAGGCGCGCATCGGCTGCCGCGCCGCTGAGCGTGGCGAACGCCTCGAACACCGTGGTGGGGTCCGAGTGCCCAAAGAACATCTTGCCCATGAATGCGAGATGCAGCGGGGCGTTCGTGTCCGGCGCATGGACAGGCAGGTCCTCGTCGTCGAAGCCGTTGGGAAGCACCTCGACGCCGTGCGCCCCCCACGAGCGCGCCTCGTCGGCGATCGCCGGCGTCGCACAGGTGACCGCGGCGGTTCGGCGCATGACACGCTTCTCGAGCGACCTCGAGTACGCGCGATGCAGCGGTGTGGGCAGCGACAGCACGGGGCTTGTCGACCAGCCGTCGCGCATGTCGGCGACGAACGGCACCCCAAGGAGCTTAGCCACCTTCTCGCCGGCGACGAGGACCGAGTACGGGGGACCTGAGGCGATCACGACGTCGACCTGCTGTGCCCGACCGATGGCGTAGGCCGCACGGACAGCGGGGCCCTTCCACAGCACGGCGTCATCAGGGGTCGCGACCCAACGGGCGATGCGGCTCGACAGTGATGGCTTGGCGAGGTCGGCGGAGGACACGGCGGGCTGCTCGGAACCCGCGCCGGAGCCGGATCCGCGCCTCAGTGCGCCCTTGAGCGGAGCGATGGCGCGTGAGACCGCGGTCGCGACGTGCCGGTGCGGCGTGCGCTTGACGGCGACTCCGGCGACATCGGAGACAAGCGAGTCATCGGTGGGCCTGCCCGGGATCAGTGTGGCGGTCACGACGTGCGGCTCCCAGCCGTTCTGGGGCAGGAACCTGCAGAACTTGGCGACACGCTGAACCCCGCCCCCGCCCGCAGGCGGGAACTCATAGGTCAGCACGAGGCAACGTTTGGTCATGATCGAAAGACCCCGATCGGGAGTGTGTGTGATGTGCGACATACGCGAACTCGTCGCGCAGGGTGAATCTTAGCGAAGCGGCGTTCGCGCGTCGCGTGGGCGTTGCCATGCTGTGGTGAAAGAGAACCGGCGCCCGATGGTACAATCTATGCAGGACGCCAGCGTGCGGACGAGCGCGATTCACGCGTGGATCGACAGTCGGCACATCCAACTCCAATCGCCGCACACGACGCCCCCGGAAGAGGTCTTTGGCGCATGAGAACGAGTCTCCTCGGCCGTGTTGGGTCGCTCATTTCGGGTCTGCTCGTCACCGCTGCGGTGATGGCGGCCCTTCCCGGAACCGCGCTGGCGGTCGATCCCACCTTCACGATCAAGGGCGGGGGCTGGGGCCACGGCATCGGGCTCTCGCAGTACGGCTCCCGGGGGTACGCCCTGCAGGGCTGGTCGTACGACGACATCGTCACCCACTACTACCAAGGCACGCGGCTCGTCTCGAAACCGTCCGTGACCGTTCGCGTCAACCTCGACGCCAACGGCAACGGACGCAGCGCGTGGTGGATCAAGGCCGGCTCGGACACCACGCTCACGGTGACCCAGATCTCAGACACGTCCGTGAACAAGGTCCTCGACGCGACCAACTCCTACTGGATCGTCACCTCGAACGGCAGCACGAAGGTGTGCAAGGACTCCTACGACTCCGCCACCGGCCGCCATTCGGCCGGCACGGTGCTCAAGACCTTCTCGGGCGGCTGCTACGCGAGCGCGGGTGGGCTCGTGCAGATCGTGGGCACGAGCGGGCCGTTCTCTCACTCCGGCGTTCGCTGGCGCGGAACCATCAGGTTCCTGCCGCTCTCGTCGACCAGCTCGTCATCGAAGGCCGTCAACTACGTCAGCATCGAGCAGTACCTCTACGGTGTGGTCCCCCGGGAGAGCCCCTCATCCTGGCCCGCTGAGGCCCTCAAGGCCCAGGCGGTCGCGGCCCGCTCGTACGCATATCAGGACGCGGCCGACGGACACACCATCTACTGCACCACCCGCTCGCAGGTCTACAACGGTCAGGGGCGCACCACCGAGCGTCATGAGACCGATGCGACCAACGCCGCAGTGGACGCCACCAAGGGTCAGGTCGTCTGGTACGGGAGCGAGACCGTCCCCGTGAAGACGTACTTCTCATCGTGCACGGGTGGCCGCACCGCGAGCATCCAAGACGTGTGGACCGGCGCCACCCCCAAGCCGTACTACACGAGTGTGGCCGACGCCGACCAGGCGAGCCCGTACTACACGTGGACCGAGGGCCCCTACACCGCGACCTCCATCGCCTCGCTCATCAGGACCAAAGACGCCAACGGCGAGGCCGGACTCCAGTACTCGGAGCCCTCGCCAGCGAAGATCGTGAACATCACCACCGAGCGAGCCTCCTCGGGATACACGCACCACGTGACGACCACGTGGTCCAACGGCGCAACGCACCGCATCCTGGGCGACACGATGCGCAGCGCGCTGTCCATGAAGTCGACCAAGTTCGGCGTGACCAGAACCTATCCGGTGGTCAGCAAGACCCGCTACGAGGACTCGAACTCGAAGTTGGCCTACGCCGGGCGCTGGACGTCGGCGACGAGCTCGACACAGTCAGGGTCGACGATGCGCTACTCGGCGACCGCCAACTCGACGATGAGCGCCTCGTTCAACGGTACCGGTCTCGTCTGGGTGGGTAACAAGGCGGCGGGCTACGGCAAGGCCAACGTCTACGTGGATGGCAAGTACGCGGCGACCGTGGACCTCTACTCGTCGACGACCCGCTACAAGCAGGCGCTCTACACGCGGTCGAACCTGTCGTCCGGGACCCACACATTCACCGTGAAGGTTCTGGGCGCGCGCAACGGCGCGAGCAAGGGCTACACCGTCGCGGTCGACGCGATCGACATCATCAACGGCACGCTCGGTCAGGCGACCTCCCCCATCACCCGCTTCGAACAGTCGAACGCCAACGCGTTCACGCTGGGCACTTGGTCCACCGGCTCGAGCACACAGCTGTCCGGCGGAAGCTACCTGCTGACCAACGAACCAGCGGCCCGATTCATCGCGACCTTCTACGGCAGTGAGGTGCGGTGGATCGGCAGCTCCTCGACCACCTACGGCGGTGCGCGCGTGAGTGTGGACGGCGGAGCCCCCGTTGTGGTGGATCTCACCACCTCGACGCCGGTGCATCAGCGTGTGCTGTTCACCAAGTCCGGGCTCTCGCAGGCGAGCGCGCACACGATCGTCATCGAGGCCGTGGGGTCCACCGGCGCAGCCGGCTACACCTCCGTTGACGCCATCGATATCCGAGGAGGGTGGCTCATCCCTGCGGTGGTGCCCGCCACGACCGTTCAGGAAAGTAGCGGCGGCGTGGCGTTCAAGGGCCCCTGGTCGGCGCTCTCAAGCGGTGTGCTCTCGGGTGGGTCCATGCGCTATTCGTCGACCGCGAACGCCTCGGCGACGGTGAGCTTCGAGGGCACCGGCATCACGTGGATCGGCAACCGGGCAAGAAGCTACGGGCGCGCGAACATCTACGTCGACGGAGCGTACAAGGCCACCGTGGATCTCTACGCCAGCAGCTCGGCATACCGACAGCGCCTCTGGACGAGTGGTCGGCTGGGAACCGGTCGCCACACGCTCGTGATCAAGGTCCTCGGTGCTCACAACGCGGCAGCGACAGGCTCGACGGTGGCGGTCGATGCGTTCGAGGTCGCCGGACGAGCCGTCACTCCCTAGCACCGCCCCTTCGACGCACCCAACGGCCTACAGCGCAGCCGAGACCTTCTCGGTGAGCTCTTGTGGGCTGCCCACGGTGTTGACGGCGTAGGGGCCCAGGGCATCGGGGTCGTAGACGTTGAGGTCTCGCTCGGCGAAGCGGTAGATGAACGACGCGTCGAGGTCGTGGTCGAGCCGCTCCCAGATCAGCGAGGACTGCAGCGAGACCGCCACGGTGGGCTCGAACATCTTCGCCCGCGAGTTCTCCCCGCCCCAGTCGACCGTCACGCGGTCACCGTCGGCGTAGGCGGCCCACGGCGGCTCGATGCCGTGATCGGCGCGCAGGCGGCGCTCGTAGGGGTGCGGGTAGAGGCGCAGAGTCCTTCCCGACTCCTTCGCGTACTCCACGAGCGCTCGCGTGATCTCGTCGGCGTGGCGCGCGTAGACGCTGCCGTCGTAGTCGCCGCGGCGGATGGCCTTGACGTCATCGGCGATGTAGAGCCCGCCCTTGCGCGCCCACTCGCCGCTCGAGAAGTAGCCGATGTCGTAGATGGGCTCGGGCCGCTCGAGACCCACCGTGTCAGCCGGGAACTCCTGGCTTCGGTAGATGAGCTCGCGGCTGCGGAAGATGCCCTGATCGCGGAAGTACTCGGCCTCGGGGAGGTTGACCTTGGAGGTCAGCACCACCGGTGTGTCGAGATGGAAGTAGCGGCAGTTGCGGTAGAGCGGGATGTTCTGGAACACCGGCAGCACGGTGACCGCGGTGTGACGCGCGAGCCATGTGGCCATGAGGTACGGACGGCGGTCGAACAGCCCGAAGCAGTACACGGTGTCGATGCCGGGCAGCGCCCGCGCGACCGACTGCACGTCGATCAACAGTCCGCCAAGCCATGCATACCGCCGAGGAGACACGTCGAGAAGCGCGAGCAAAGCGGCGCGAACACCGAGCCAGTACCAGCGCAGCCACGGCCCCCTGCCACCCAGCGGGACTCGCTCCTCGCCCCGACCGACGAAGTCGATCTGGGAGTCGAAGTGGATGCGTGCGAACTGCCGGCGGTGCTCGCGCATCGACTCGGCGCGGTTGGGGTCGTAGGCCACCTGGTCGGAGCCGAGCACGGCGGCGGCCTTGAAGCGGGCACGCAGTGCCGTGAACACCGCGTGCTTGAGCAGCGTGAGGCGATCGCTCGCCCACGACGCGGGCCCCGGCGCGGGCAACAGGCGCAGCTCCAGCGCCCGGTCCATGATCTCGTCGTCACCGCCGTTCAAAGCGCGCGTGACGTAGCGGGTCACATCGATGCCCACCTCAGCCTCGCGCCTCGCGATCGGACATCAGCAGCTCTGCGAGCCGGAAGTCGAGCTGGGTGTCGATGTCGACCGAGCACTCAGCCTCCATCACGTACGCGAAGGTGCCCTGGGCGATGAAGGTGCGGTGCTCCCGGAAGAAGCCGGTCTCGGCGAGGTAGATCGCCCCGTTGAGCCGGTAGTACGGCTCGAGGGCCTGCCGGTTCGCTCGCGAGAGCTCGGGGCGCAGGAAGCCATCCATCGAGCCGTCGTCGGGCAGCGTGTTGGCGAGCAGCGGACTGTGCTCGGCGGGGCACACCGAGACCACCGCGCGGCCACCCGTCTCGCGAAGGCGCTCGACGGCTTGCCGTACCTCGGCGGGTCCTCTCAGCGGCGACGTGGGCTGGAGCAGCATCACGTGGGTGAAGTCGCCGCCTTGCGCCTCGAGCGCATCCAGGGCGTGCAACACGACGTCGGCCATCGCGGCGGTGTCGGTGGCGAACTGGGCGGGGCGCCTCAGCACCTGCGCCCCGGACTCGGCGGCGGCGTCGGCGATCGCGTCGTCGTCGGTCGAGACGACCACGGCGTCGAGCACCCCGCTCTCGATGCCGGCAAGCACGGTCCACGCGATCAGCGGACGGCCGGCCAGGTCGCGGACGTTCTTGCCCGGAAGGCCCTTGCTGCCACCGCGCGCGGGGATGAGTCCCAGGATGCGCATGTCGCTCATTCGACCTCACCCGTCACGTCGTGGAAGCGCTTCTTGAGCTCGCCCAGGTGCGACACCTCGGCGGAGATGATCGACATGATGCGGTCCGCGGCGTGGCCGTCGCCGTAGGGGTTCTCTCGGCGGCGCACGACGTCGGCGAAGTCCGGCGAGAGCGCCCGTTCGATCGCGGCGGCGATGTCGTCGGCGTCAGGCTCGCAGTGCACGACGCTGGGGCCACGGTCGCGACCGGCCTGCCGGTCGCCGATGTCGACGGTGGGCGTGCCCAGAGACGGCACCTCGATGATGCCCGACGACGAGTTGCCCACGCACACGTCGGCGAGCGCGACGAGCGACAGGTAGCGAAGCGCGCCCAGTGACGTGAAGGAGTGTGCCCGGCCCGGATGCGACGCGACGAACGCATCGATCGCCTCGAAGATCGGGCGGTTGCCCGGATCGGCGTTGGGGGCCGTGAACACCACCGACAGGTCGTCGAAGCGGTCGAGCGCCTCGTTGAGCGCGGCGACCTGCTCGGCGGCGGTGTGAGCCTCGAGGGTGACGGGGTGGAAGGTGACGACAGCCGTGCGCGGGCCGAAGACCGGACCCAGGTCCGCCTCGAGCGCCTCGCGTGACAGCTTGGGCAGGTTCACCGCGTTGTCGACACCAAGCGCGCCCGTCGCGAACACGCGATGCGGGTCCTCCCCCAGCTGGATGACCCGTCGGCGGTAGCTCTCGGTCGCCGTGAAGTGCAGCCAGCTCATCTTGGTGACGGCGTGGCGCACCGCGTCGTCGAGCGCGCCTTCGGTGAGCTCGCCGCCGTGTAGGTGCGCGACCGGCACCCGGGCGATGAGCGCCGCGGTGGCCGCAGCGAGCACCTCGGTGCGGTCACCCAGCAGGAGCAGCAGGTCGGGGCGGTCGGCGGCGAGCGCGCGGCCGAAGCCCGCGAGCGCGGCCGCGGTGGCCGCGGTGACACCCGCTTCCGAGTCGTCGTCGAGGTCGAGTGGGATGCGTGCCGCGATCGTGTAGCCGTCGCGCTCGATCTCTGTGACGGTGGCACCGAAGCGCTCGGACAGGTGCATGCCGGTCACGAACAGCGCGAGGTCGAAGTCGGAGTCGCTCGCAAGCCGCTCGAGCAGCGGGCGGAAGATGCCGTACTCGGCGCGGGTGCCCGTGACGACGCGGATGCGCGTGGGGGCGCTCATGACGCCGGCCCGTCGACAGGCTCGTCGGGCGCGTAGTCGCGCGTGGCGACGGTGCCCACGACCTCGTCCCAGCGCAGCGGACTCACGCCGGTGCCGGGGCGCTTGACCGCGAGCGCGTCGGCGTCGAGCGTCTCACCGGCGCGAATCGCACGGGCGGCCACGATCGACTTGCGCGCGACGGCGGCGTTGGCCGTCTCGGTCTCGCTGGGGCGCTTCACGCCGTCACCCAGGCTCCTCTCGACCACGCGGATGGCCGAGACCATCTCGGCGAGCTCTGCGGGCTCGAGTGAGGCGCGGTGGTCGGGGCCGGGCAGGCCGCGGTCGAGCGTGAAGTGCTTCTCGATGACCTCGGCGCCCAGCGCCACGGCCGCGACAGGCACCGCAATGCCTTCGGTGTGGTCGGAGTAGCCCACCCGGACTCCCAGCTCGTCACGCATCGTGAGCATGGCGCGCAGGTTCACGTCCTCGGGGGGCGTGGGGTACTCGGTGGTGCAGTGCAGCACGGTGACCCGCTCGCGCGGACAGCCCGCCCGCTCGAGCACCTCAAGCGCCGCTCGCACCTCGTCGAGCGTCGCCATGCCGGTCGACAGCAGCACCGGCAACCCAAGGGCCGCCACACGCCGCAGGTACGGCACGTTGGTCATCTCGCCGCTGGGGACCTTCACGCGGTCGATGCCCAGTCGCGCGAGCAGCGACAACGACGCCGGGTCGAACGCCGCCGACATGAACACGATCGCGCGCTCGCGGCACCGAGCCACCAGCGCGTCGTGATCGGACTCCGAGAGCTCGAGGCGCTTGAGCATGTCGTACTGGCTCTCGCCCGCTCCCGTGGTCTCGACCTGGTAGCCGGCCTTGGGTGCGTCGCGCGTCACGAGCGCATCGGCCGAGAACGTCTGGAACTTGACCGCGTCCGCGCCGGCCTCCGCGGCGGCATCGACCATCGCAAGCGCCCGCTCGAGCGAGCCGTTGTGGTTCACGCCCGCCTCGGCGATGACGAAGACACGTCCGGCGGTCACGAGCGCTCCCGCACGATGCGGCAGGGGTTGCCGTACGCGACCACTGAGTCCGGGATGTCACTCACGACCACGGCGCCGGCACCAACAACGGTGTCGGAGCCTATCTCGATCCCGTGGACCACCGACACACCGGTCCCCAGATGGGTTCGCTCCCCCACCACCACCATGCCGGACAGCGCGCAGCCGGGTGCGACGTGGGCGAACTCGCCCACACGGCAGTCATGGTCGATGGCTGCGCACGTGTTCACGATCGCGAACTCGCCCACGCGCGCATCGACGCCGATGACCGCGCCCGCAGCCACGAACGCACCGTGTGCGACCTGCGCCCCCTGAGCGATGTATGCGCGCGGGTGCACGATCGCAGGGGTCGTGTAGCCGGCGGCACGCACGGTGTCGGCCACGCGCACGCGCACGGTCGGGTCGCCCACAGAGCCCACGGTCACCACCGCACCGTCTGCACCCCGAGCGCGCACGCTCTCGAGGTCGCGGTCACTGCCGAGGATCTCGACGCCGCCCACCAGGGTGCCCGCGGGCTTCTTGGCGTCGAGCACGCCCACGATCTCGTGCTCGCCCGCCGCGCGAATCGCCTCGATCACCACGCGGCAGTGCTCGCCGCCCCCCACCAATACGAGCCGAGCCATGCGCCGCCCCCTACTCCACGCCGAAGTGTGCGAGCGTGGCCTTGAGCTCTTCGATCTGTCCGATGTCGAACCAGGACTTCTCGGAGATCGGGTACACGCCCACCTTCTCGCCACGTGCGAGGTAGTCGTTGATGAGGTCCGTGAGGTGGTAGAACTCGTCGTCGGGCACGTCGGCGAGCACGCTCGGCTCGAGCACGTAGAACCCGGTGGAGACGAGGAAGTCGAACTCGGGCTTCTCGGTGATGCCGGTGAGCGCGCCGCCCTCGGCGATCTCGCACACACCGTAGGGCACCGTCACGTGCTTCATCGAAGCCACGAGCGTGACCTTGTTGCCGCTCTCGCGGTGGAACCGCACCACGTCGGCGTAGTCGGCCTCGACGAGGATGTCGCAGTTGGTGACGAAGAACGTCGAGGCGCCCAGCTTCTCGCGCATGAGCGACAACGACCCGCCGGTACCCAGCGGCTTGTCCTCGTTCACGAAGTCGATGCCGTAGGGTAGGTCCGCATCGGCGAAGTAGGCGCGGATGAGGTTCGCCTGGTAGTTCACCGACAACGAGAACTCGGTGCAGCCAAAGGCCGCGAAGCGATCCATGATGACCTCGACGATGGGCTTCTCTCCCACCGGCACGAGGGGCTTGGGCAGGATCTTGGTGAACGGCGCGAGGCGCGAGCCCTGGCCGCCTGCCATGATGACGACCGGCAGGCCGAGCGTACCTCGCTCGACGGGCCGCGCGTCCCCGGACACGAGGTCGGTCCAGCGAAGCGCCGAGACCACCACGCCGGCGTCGTCGACCACCGGCACGAAGTCGATGCCGCGGGCGACCATCATCGCCTCGACGTCGGCAGACGGGGTGGCGGCGCTCGCCGTGACCGGAGAGGCGTTCATCGCCGCGGTCACCGGCTCGTCGAGCCCGTTGCCGGACAGGATCCAGCGCCGCACGTCCCCATCGGTGAGCACGCCCGCAAGGCGCATGTCCTCACCCGCGATGAGCGCGATGCGCATGGCGCTCGCGTCAAGCACCTGCAGGGCGGATCGGATGCTCGCATCCGGCGCGACCAGCACTTTGGCGATGCGCTCGTCCACTAGGCGTTCCTCCCGGGGCAGGCCTCGCGGATGGCTTTGGCCACGCGCGCGACATCGTGAGCGGTCAGGTCGCTCGAGCACGGCACGTTCAGTGCTCGCTCGTAGAACCAGTTCGCGCGATCGATCTGGTAGGCACGATCGTTCACGTACGGCGCCTGCCTGTGATTGAGATACCACAGCGGACGGGTTTCGATACCGCATGACTGCAGATGAGCCATGACCGCCTCGCGGTCGGCGCCCGCCTCGGCAGGTTCGATGAGCAGGGTGTAGAACCACCAGTTGGGGTCGCACCCCGCGGGCACACCCACGAGGGTGACGCCCGGGATGCCTGCGAGCTCCCGCTGATAGTGGGCGTGGTTGGCGCGCTTCGTCGCGATGAAGCCGTCGAGCTGCTCGAGCTGAGCAGTGCCCAGCGCGGCGGCGAGGTTGGTGAGACGGTAGTTGTAGCCCACCTCGTCGTGCACGAAGCGCACCGCGTCGGTCTTGGCCGTGGTCGTGAGGTGCTTCGCGCGCGTCGCGAGCGCCTCGTCATCGGTGATGATGCAGCCGCCCCCGCCCGCGGTCACGACCTTGTTGCCGTTGAACGAGATCGCACCCATCGTGCCCACGGTACCGGTGTGGCGGCCGGCGAGCGGCCCGTCGGTCCAGCGCGTGCCGAGCGACTCGGCGGCGTCCTCGATCACCACGAGCCCGTAGCGCTCAGCGAGCGCCGACAGGGCGACCATGTCACACGGGTTGCCGAAGACGTGCACAGGCATGATCGCGGCCACGCGCAGGCCGGTCACGGTGTCGCGCAGCACCCCGTCAGCGTCGCGGACGCACTCGTCGAGGTACGCGGCGACCTTCTCGGCGTCGAGGTTCATCCACTCGTCACAGTCCATGAAGACCGGGCGTGCGCCCGAGTACGAGATCGCATTGCAGGTGGCGATGAAGGTGACGGTGGGGCAGATCACGGCGTCGCCGGCCCCCACGCCGTTGAGCAGCAGCGCCACGTGCAGGCCCGCGGTGCCGCTCTGACAGGCGATGGCGAAGCGGGCGCCCGTGATCTCGCGCATCCTCTCCTCGAACGCGGTCACATAGGAACCGGCGCTCGAGACCCAGCCCGTGTCGAGGCACTCCTTGACGTAGGCCCACTCGTTGCCGGCGATCACCGGCACCGAGAGCGGCAGGTACGGCGCCGAGGCGTCAGACATTGTAGATGTCCCACTTGTAGCGGCCCAGGTTGGCCGGATCGCGGAACCACTCCACGGTGCGCTCGAGGCCCTCGCGCAGGCTCACCTGCGGCTCCCAGCCGGTGGCGGCCTTCACGACCTCGTTGCTGCCCAGCAGCCGCTCGACCTCGCTCTTCTCGGGACGGAGGCGTGCGTCGTCGCTCACGATGCGGGCGTCGGGGTTGATGATGTCGATGAGCGTCTGCGCGAGATCGCCCACCGAGATCTCCTTGCCGTTGGCGATGTTGACGTCGCGGCCCACGAGCTCGTCGCAGGCCGTGGCGGCGATGTAGCCGGCGACGGTGTCGGCGACGAAGTTGAGGTCACGCGTGGGCGTGAGCGAGCCCAGCTTGATCTCGGTCGCGCCGGCAAGCAGCTGCGTGATGATCGTGGGGATGACGGCGCGCGCGGACTGGCGCGGGCCGTAGGTGTTGAACGGGCGCACGATGGTCACCGGCGTGTCGAACGAGCGGTAGAACGACTCGGCGATCGCGTCGGCCCCGATCTTGGTGGCCGAGTAGGGCGACTGGCCCTGACGCGGGTGCTTCTCGTCGATAGGCACGTAGAGAGCGGTGCCAAAGACCTCCGAGGTCGAGGTCACCGCGACGCGCTCGATCTCGAGGTCGCGCGCCGCCTGCACCACATTGAGGGTGCCCTTCACGTTGGTGTCGACGTAGCTGTCCGGCGAGTGGTAGCTGAACGGGATGGCGATGAGCGCCGCGAGGTGCATGACCACGTCACAGCCCTGCATGGCGGTACGCACCCCATGGGGGTCGCGGATGTCGCCCGCGAAGACCTCGACGCCGCGCATCTTCTCGGGATCGGCCGAGTCGAGCCAGCCCCACGAGTTGAAGGAGTTGTAGTAGACGAACGCCTTGACGTCGATCCCGCGCTCGACGAGCCCCTCGACAAGGTGGCTGCCGATGAACCCGTCGGCACCGGTGACAAGGACGCGCTTGTTGCTCAGATCCATGAAGTGACCCCTTTCGGCGCCGACCGATGTGCACCGGCATCCGATGGTGATGAGTGGCGCGCCCGCACGCTGCGGACGCACACGCTTGCTGACATTCTACGAGAGCGATGGTGGCACACCAACAAACGCGCGGTTACGGGGCGGTGACGCCGAGCTAGCGAGCGTCGTCGGCGTCGAACCCGGTGTCGTCGGTGGTGTGACCCGAGACGCCCGCTTCGGACGCGGCCTGCTCGGCGGCGTGCTCGTCTGCCACCGGGGGCTGCGAGGCGCGCTGCTTGCGCCTGCGAAGCCGGTCGACCACGCTGCGCAGCTCGTCAACGGTGACGACGCGGGCCACGACGAGCAGCGCGATCAGCGCCAAGAGCACGGGCACCTTGATGGCGATGTCGGCGATGAGCGGCAAGCCCATCTTCACGATGCCCATGGACGCCGCCAGCGACAGCAGGAACACGCCGATGAGGCGCGCGAGCCTTCCGTCCTCGAAGGCGCCCGGGCTGAAGCGCTCGGCCGCGAAACGGGCGACGAGCGCCATGAACAGGTAGGCGAAAAACGTCGCCCACGCCGCGCCCGCGATGCCCCACAGCGGGATCAGCACGAGGTTGATCGCGATGTTGACGCCCGCGGCCGCCGCCGAGACGAGCGGCATGAACCCCGTCTTCTTCGCATGGAATATGGGCGCGGACACGAGCATATAGAGGGCGAAGAAGAAGTAGCCCGCCACGATGATGGGGACGATGGGCTCGGCGTCCCAGAACTTGGGCGCCGCGAGGATCTTGAGCACGTCGGTCGCGTAGAGCACGTACGCCATCGACAGGATCCCCACGGCCGTCGCGTAGATGGTGGTGAGCCGAGGAAGCTTCTTGCGGCCCTCCTCGGTGTCTGCGAGGTCGTAGTAGATGGGGCCCCAGGCCTGATTGATCGCCTGGCTGAACAGGTTGAGCGCCATGCTCAGGTTGTAGGCCACCGAGTACGTGCCCACCTGCGACAGGTCGGTCATGCGTCCGAGCATCGCCCGGTCGGCGAACGTGAGCAGCCAGCCCGCGAAGTAGTGCGGCACGAGCGGCAGGCCGAAGTTCAGCGACTTCTTGAGCCACGCCACCGAGAAGCGCGGCGTCATCTCGCGCACCAGCAGCACCGTCGCCACGAGGCTCACGCTCGCGGCGGCGATGAGCGTGCCCTTCAGCGAGCCGAAGGCGCCCTGCCCCAGCGCCACCACGAAGTACAGCGTGAAGCCGGTGTTGATGACGAACTGCGCGAGCTGGAACGACGTGTGCCGCTTGGGCCTGCCCTGGGCGCGGTTGACCGCCTGCATCATCGCGAGCGGCAGCCCCGCCCATGCGATGGCGAGCGCCGTGATGAGGTAGGGGCTGAAGGTGAACGACGGGTCCTTGGTGATGTAGGGCATCAGGTACGGGCCGGCGAACACCAACGCCACCACGGCGACGGTCGCGAACACCTCGACCGCCAGAAAGACCGTGAACAGCAACGAGCGCCGGTCCTTGTCGGAGCCCTGCGCCTGGCGGAAGTACAGCGTGAGCGACCCGTTCTGGCCAAAGAGCAGCACCACGCCCACCATCGACGCGAGCATGGTCGCGAACGAGTAGATGCCGTAGTCCGTCTTGGAGAGGTAGCGGGTGTAGATGGGCATGAGGACGATGCCCGCCGCCTTGGGCAGCAGGCTCCCGAGTCCGTAGACCACGGTATCGTTGAAGACGCGCTTGATCTCTTTGAACACGCGCGAGGCCGCCGAATCATCGAGGGGTGCCCATCAGGTCGCGTCAATCCTAGCATCGGGGCTCACGAGCGGCGGTGACGGGCGGGTTACGGCACGCGCGCGCGACTGACGAGGCACCCCCGTTATGGTAGGGTGCGAACCGCACGAAGCCCGTCTTTTCGCGAGTCTCTTGGGAGATACCGAATGAGAGTCACTGTCGTCGGCACCGGCTACGTCGGCCTCGTCCAGGGCGTGTGCCTTGCGGACCTCGGCCACGAGGTCACCTGCGTCGACCTCGACCAGCGCAAGATCGACCTGCTGCGCTCCGGCAAGAGCCCCATCTACGAGCCCGGCATCGAGGAGCTCATCCTCGCCAACGTCGAGGCCGGCCGACTCACCTTCGCCACCCCGGAGAACGGCTGGGGGCCGCTGCTGGCCGACGTCGTCTTCGTCGCCGTGGGCACCCCGATGGCCGATAACGGCGCAGCGGACCTGTCCTACGTCCGCTCGGCCATCTCCTCGATCGCCGAGGCGGCAAGCTCGCCCATGACGGTGGTCATGAAGTCGACGGTTCCGCCCGGTACCGGTGCCGTGCTGATGGATCGCTACCTCTCCCGCGCGAACACCCAGGTGGGCTACGCGTCCAACCCCGAGTTCCTTCGCGAGGGCCAGGCCATCCGCGACTTCTTCGAGCCCGACCGCATCGTGCTGGGTGGCGCATCTGCCGCCGACATCGACCGCGTCGCCGCCGTCTACGCGCCGCTCGCCGAGCGCTGCGCCCAGACCGGTCGCGACTGTCCCATCGTGCGCACCGACGTGGCGAGTGCCGAGACGATCAAGTACGCGTCCAACGCGTTCCTCTCCACCAAGATCAGCTTCATCAACGAGATGGCCAACCTGTGCGACTGCGTGGGCGCCGACGTCGACGCGGTGGCCGACGGTATGGGCCTCGATGCACGCATCGGGCGCCACTTCCTCAACGCCGGCATCGGCTACGGCGGGTCGTGCTTCCCCAAGGACACCCGCGCCCTCGACTTCATCGCCACGCTCAACGGCTACCAGTTCGACCTGCTCAAGGCCGTCATCGACGTGAACAACCGCCAGCGCCTGCTGCCGGTGATCCACCTCGCCAAGGCGTTGCCGCTCCACGAGAGCACCGTCGCGATCCTGGGCGTCGCCTTCAAGCCGCACACCGACGACGTTCGCGAGAGCCCGGCCCTCGACATCGTGCCGCTGCTGCTCGAAGAAGGCGCCGACGTGCGCTGCTACGACCCGCTGGCCGCCGAGGTCAAGCTGGGCGAAGCCACGCGCTGCGACACCGTCTGGGACGCTCTCAAGGGTGCCTCGGCGGCCGTCGTCGTCACTGACTGGCCGGAGTTCGTGGAGCTCGACTGGGCCCGCGCAAGCTCCGTCATGGCCGACGGCGCGATCGTGTTCGACGGGCGCAACTGCCTCGACCGCGCCACCGTCGAAGCTGCCGGGCTGAGCTACATGGCCGTGGGCCGCGACGGCGCCCACCGCGCCTAGCGCCGAGCACGCGGACACCATGCGGATCCTCTACGTCCACCAGTTCTTCGCCACCCGCGAGAGCTCGCTCGGTCTCATCCGCAGCTACGAGTTCGCCCGCCGCTGGGTCGACCAGGGCCACGAGGTCACGATGATCACCTCGGCGTCGCGTCTGCCCGAGGAGTACTCGGCCCATCTGTTCACCGACGGTGAGATCGACGGCATCCGCATCCGCAGCGTGCGCGTGGCCTACAGCAACTACATGGGCGTGTGGCGCCGCATGGCGTCGTTCGCCACGTTCATGCTGGGCGCGACGTGGCTCGCGGTCACGGCGGGCAAGCACGACGTGGTGTTCGCAACGTCGACCCCGCTCACGGTGGGCATCCCCGGCTGGGCGGCAAGCGCCCTGACCCGCGTGCCGTTCGTGTTCGAGGTGCGCGACCTGTGGCCCGAGGCGGCCATCCAGATGGGTGCCATCAGCCGCACCGGCGTGATCGGCCGCGTGGCCAAGGTCCTCGAGCGGTTCTTGTACCGCCGCTCGGCGCACATCATCGGCCTGTCCCCCGGCATGGTCGACGGCGTGGTCGCCGAAGGAATCCCCGCCGCGCGCGTCCACATGGTGCCCAACTCAAGCGACCTCGACCTGTTCTCCCCCGGCGACAAAGACCCCGAGCTCGTCGAGCGCTTCGGTATCGAGGGCACGTTCGTGGTGGGATACGCGGGCGCGATAGGACCCAGCAACGCGGTCGAGGACAACGTCCCGGAGGCCGCACGAGCCCTGCACGAGGCCGGCCGAGACGACATCGTGTTCCTCATCGCGGGCGATGGCAAATCGCTCCCCGTGCTCGAAGAGCGCACCGCCGGCCTTCCCAACGTCAAGCTCGTGGGCTCGATGCCCAAGGCCGAGGTACCGCGCTTCACCCGCACCGCCGACACCCTCATGGTGCTCTTCGCCGACAAGCCGATCCTTGCCACCAACTCCCCCAACAAGTTCTTCGACGGGCTGGCCACGGGCCGCCCGATGATCGTGAACTCGGCCGGCTGGACCAAGGGGCTCGTCGAGGACCACGAGTGCGGCCTCTACTTCCCCGCCGAGAACGGTCAGGCACTGGCGGCGGCCATCACGCGCCTGGCCGACGACCCCGCGCTGCGGGCCAAGCTCGGCTCCAACGCCCGCGCTCTGGCCGAGAAGGAGTTCGCTCGCGACATCCTTGCGGCGAAGGTCTTCAGCGTCTTGGAGTCGGCGACCTCAAAGCGGTAGGCACCCCGCGAGACACGACAAAAAGGGCGGGTCGCTGTCGACAGCGACCCGCCCTCTGTTCGTGGTGATACTCGTGCCTAGTTGCTCTGGACCGGCGTGACCGGCACCTTGCTGAGATCCCAGTCCTTGCCCACGACGACCAGGATGTCGCTGTCGAACGAGTACATCCCCCGGCTCTCGACGAGCTTGGTGCCCGGGGGCAACGTGGCAGCCACGAGCTCCGCGGCCGCCTTGTCGTCCTTGTAGACCACGAGCGTCTCCTTGTAGACGTTCTGGTTGGCGTTGCCCACGTCCACCACCTCGAACGCACGCGCCTTGAGGATCGACGAGACCTGCTTGGCCACACCCGCGATGCCCGCACCGTTGCGCACCGTCACCGTGACCTGTGAGGGCTTCTTGGCAGCGGCCACGGCACCCGAGCTCGATGCGGCACCCACAGTGCCCGACGCGCCCGCCGAAGGCTTGGCCTTGGGCTCGAACGGAACGCCGGCGCGGAACTTCTTCACGAGCGCCTGGATGCCCGCGTCGTCGGGCCACAGGAACGGTGAGCGCCATTCGCCGGGGAGCGTGGCGGTGTAGACGTTGGAGCTGCCGGCACCCTTGAGGGCCTGGGCGGTTCGCAGCATCTCGACCAGCGACATGTCGGTGGAGATGTAGGGCGCCACCGACGAGACGATGTGCGGGATCTTGGCCATGCTCGTCTTGGTCGCGATCTGATCGGCGATGGCCTTGAAGAAGATCTGCTGGTTCTTCATGCGCGTGATGTCAGCATCCACATAGTCCCTGCTGCGGACGAAGGTGAGCGCATGCTCGCCGTCCAGCAGCTGGTAACCCGCATCGACGTGCGCCGCGCGGTGGTGAGGGCTGCGGTCGGCCTTGATGTCGTCGATCTCGGTGGGGACGTCGACCCACACGCCGCCCATCGCGTCGACGGCGCGCTGGAAGCCGGTGAAGTTCACCGCCATGAAGTGGTTGACCGGGATGCCCGTGAGCTTTTCGACGGTGTCGATCGCGAGCTGCTCTCGGCCGCGCGCGTAGGCATCGTTCATCTTGCGGTGCCCCACGCCGGGGATCTCGACACGCAGGTCACGCGGGATCGACATCATCCAGACCTGCTTGGTCTTGGGGTCGATACGAGCGAGCAGCATCGTGTCCGCGCGATAGACGGTCTCCGGCGGACGGCGGTCGAAGCCCATGATGAGCACCGTGTAGGGCTGCTGCGGCTTGGACTTCGCCAAGTCCACGGCGAGCTTCTCCTTCTTGGTGACCGTCTTTTGCATCGTGTTCTCGATGTGCTTGGCATAGGCGAACACGCCGAGACCCGCCGCGACGATCAGGAATGCCACCACACCGGCGACGATGGCCGCGATCCGCCCGGCGCGCTTGCGGCGGCGGTCACGCTCCACCCGCAGACGTGCAGGCGCCGACTCGAGCGAACCCGTGCGCCGCTGACGGGGGTCGGACAGCGCGTACTCCTCAGCCGGGTTGCCCTTGGGGCGTGGCTTGGCGTCACGCGGCAGCGAGCGCGCGCCGGCCGCCCGCGACGGGGTACGACGCTTCGCAGGCTGACGCTTGTCACCATCGCGGCCGTTGCCGCCCAGATTGCTTGAATGCTTGCCCATGATCCTCCGAGATAGCGAATACAACGCCCATTCGCGGGCGTACAGCAGGAACTATGCCTCGAACCGAGCTTCCAGCGCCGAGACGATCGCCTCGGCGGCCCGGCCGTCTCCATACACGTCAGGTCGATCGGCGGGTATCCGGATCGCCGACACCGCCTCGACGATCGTGTTCTCATCAGTGCCGGCCAGCCGGTTCCATCCAAGCTCGACGGTCTCGACCCACTCGGTCTCCTCGCGCAACGTCACGCAGGGCACGCCGAAGAAGTAGGCCTCCTTCTGCATACCGCCGGAGTCCGTGAGCAGCGCCGATGCGCATCTCAGCAGCGACACCGTCTCGATGTAGGAGATGGGATCGACCGGTCGAATGTTGTCCATCTGACCCAGCAGCGCATCGAGACCGAAGGCCTCGATGTTCTTGCGCGTGCGCGGGTGCACCGCCCACAGAACCGTCTTGCCCAGGCGGCCGAATGCGCGGATGACGGCCTCGAGCCGCGCCGGCGAATCACTCGTGCCGGCGCGGTGCACCGTCGCGAGATAGTAGTCGTCGCGTTCGACCTCGAAGGCGTCCAACGCGGCCGAGGCATCGACGGTCTCGGCGAAGAATCGTGCGGTGTCGAGCATGACGTCGCCCACCAGGTGCACGCCGGCGATGATGCCTTCGGCCTCCAGGTTCGCGACCGCGGCACGAGTGGGCACGAGCAACAGCTCCGAGAGGTGATCGACCAGCACGCGGTTGATCTCCTCAGGCATCGTGCGGTTGAACGAGCGAAGGCCCGCCTCGACGTGCGCGACCGGTATGTTCGCCTTGGCGGCCGCGAGGCCGGCGGCGAGCGTGGTGTTGGTGTCGCCGTAGACGAGGACGACGTCGGGCGCCTGCTCGATGAACAGCTCCTCGAGCATGCCCAGCATCTCACCGGTCTGTCGGCCATGTGAGCCTGAGCCCACCGCGAGATTGAAGTCGGGCTTGGGAATACCCAGCTGCTCGAAGAAGACGTCGCTCATGGCGTAGTCATAGTGCTGCCCTGAGTGGACGAGGATCTCCTCGTGACGCACCCTGAGCGCCCTGCACACGGCGGCTGCCTTGACGAACTGAGGGCGCGCCCCCACGACCGAGATGACCTTCATCGCTTAGCCCAAGACACCCTTGACCACCGAGACCACGGTCTCGATCTGCTCCCGCGTGATCCCGGGGAACGCGGGCAGGGCGAAGGTGGCCCCGTCGCAGCTCTCGGTGACCGGGAGCGACGGCTGCACATACTGCGGGTCCTTGGTGAGCGCCTCCTGCTCGTGCAGCGAGAGCGGGTAGTACAGCGCGGTGCCCACGCCGGCCTGCTTGAGCGCGTCCATGACCTCATCGGCGCGATCGGACTTCACGATGTAGAGGTGATAGACGGCGTCGCCGTAGTCGCGCGCCACCGGCAGCTCAAGATCGGGCGTGCCGGCGAGCAGCTCGTCGTAGACGGCTGCCGCAGCACGGCGCTCGCTGTTCCACCTGTCGAGGTGAGGCAGCTTGACCGAGAGGATGCCGGCCTGCAGCGCATCAAGGCGCGAGTTCACGCCGAAGGTGTCGTGGTAGTACTTCTTCGAGGTGCCGTGTGCCGCGAACTTGCGTACCCGCTGCGCGAGCACGGCGTCGTCGGTGGTCACGCACCCACCGTCACCGGCACAGCCCAGGTTCTTGCTGGGGAAGAACGAGAATGCGGCCGCGCGGGCCAGAGCGCCGGCCTTCTTGCCCTTGTAGGTCGCGCCGATCGCCTGGCACGCGTCCTCGATGATCTCGAGATCGTGCTTGGCAGCCAGATCGATGAGCGGATCCATGTCCACACACTGGCCGAAGATGTGGACCGGCAGGATCGCCTTGGTCCTGGGCGTGATGGCCGCCTCGACCTTCGAGACGTCCATGTTGTAGGTCCCGGGCTCGATGTCGACGAACACCGGCGTCGCGCCCGTGTGGGCGATGCACTCGGCGGTCGCAAAGAACGTGAACGGCGTGGTGATGACCTCATCGCCCTTGCCGATACCCATGGCGGCCATGATGAGGAACAGGGCGTCGGTGCCGTTGCCGCACGCCACACAGTGCTCGGTGCCCACGTACTCTGCGATCGCGGCCTCGAGGGCGGCTACCTTGGGACCGCCGATGAAGCCGGCATTGTCCATGGTGTCGAACCACACGGCGTCGAGCTCGGTCTTCAGTTCGCGGTACTGTGCCTTGAGATCGAGCAGGGGTACGCCCATCGCCGATTCACTCCTCGTGGTCTGATTGAACATCTCGTAGTGTGCACTGACTTCGCGCCCGGTGGCGCGCTCGGTGACCGAGCCGTTACCGCCTACTGGTTTTCGAGCAACTCGTCGTGCGGGACCTCGCGCACCGGCTTCGCAGGCACGCCCAGCACCAGTTGGCGCGGCGCGACGTCGCGCGTGACCACCGAGCCGGTGGCGACGAACGCCTCCTCGCCGATCTCGATACCGGGCAGGATGTGGCTTCCGCCGCCCACCCGAGCGCCTCGGCGCACCGTGCAGCCTTTGAGCTCGGCGAAGCGCTTCTCGGTGCGCCCCATGTAGTTGTCGTTGGTGGTGACCACCATCGGTGCGATGAACACGTCATCCTCGAGCGTGACGTACGCCGTGATGTAGGCGCCGCTCTGGATCTTGGTGCGCGCTCCGATCGTCGTGTCGTTCTCGACGGTCACTGCGCGACCCACGACGGCGCCATCCCCCACCGTGCAGCGTTCGCGAACGCCCGCGTTGTCACCCACGATGACGCCCGCGCCCAGCGTCGAGCCCGCCATGAGCACCGTGTGGCTGCCTACCGAGCAGCCGTCACCCAGCACGACGCCGGGGAGCGGGCCACCCTTGGCGGTGGAGCGCGGCGACAGCGCGGGGCGCTTGCCGACGCACGCGAAGTCAGCGAGACGGCACGCCTCCCCCACCCGGGCGCCCTCGCACACCGTCACGTGGTTGCCCACCACGCTGTCAGCACCGATGCGCGCACCCGCCTCGATCACCACGAAGTTGCCGATGACCACGCCGGAGGCGATCACCGCGTCCGCGCCCACGACCACACCGTGTCCGTGCACGACACCGTCAGCGATGTCGGCCGAGGGATGAGCGTGCAGTCCGTGGGCCGCCATGGTCTAGACCTCCAGCGAGATGGCGACAGGCGCGCCGCCGGCCACCATGGACTCGTCGACCGCCTCGAGCACGCGGACGACCGCCAGACCGGAGCGACCGTCACTGCGCGGCGTCTCGCCCGAGCGGCAACAGTCCAAGAAGTGCTGCACCTCGATGGAGAGCGGCTCTTTCATCTGCAGGAACGGCATCGTGATATCGCCAAAGCGCAGGGTGAGGTCCTCGTTCCACGACATCGCGTCGCCCGTGGGCGCACCCAGGCCCTTGTCGTAGATCGCGATCTTCTCGGTGGCCTGCATGTCGTCGAAGACGAGCATCTTCTTGGTGCCCACCACGGTGAGCTTGCGGGTCTTGTGAGGGTCGAGCCACGACACGTGGATGTTGGCCATCTTCCCGCTGGGGAAGTGCAGGTTCGCGAACACGGTGTCTTGCACGCCGGGCGTCACGTAGGCGGCGCCGTTGGCCGACACGCTGTCGGGCGTCTCGCCCAGCAGGTACAGCGCCATCGACACGTCGTGAGGCGCGAGCGACCAAAACGCGTTCTCCTCGGTGCGCACCTTGCCCAGGTTGAGGCGCTGAAGGTAGATGTAGAGCACGTCGCCCAGTTCGCCCGCGGCGATGTAGTCGCGGATCCAGTTGATCGCGGTGTGGTAGACCATGAGGTGGCCCACCATGAGCGTCACACCGCGCTCGTCGGCCAAGCGCACGAGCGACTCGGAGTCCGCCGAGGTCAGTGTGAGGGGCTTCTCGACGAAGCAGTGCTTCCCCGCATCGATCACCCGATGCGCGATCGCGAAGTGGCTGGGGGCCGACGTCGCCACGACCACCGCGTCGATGTCGTCGCGTGCGACGAGCGCGTCGAGGTCGGTCGTGGTCTCCACGCCGGGATACGCCGCCGAGAACTTCGCGAGGTTGGCCTCGGACAGGTCACAGGCGACCACGAGCTCTGCGTCGCCGAGCCGGTCCAGATTGCGGACCAGGTTGGGTCCCCAGTAGCCGAAACCAACCACGCCCACACGGACCGGAGCAGACACTAGAGTCGCACCACCTTGTTGGAGTCGTAGTCCTTGAGCGCGTTGCGCGTATCAAGGATGAGGTCCGCCGAGCGCACGACAAGGTCGTAGTCGACGACCTTGTGAGCGGCGACGATGAGCACCGCGTCAGCGCGCTGAAGCTCTTCTGCGGTCAGCTCCACGAACGGCACCGTGCGCCCGTCCTCGTGATACTCGGGCACGTAGGGGTCGTGGTAGACCACGTCGGCCTCGTTGTCGAGCAGACGGTCGATGACCTTGATGGCCGGGCTCTCGCGCATGTCGTCGATGTCGTTCTTGTACGCGACGCCCAGCACGAGGACGCGGCTGCCGGCGAGCGACTTGCGGCGCGTGTTGAGCGCGCTCATGAGGCGCG
>CAYOHY010000019.1:0-20728 GCA_964403885.1 uncultured Eubacteriales bacterium
CAACCCTCAGCAGATCCTCGGCAGCTGCTCTCCAACCAGCATGTCCATGATCCGAGTCGCGCCAAACGCCGTGTGCACGTACACCTTGCCGGCAGACCCCTCGGCAACCTCGCCGATGATCGCGGCGTCCTCGCCGTACGGCGACGCCTTCATCGCGGCGAGCGCGGCCTCGGCCTGCTCGGCGGGGACGATGGCGACCATCTTGCCCTCGTTGGCCACCTGGAAGACGTCGTAGCCAAGCATCTCGGAGGCGCCGCGCACCTGCGGGCGGACCGGGACGGCGGTCTCTTCGACGGTGATGGAGACGCCGGAGGCCTCGGCGAGCTCGTTGAGGGTGGAGGACAGGCCGCCGCGGGTGGGGTCGCGGAAGCAGCGCGCGTCGGGTGCGGCTGCGAGCGTGTTGGCGATGAGGGTGTTGAGCGGGGCGGCGTCGGTCTTGATGTCGGTGGAGAACTCGAGGCCCTCGCGGGTGGAGACGATCGCGATGCCGTGGTCGCCCAGCGTGCCGGAGAGCAGCACCTTGTCGCCCGGCTTGCAGTTGGAGCCGGACAGGTCGAGGCCCTCGGCGAGCACGCCCACGCCGGCGGTGTTGATGAAGCAGCCGTCGCCGTGGCCCTTCTCGACCACCTTGGTGTCGCCGGTGACGATGTGCACGCCCGCCTCGGCGGCGGCCTCACGCATCGAGGCGACGATGCGCTTGAGGTCGGCGACGGGGAAGCCCTCCTCGAGCACGAAGCCCACGGAGAGGTAGAGCGGCGTGGCGCCGGAGGTGGCCACGTCGTTCACGGTGCCGCACACGGCCAGGCGGCCGATGTCGCCGCCGGGGAAGAACAGCGGGTGCACCACGTAGGTGTCGGTGGAGAACGCGATGCGCGAGCCGTTGAACGGCAGCGACGCGGCGTCGTCGAGGCGCTTCAGGGCGTCCTCGGCGAGCTCGGTGACAAAGACCTCTTCGATGAGCTCGCGCATGAGCGTGCCACCGGAACCGTGCGCGAGAAGGACGCGGTCTGAGCGCATGTGTCAGGCCTTTCGAATCGGGTGCGAGGCGGCCGGGATCAGCCCTGGCGGCCGTAGTCGGTGAAGCGGTAGTACGCGGCGCAGCTGCCCTCGGAAGAGACCATGCACGGGCCGATGGGGTGCTCGGGGGTGCAGCCCTTCGCGAACAGCTTGCACTCGAAGGGGAGCGTGATGCCCTTGAGGACCTCGCCGCACTGGCAGCCCTTGATGTCCTTGGGCTCCGGCAGCGTGACGGGGAGCTTCTTGACCGCGTCGAACGCCGAGTACTCCTCGCGGATCCCCAGGCCGGTGCCCGGGATCACGCCGATGCCGCGCCAGTCGGCGTCGACCGGCTCGAAAACGCGCTCCACCATCTCGCGCGCGTGCGGGTTGCCCTCGGGGGCCACACCGCGCTGGTAGGCGATCTCGATCTCAGCGCGGCCCTCTTCGAGCTGCTTCAAGATCATGTAGACGCCCTGCAGCACGTCGACCGGCTCGAAGCCGGTGATGACGCCGGGGACCTTGTACTCGGAGGCCAGGAACTCATACGGCTGGCTGCCGATGATCGTCGAGACGTGGCCCGGCAAGATGAAGGCGTCGATCTTGACGTCGGGGTCGTTGACCAGCGCACCCAGCGCCTCAGGCACCGTCTTGTGAGCACAGAACACCGAGAAGTTCTCGAGGCCCTGCTCCTGCGCGCGCATGATGGCGGCGGCGATGAGCGGGGCGGTGGTCTCGAAGCCCACGGCCACGAAGACGACCTGGCGGTCAGGCTCCTTGGCGGCGAGCGCCAGCGCGTCGAGCGGCGAGTAGACGATGCGGACCTCTCGGCCATCGGCCTTCTCGCGGGCGAGCGAGCTGTAGCTGCCCGGCACCTTCATCATGTCGCCAAAGGTGGTGATGATGACCTCGGGCCGCTTGGAGAGCTCGATGGCGGTGTCGATGTCGTGGTTCGCGGTCACACACACCGGGCATCCGGGGCCGGAGAGCAGGGTGACCCGCTCCGGCATGACGGCGCGCAGGCCGTTCTTGGCGATCGAGACGGTGTGCGTGCCGCACACCTCCATGATCTTGACCGGGCCGGTGTCAGTCGCGTTGATTGCGTCGATAAGACCCCGGGCGATCGTGGGGTCGCGGAAGGCGCTGAGGTCCATGGGGCTTTACGCCCCCTCGGGCACGAGGCCCTCTTCCTCGGCGAAGAAGGGGAGCGTCTTGAGCAGCTCGAGCGTCTCGTTGGCGGTCTGCTCGTCGACCACCTGCAGTGCGAACCCTGCGTGGACGAGGACGAAGTCGCCTTCGGTCGCCTCAGGGACGAGGTCGAGAGAGATGGTGCGGGTGACGCCCATGATGTCGACCGCAGCCATGCTGTTGGGCTCGATGGTGGTGATGCGGGCGGGGATAGCGAGACACATGCGGCTTCAACTCTCCTTCGCTGCCGACTCCGTTGTCGGCTTTAGAACGACTCACGCCTTCTGGCCCATGCTACAACGGCTTGGCCCAGTGACACGGCCCCGTCGTTGACCGGCAGGTTGAGGTGGGTGAGCGGAGTGAGCCCTGCGTCCTCCAGAGCCTTCACGGCCCCGCCAAAGACGAGACGGTTCATGAACACGCCTCCGGCGAGGGCGACGTAGTGCGTGCCGGCGCGCGACGTCGCTGCTTTTCCCACGGTGACTATACACTCGACAACGGCCCTATGGAACCGCGCCGAGATTACCCCAGTGGGTATTCCACTCTCAAGATCCAAGAGAACGTTTGCAAGCACCGAGCCAGCGTCGATGATATGCGGCTCGCCATCGGTGTCCGGCGTGCGTAGCCCAAAGCTGTACGACCCCGTCGCCGAGTGGTCCGCGGCGGCCTCGAGCAAGATCGCCGCCTCGCCCTCGTAGCGCGCGTCGTCGGCCACGCCGATG
Organism: uncultured Eubacteriales bacterium; assembly: GCA_964403885.1. Classification (GTDB taxonomy): domain Bacteria; phylum Actinomycetota; class Coriobacteriia; order Anaerosomatales; family PHET01; genus CAYOHY01. The sequence goes on from CAYOHY010000019.1 coordinate 2,907, forward strand.
ATCGCCGAGACCGCGTCGAACAGCCGCCCCATCGAGCTCGTGAGCGGCGAGTTGAGCCCCTGGTCGACCATCGCCGTGAGCGTGCGCTGCTCGCCTTGCGCCAGTCGCGAGAGCAGCGGCGCGGCGCCCGGGTGGTCGAGCAGCCCGTACTCGAGCAAGACGCCCACGGCCATGCGCGCGGGCCTGCGGATCGCACCCGCGCCGCCGGGCATGGGCATGTAGCGCAGGTGCGCGAAGCGCTCGTAGCCCTCCCAGTCAGCGAGAAGCACCTCGCCGCCCCAGATGCGCCCGTCCTCGCCGTAGCCGGTGCCGTCGAACGCCACACCCACCACGCGTTCCGAGACGCCCTGCTCGGCGGTCACCGAGACGATGTGCGCGTGGTGGTGCTGGACGCCCACCTTGGGCTGGGGCTGGTCGAGCGCCCACTTGGTGGAGAGGTACTCCGGATGCAGGTCGTGCGCGATGAGCTGCGGCTCGATGCGGAAGAGGCGCTCGTAGAGGCCCACGGTGTGCTCGTAGCTCGCGAGCGTCTCGGCGTTCTCGAGGTCGCCGATGTGCTGGCTCACGAACGCGTACTCGCCGGTGAGCAGGGTGAACGTGCTCTTCTGCTCGGGTCCCGCGGCGAGGATGGGCGTGTCCGTGGCGAACGGCAGCTTGATGGGGTGCGGGGCGTAGCCTCGGGCGCGGCGCACCGGCTCGATGCGCCCGTCCACCACGCGAAGCACCGAGTCGTCGTAGCGGCTGTAGATGTCGCGGTCGTGCAGCAGGAACGCGTCGGCGATCGTGCCCAGCCGCTCGAGCGCCTCGGCGTTGCCGGTCGCGATGGGCTCGTCCGAGAGGTTCCCGCTCGTCATCACGAGCGGCGTGCCCACCGCCGCCAGCAGCAGGTGGTGCAGCGGCGTGTACGGCAGCATGACGCCGATCTCGGCCAGCCCATCGGCAACACCGGCAGCGAGCGGTGAGTCACCGCTGCGCCTCAGCAGCACGATAGGCCGCGCGGTGCCGGAGAGGAGGTCCGCTTCGACCTGGTCGACCAGGCAGTAGGCGCGCACGGTCTCGAGGTCGCGGGCCATGATCGCGAGCGGCTTGCCCCAGCGGTGCTTGCGCTCGCGCAGGGCGCGCACGGCCTCGGTGTTGGTCGCGTCGCACGCGAGGTGGAAGCCGCCCAGCCCCTTGATCGCGAGCACCTTGCCGGCGCGAAGCAGCCGAGCCACCTCGGCGATGATGGCGTCGCTGCGGGCAGCCTCAGCGTCTCGGTCCCTGTGGGGGCGCGGCGACACCTCGGCCTCCGGGCTCCAGCGCCAGTCCGGCGCGACGTCGTCACCGGCGCTCACGCCGGGGTTCAGGTAGAGCCGCGGCCCGCACACGAAGCACGCGTCGGGCTGTGCGTGGAAGCGCCGATCCGACGGGTCGCCGTACTCGGCGGAGCACTGCGGGCACATGGGGAAGTCGCGCATCGTGGTCATGGGCCGGTCGTAGGGCACGTCGGCGATGATCGTGAAGCGCGGGCCGCAGTTGGTGCAGTTGATGAACGGGTAGTTGTGGCGCCGGTCGCCGGGGGCGAACAGCTCTGCCAGGCAGTCGGGGCACGTGGCGATGTCGGGCGACACGAGCGTCATCGCGCCCGCCTCGGCATGCGACTCCCGGATCTCGAACGCCAAGAACCCCTCGGGCTCGATCTCTTCGGTGACGATGGACTCGATGAGCGACATCGCGGGTGCGTGCGCGCGGAGCTCCTCGGGGAAGGCGTCGACCGTGTCGGCCGGACCCTCGACCACGCAGTGCACGCCGTCGCTTGCGTTGAGCACCCAGCCGGTCAGCCCGTGGCTCAGGGCGAGGTTGTAGACGAACGGGCGGAAGCCCACGCCTTGCACGATGCCTGTCACGTGCAGCTGCAGTGCCTTGTTCATGCGGCTCAGCGCTTCTTCTTGGGGTTCTTGCCGTTGTAGTGGGCGACGAACCGGTTGTTGATCAGCACGAACAGGTCGTAGCCGTGGTCCAGCAGCAGCATCGCCTGACACGCCGAGCGCTCGTCGAGCGTCTCACGCGGATCGTCGAACGACTCGCCGTGGATGAACGCGTTGCGCGCGCTGCGCATCTCGCGCCAGCGGTGCGGGAAGTCCGGGTAGCCTATCTCCGCGGCAACGCTTTCGAAGGTCTCGCCGGCCAGGGTGGGGAAGAGCTTGCCCAGCCGCATGCCCACCGAGCGCTCCGTGTCGAGGACGAGCGCGATCACGCGCGTCTCGGCTCCGCGGGCCTGCATCATGCGGGCGAGGATGTCTTCGAACACCGTCTCGAGAAACGTCGACACGAGGATGACGACGATCTCGTGCTCGCCTTCTCGGTGGTAGCCGCGGATGCGCTCGTCGAAGCGGCGCAGGCGGATCGCGGGAACGGTGCGGCGCGTGCCGCTGGTGGTGCCGCACGACGGGCAGACCTGGGACCCGGAGGCGAACTCCTTGTCCGCGCTCAGGTAGAGGCACTCAGGGCACTCGTAGAACACCGGGGCGGCGTCGCGGTGCGAACCGTCCTCGGGGCAACGCTTGCCGGGGTGCGTGGTAGCCATGACCAGATGATACCGAAAGCGGGGCGGGTTCCCTCGGTATCGGCGCGCCTATCCCGCCGAGGCGGGGGCGGCGCCTCGCTCGCGCGCGATCGCGTTGGGCAGCTCGAGGCCGTGACGCTCCATGAGCTGGGCATCGGCCATGATCTGCTCGGAGGGGCCGTCGGCGACCACGCGGCCCGCCTCGAGCACCACCGCGCGCGGGCACAGGCGCCACGCGAGGTCCATGTCGTGGGTGGCCACGAGCATCGTGGTGTCGAGGCCCTCGAGCAGCTCGATCATGGTGCGCTTGGAGCGCGGGTCGAGGTTGCTCGTGGGCTCGTCGAGCACGAGCATGGTGGGCTCCATGGCGAGCACCGTGGCGAGCGCGACGCGCTTGCGCTGGCCAAACGACAGGTGCGATCCGGGTTTGCTCGCCACGTCGGCCAGTCCTACCGCGTGCAACGCGGCGTGGGCGCGGCGGTCGACCTCGGCGGCGCCGAGCCCGGCGTTGAGGGGGCCGAAGGCGACGTCGTCGTAGACGGTGGTCATGAACAGCTGGTCATCGGGGTCCTGGAACACCAGCCCCACGCGCGTGCGGATCTCGCGCACGGTCGCGTCCGTGAGCACGGTGCCGTCGACGGTGATGGAGCCGTCCTGGGGCATGAGCACGCCGTTGGTGTGCAAGATGAGCGTCGACTTGCCCGCGCCGTTGGGGCCAAGCAGCGCCACCCGCTCGCCGGGCTGCACCGTGAGCTCGACGCCGTCGAGGGCGCGCGTGCCGTCGGGGTAGCGGTGCACCAGTCCGTCGATGTGGATGCGTGGCGTGGTCATGGCGGATCTCCGATCAGTACAGGAACAGCGCGGCGCCCACCAGCACGGAGCACAGCACGACGAGGACATCTGCGGGGCGCATCACGAGCGGCTCGCTGCTGGGCAGCACGCCCGTGTAGCCGCGGGAGAGCATCGCGGAGTGCACGCGCTCGCCGCGCTCGTAGGAGCGGATGAACAGGTTGCCCGCGAGGTTGCCGTACAGGCGAACGAGCGGCCACCCCGTGAGTCCGGGGGCGCGACTCGCCACCGCGCGGCGCATCGACGCGAGCTGGTCGCGCAGCACGTCGGTGAAGCGCGCGAGAAACGTCAGCGTGGAGACGAAGATGACCGGCAGCCCCAGCTTGCGAAGCCCGGCGAAGAGCCGGGGAGTGGGCGTGGTGGCCGCGAGCAGCAGCGTGGCGAACGCCGAGAGGTACGCCTTGCTCACGATCGACCACGCGAGCACCCAGCCGCCCGGCATGAGCGGCGCGAAGATGGCAAAGGTGGCGGCCAGCGGCAGCACCAGTGCGCTGCGCTTGAGCACCACACTCACGGGGATGCGGGAGAGCACCGTGAGCGCGCCCAGTGCCACGAGCAGCGCCGCGAACTCGACGGGCCGCATGGCAGGTGCGAGCACGACACCCAGGATGAACACGGCCGTGGCGACGATCTTGGCGCGCGGGTCGAGCGAGTGCACCGGGGAGAGCACGTAGGTGTAGCGCTCGAACGACAGAGCGTGGGCGTGGTCGTGCGCGGCGTCGACGTGGTGGTGCGGGTGCTCGTGAGCCGGCTCGCGCTCGTGCTCGTGGCCGTGGCGGTGCAGCTCGAGGTCGTGCCGGGTGGCGCGCCGTGACCGCAGCGCCGTGACGGCCGCCCACAGCAGGGCGCCCACGATGGCGGCGCCCACCAGGCCCGCGAGCACGCCCGCGAGGGTCTCGTTGGGGATGCCCGGCACCGAGTAGTCAGCCAAGGGGGCCGACAGCGGTGCCGCGCTCGACTCGAAGCCCTTGCCGGCCGCGACGAACTCGAGCGCGTCGGGGTTCGATGAGGCGAGGAACGACAGGCCCGCCGCGATCGCTGCCACGGCGCCCAGCACCACAGCGACCGCGCGACCGCCGGCCGGCTCGCCGGGCCCGCTCTCGACGCCGGACACGAGGTCGGGGCGCACCGTCGCCACGTAGGCCACGAGCCCGGCGGTGATCGCGGCCTCACCCGCGCCCACCAGCGCGTGCCAGCCCAGCAACGCCGCAAGTGCTGCGCCCAGAGGCGCGCGACCCGACGCCCACACCTCGACCGCCACCGCGAACGCCGAGCACTCGACCGCCACGAACGCGGCGGTCGCTGCGCGCCACGTCACCGCTCGGCGCGACGACCCGAAGCGTGCGGTGAGCCGCCAGACGGCGTAGCCCACGAGCGGGCCGATGACCGCCAGGTTGAGCACGTTGGCGCCCAGCGCGGTGATGCCGCCGTCGGCGAACAGCAGCGCTTGGACGATAAGCACGGTGGTGAGCACGATGACCGCGGGCCAGGGCCCCAGCAGGATCGCCGAGGCGGCTCCTCCCGCGAAGTGTCCTGAGATGCCCGGCGCGATGGGGAAGTTGAGCATCTGCAGCGCGAACACGAGCGCGGCCATCACGGCCATGAGCACGGTGCGCCGGTCCGACAGCGTGCGCTTGACCCACGTCACGGCGTACGTGAGCACGCCCCCGGACGCCACCGTGGTGGTCACCCAGGTCTTGGTGTCGAGCATGCCGTCCGGGATGTGCATGGGCTATGCGCCTACAGTCCGCGGCCCGTGGTGGTGGTCACGAGCTTGCCGTGCTTCACGCCCTTGGTGCCCAGCAGGCCATCGGCGATGTCGCGCACCTCGGCGCTCGTACCGCGGATGACCAGCACCTCCAGGCAGTTGTGGGCGTCCAGGTGGACGTGCAACGTGGAGACGATCTGCTCGAAGTGAGCGTGCTGCAGCGCGTCGAGCTTCTCGGAGAGGTCGTTGGAGTGGTGGTCGAAGACCATGGTGACCGTGCCCACGATCTCCTCGGTCGAGGACTCCCACTCGGCGTCGACCAGTGCGTCGCGCACCAGGTCGCGCACAGCCTCGGAGCGGTTGGCCGCCGCACCTCTGCGGGCGACGAGCGCGTCGAAGCGGTCGAGGAGATCCTCGTCCATCGCGACGCCAAAGCGGACCAGGCGACCCATGCCGACTCCTCGTGGTAGCGGTAGCACGAACGGTGAAATCGTAGCACCAGCGCGCAACCACGGCTAGAACGAGGCGACCCCCGCGGGATGTCCCACGGGGGTCGGGGTATCGCACGATGTGGGACGCAGCGCTAGACGAGCTCCACGCTCGCGTCAGGGCCGCCGGTCTCGCCGACGAGCTCATCGGCGGCACGCTCGAGCTTTGAGCGCGCCTCGCCGAGCAGGACCGACGCCTGCGCCACCGAGGCGCTGGGGTGCGTGAGGTCCGCGTGGTCGGCGAGGTGGTGGATCTGCTCGAGCCACTGCTGGGCCATGCCCAACGCGTCGTTGGCCTGGCCGATCATGAGACGCATCTGGTCGGTGTTCACGCCCTTCTGGCACATGGCGCTAGCCCAACCAGGGGGCGAGCTCGTCGACGAGGCGCTTCTTGGGCATCGCGCCAACGAGCTTCTTGACCACGGCGCCGTCCTTGAAGATCAGCAGCGTGGGGATGGACAGGATGTCGAACTTGGTGGCGACCGCCGGGTTCTCGTCCACGTTGAGCTTGCCAACGGTGATCGACTCGTACTCGCCGGCGAGCTCCTTGAGCACGGGCTCCATCATGCGGCAGGGGCCGCACCACGGCGCCCAGAAGTCCAGCACGAACGCCTTGCCGGAGGCCTCGACCGTCTCGGCGAAGTTGGCGTCTGTGACCTGTACCAGATCGGACATCGGTTCCCCTCTCGTCGGTGTACTTGCTCTAGATGGAGCAGGTGGTGGCTGTATCAACGAACCGAAGTGCTTCGAACGCCGCCGAGGCACCCTTGGCCGCAGCGGTGATGACCTGCTTGAGCTCACCCTCGGTGACGTCTCCGGCCGCGAACAGGCCCGGTACCGAGGTTCGACCATCGTGGTCGATAGTGATGTACCCGCTCTCGGACAGCTCGCACAGGTCTTTTGCAAGCTCGTTGACGGGGTGGACTCCCACGAAGATGAAGACGCCGTCGAGAGGCAGGACCTTCTCGGGCTCATCGGTGGTGCTTTCGAGCCTGACGCCGGAGACCTTGCCGTTCTCGCCGATGATCTCTGAGATGGTGCGGTTCCAGTGCAGCTCGATCTTGTCGTTGGCGAAGCAGCGCTCCTGGATGCACTTGGTGGCGCGCAGCTCGTCGCGACGGTGGATGAGGTGGACGCGCGAGGCGAACTTGGTGAGGAACATCGCCTCCTCGACGGCAGCGTCTCCGCCGCCCACGACCGCGACGACCTTGTCCTTGAACAGCGCGCCGTCGCACGTGGCGCACCACGACACGCCGCGGCCGGTGAACTCCGCCTCGCCGGGCACGCCCAGCTTGCGGGGGACGGCCCCGGTGGCGAGGATGACCGCGTGTGCGGTGAACTCGTCGCCTTCGCTCACGACGACGAAGCCGTCAGCGTCGACCCCGATGCTCTCGACCGGCGAGAAGGTGCGCAGGATCGCGCCGTGCTCCTCGGCCTGCTTGCTCATGAGGTCGCCCAGCTCGGCGCCGGAGAGGCCGTTGGGGAAGCCGGGGTAGTTCTCGACCCAGTCCGTGGTGATGATCTGGCCACCCGGGATGCCGCGCTCGAAGACCACGGTCTTGGCGCGCCCGCGGGCCGCGTAGAGTGCGGCGGCAAGACCGGCAGGTCCGCCGCCGATGATGGCGATGTCGATGTGCTCTCTGGTCACTGCGTGACTCCTTGCGTGGACTCGGCGCTGCCGCTGAGTTCCTTGTCGATCTGCCGGATGAGGAGCTCGGCCTGCTTCTGGATGGCGTGCTGGTCGGGGTCGTTCTTGGTGAGCTCGACCACCTTGGTGAACTGCTCGCGCGCCGCCTTGAGGTCACGGCGGCCGTTGAGCAGGATGATTCCCAGGTTGTAGTTGCCGTTGACGTGGTTGGGATCGGCCTCGAGGACCTTGGCGATCTCCTGGATCGCACGGTCCGTCTGCCCCGCGTAGAACAGCAGTGTCGAGTAGTCCGCGCGCGCCTCGGAGTCACCCTTCGAGGCGGCGAGGTAGCGCTGGTAGTAGCGGATGCCGGGCTGCGCCCAACGCAGCTGGCCCGAGGGGTCCTCGGAGAGCCGCGCCTGCTCGGTCAGGCTGTAGTAGTAGTTGGCCATGGAGAGCAGGGCCTCGACGTCTTGCGGGTTGGACTGCAGCGTGGTGAGCGAGTCGAGTGCCTGCACCTGACCGGCGGAGAGCAGCTGCTTGAACTCGGGCGGCAGTGACGCCGTTCCGGGCGTGTTGCGGGTGGAGAACACGATGACCACGATGGCCGCGAACACGGCGATCGCGATCGCGAGGATCGTGAGCGGCACCTTGTAGCGCTGGAACGGGCGCACGATGTAGCGCCGCGCGAAGCCGCCCTCGACACCGTCGCCGTGGCGAACCACCGGGATGCCAAAGGTCTGCGCCTTGAGCAGCATGTTGAGGTCGTTGGTGATGAGGGTGACGTCGGTGTCCTCGTCGGCGGTGGAGTGGATCTGCCATGCCGTGGCGAGGATGCGGTCGTCGGCGTTGCGCGTGGAGACGCCCTCGGGCAGCGCGATGTCGCTGTCGAGCGTGGCCACGCGGAGGCTGCCGCCGTCGGCCAGGGTCACGCCGTCGATGAGCGAGCCGTCCTCGGACAGCTCGAACAGCAGTCGGCTGACCTCGCGACCGCGGAAGCGCAGGTCGGGGTCGACGCGTGCGGTCTTGAGTTTGTCGAGCTCGCCGAGAACGGTCTCGGGGATGACGACCTCGGCGCGCGGGAACGACAGCACGGCCTGCGGGTCGGCGAGCAGAACGTTGGTGTCGAGTACGACTACCTTGCCCATCGGTACCTCTTCTGAAAGGGACGAAGCCCTATCTTACTGGAATCCGGCGGTTCGGTAGTCCCTCACCACCAACGGGGCCTTGGACGCCTCGGCGTAGGGGCGTCCCCTGAACATGTTGACGATGGTTCCGGCGAGGATGGTTCCCGAAACATCGGTCTCGGTCCACACCTGGACGCCGTGATCGGTCTGGTCGTACATGTACACGCGCACGCCATGGGGCTCGGCCATCTTCACGAGCGCGATGCCGGCCTGGTCGCGCGACATCGAGATCGCGTTGTCGCCGGCCCAGCGCACGATCTCATAGGTCGTCGAGCGCAGTTCCTTCTCGGCGACCATGTAGCGACCGGCGTCGTTCGCGATGATTCCGATGATGCCTATGACAAGCAGTGTCACCAAGATGCGGCGAACCACGTAGTACCTCCCGCAGGGTAGGTGCGATGGCTAGCGGGGGCGCTACTCGGACTCGTCTTGAGCCTCGGCGGCGCGCACCCTGCGGATGATGAAAGCGAGCATGATGCCGAGAGCGACGATCACGAGGCCGAACAGCACGAGCCGGTCGAGATACGACGCCCTGACCACCACGGACTGACGGTCGATCGCGAGCCCCGCCGAGGACACCGTGACGGTGAGCTTGCCGCGCAGCGCGTTCTGAAGGTCGACGGGGACCTCGACGAAGTTGTCCTTGGGGCGAAGCGTCACGCGGGTGCGGCTGGGTCCGGAGACGCGCACGCCGCCCGAGGCCGCCGCGATCACGTCGACGGTCACGTTCTTGGTGCCGTTGTTGGTGATGATGATGGGCACCGAGCCCTTCGCGCCGGCGAGCGTGATGGGCTCCACCTTGAGGCGGATGCGTTCGAGCACGGAGCGTCCCAGGCGCTCGGCCTGATCGGCGAAGGCGCGGCCGCGGTCGGCGAGCGCCCACTGGCCGCTTGGCTCGGACCACGCCGAGCACTGAGCGATGAGCGAGTCGGCCTTGGCGGTGTCGGCGTTGGCCTGCGCGCCCTTGGTGGCGGCCTCGAGCGCGCGCGCCCAGGCGCGGCCTGATGCGACATCGGCCCAGTAGCCGGTGGGCGCGGGGCGCGAGGCGTGGTCTTCGACCAGCCGGACGGTGTCTGCCGGCTTGAGGCCTGCGAGGTCACGGGTGCACGCGAGGCGGATCCACGGCTGGTCCGAGACGGAGTCAGCGGCCGCGATCACCGCGCTCGCCTGGACCTGGCCGGCGCCCACCTGGGTGCGGATGACGTAGGGGGCCGGTGTCGCGCTGGTCAGATGGTGCTCGAAGGCGAACCGCACCGGCTGCTGTACGGCACCGGCCGCGATCGCCCGCGCCGCGCGGTCATCGGCGACAAGTACCGTGAGCTTGGTGCCCTGGACGCGGTGAAGGCCCGCCGAGGCGGTGGTGTTGCCGGAACGCGTGCATCGTGCGCGTACCACCGCGTAGCTCACGTCCTGCTGCGCGAGCAGGGGGGCGGAGGCCGCGGGGATGCATCCCTCGGCAGGTACGGTGCCGGTGGAGGGCGTGGTCTCGGCGGAGGTGAGGACGGTCGAGATGCCCTCGGCGTACTGCGGCACGACATCGGCGCCCATGCCGTTGTCGGCGAGCGCGGACAGGTCTGGGTCGGTGTAGCCGAGTGACGAGAGCTCGAGGCGGCCGGTGTCGACGGCGGTCTTGAGCGTCTCGAGCGCGGCGGCGTAGTCGTTGGGGACCTTGGCGGTCGCCGGCACCTCGGTGATGCCCTCGGGGCCCACGAGCTGGTAGCCGCCGGAGATGCGCTTCCACTCTTCGAGCAGCAGCGGCGAGATCGCCATGGTCAGGCGCGCGCTGGGCTTGCGGATGAGCCACGAGGCGAGCGTGGTGACCTCGTCGCGGGCGCGCGTGTACTGGCCGGGGTCGGCCACGAAGCGGCCCTGCGGGTCGGCGAGGGGCTGCCCGCTCACACGGACCGCGATCGCGACGGGGACGAGCTCGTGCTTGGGGTCGTAGAGCAGCAGGTCGGTGGTCAGGGTGCGCTCGGTGACCTCGCCATCGCGCGTCACGCGGACCTCGAGCTCCACCGGGTAGGTGTCCGCCTCGAGGTCGAGGTCGGAGGTCCCGCGCTCGAAGCGGGCGGTGACGGTGCCCGACGTGACCTGGTTTTGGATGCGGGTGCGCTGGAACATCAGACGACCCGAGGGGTTGAAGACCTTGAGCCGCACCTGGACCGATGCGGTGTCGGTGGGCACCTCGACGCGCGCGTTGAACGCGAAGGTGCCGTCCACCGGGATCGCCGGTGCCTCGGCCACGAGCGACGCGGTGGCGACCGGCCCCACCGTGGCGGTGATCGAGCCGGGCGCGGCGGTGGCGTCGGCGATCACGGGCTCGACGGTCACGGGCTGCGCCGGGGCCGCGGGTAGCGGAAGCAGGCACAGCGCAAGGGCCGTGAGCACGATCGTTCGCGCTATCGAAGAGCGGAAACCGCTCGAAGTGCGGGTCATGAAGAGGCGCTCCAAGTGCTGCCGGCGGCTCACGGGACACCACCGGCGTGCGTGTACCATGGAGATGTTACGGGCAAAAGGATTATCGCACGACCTTCGGAGAGGACTCATCGCCGCATGTCAGAGCCTGAACGCACCCTCGAGATACCGGACCTGCTCCCGCTGATCCCGCTGCGGGACCTGATCCTGTTCCCCAACCTCGTCGTACCGCTGTTCGTGGGCCGCGAGCGCTCGATCCGCGCGCTCGAGGAGGCCATGCGGGGCGAGCACTTCGTCGCGCTCGCGACCCAGCGCACCGCCGAGACCCAAGACCCCGGCGCAGACGACATCTACGACATCGGCTGCATCGCGTCGGTGATGCAGGAGCTCAAGCTGCCCGACGGCACCGCCAAGGCGCTCGTCGAGGGCCAGGCGCGCTTCCGCATCATCGAGTACGTGCAGACCGACCCGTACTTCCTCGTGCGCGTGGAGCGCATCGAGGAGGACGAGCGGGTCAACGTCGAGACCGAAGCGCTCATGCGCGCGCTCGTGGGCGACTTCGAGAAGGCCGCCGAGCTGGGCAAGCCCATCCCGCAAGAGGTGCTCGTGGCCGCCTCGGCCATCGACGAGCCGGGCCGGCTGGGAGACTTCGTCGCGTTCCACCTCAACCTCAAGGTCGAGGAGAAGCAGCAGATCCTCGAAGCGCTCGAACCGGATGAGCGCCTCGAGCGCGCCGCCCGCTTCCTGCGAAAAGAGCTCGAGATCCTCGAGCTGGGCTCCAAGATCCAAAGCCGCGTCAAGGAGCAGATGACCAAGAGCCAGCGCGAGTACTTCCTCCGCGAGCAGCTCAAGGCGATCCAGCAGGAGCTGGGCACCTACGACGAGATGCAGGCCGAGATCGACGAGTACACGCAAAAGATCAAGGCCGCCGGCATGCCCGAGGCGGTGGAGGAGAAGGCGCTCAAGGAGCTGGGACGCCTCGAGAAGATGCCCAGCGCCAGCGCCGAGACGAGCGTCATCCGCACCTACCTCGACTGGCTCGTGGGTCTGCCCTGGAACGACGAGTCCGAGGAGAAGCTCGACCTCGTCGCCGCAAAAGAGATCCTCGATCACGACCACTACGGCCTCGACAAGGTCAAAGAGCGCGTGCTCGAGTACCTGGCCGTGCACAAGCTCACCGACAAGATGCGCGGCCCGATCCTGTGCTTCGTGGGCCCCCCGGGCGTGGGCAAGACGTCGATCGGCAAGTCCATCGCGCGCTCGCTCAACCGCGAGTTCATCCGCATGTCGTTTGGCGGCATGCGCGACGAGGCCGAGATCCGCGGTCATCGGCGCACCTACGTGGGCGCGCTGCCCGGCCGCATCATCCAGTCGATCTCGCAGTCAGGCACCCGCAACCCGGTCTTCATGATGGACGAGATCGACAAGGTGGGCATGGACTTTCGCGGTGACCCAACCTCGGCGTTGCTCGAGGTTCTCGACCCCGAGCAGAACTTCTCGTTCCAGGACCACTACCTCGAGGTGCCGTTCGACCTGTCGGACGTCATGTTCATCACCACGGCGAACCTGCTCGATCCCATTCCGGCCCCGTTGCGTGACCGCATGGAGGTCATTCACTTCCCCGGCTACACGGAAGACGAGAAGGTCCACATCGCCGAGCAGTACCTCGTCCCCAAGCAGCTCGAGGAGCACGGCCTGACCTCGGGCAAGCTGGTGATCGACCAGAGCGCACTGCGCGAGATGGTGCGCCGCTACACGCGCGAGGCCGGCGTGCGCAACCTCGAGCGCACCGTGGCCACCATCTGCCGACAGGTCGCCCGCAAGGTCGTCGAGGGCAAGCGCGGCAAGAACGTGGTCACCGATCGCACCGTGCACAAGTACCTGGGCCCACCCAAGTTCACTTACGGGCTCGCCGAGGAGAAGGACGAGGTGGGCGTGGCCACCGGTCTGGTCTGGACCGAGGTGGGCGGCGACATCATCTTCATCGAGGCCACCGCGATGCCGGGCAAGGGCGCGGTCATACTCACCGGCCAGCTGGGCGACGTGATGCGCGAGTCCGCCACCGCGGCGCTCTCCTATATCCGCACGCGCGCGACCGAGCTCGGCATCCCCGAGGACTTCACCGAGAAGAACGACCTGCACATCCACGTGCCGGCGGGCGCGATCCCCAAGGACGGACCCAGCGCCGGCATCACCATGGCCACCGCCATCGCCTCGGTGATGACGGGGTGTGCGGTGCGCCGCGACCTCGCGATGACCGGCGAGATCACCTTGCGCGGCCGCGTCCTGCCCATCGGCGGCCTGAAGGAGAAGCTGCTGGCCGCCCATCGTGCGGGTATCACCACGGTGCTCGTGCCCAAGGACAACGTGCGTGACCTCGACCTGCTGCCGCCTCACGTCCAGGAGGACATGGCGATCGTGCCGGTCGAGACGATGGATGAGGTGCTGGCTTACGCGCTCGTCGACGGGTGCGGCGCCGTGAAGCGCAAGAAGACCGCACGCAGGACCGGTTCCAAGAAGTAGCACACCCACGTCGGAGTGGCCGGGGCCCCGTCTCGTACCAACGTACGATTCGGGGCCCCGTTTCGTTGTGCTCATCACGTCCCGGGGCAGGTACACCCTCGGCGTCTCCGGAGGGGGGACGTTGCATGTAGGACGCGCCGGACGGGCGCGCACGTCGTTTTGCACAGTCCGAAAGTCACGGGAAGCCACGATCCGTCGGCCGGTATCGGTCACCGCACAAGCCGACGGGGAGCCAATGGTGAGACCGGCCCGCGCGTGGATGCGGGGCAGGCTCTTCGCCCTCAGTGGATTCGGTGGCGCACCTCCCGGCCGTAGTGACGGTAGGAGGTGAACTGTGATGACACGGACGCTACACCGCCATTCCGGCCTGAAGCGCTTCCTGTCAGCGTGGATCGCACTGGCGTTCCTGCTCTCGCTCACCAGCGTGGGCTACGCCGCGAACCCCAAGACATCGGCGCCGTCGGATGCCGTTGCCGCGGCCACGAGCGCGCCCGCCGCCAGAGCGGCCGACAAGGCCGCAGCGCCTTGGCGCTCGAAGGTGGCCGCTCCCGTGACCACGGAGCCGACATCTGAGAAGGCCCCGGGCAGTGGCAAGGCGAAGAGTTCGTGGAAGGAGCTTCGCGCTACAGCGCCGGTCGCAGAGTCGACCAAGAAGGCTCCGGCCGCGAAGACAGCCGTGTTGTCAGCGGTGCCACCGGAGACCACAGAAGGCAATCCGCCTCTGTGCGTAGGTGGCCTGAGGATCGATGAGGAAGACCTGCCGGGGCCCGGCGGGTCCACGACGTTCCCACACGAGATCGATGGCCGGGACGTCCATATCACGGTGACGGTCCATGAGACCGAGATGGGGCCCGAGTTCGACTGGTCGAGTGATTGGCCGGTCACGCGCGTGGTGGCAAAGGGTGGCCGCCTGGGTGCCAACGTCTACTCGTACGGCACCGCCGGCGCCACGTCCGACACCGGACTGCACTGTCCGATGAACCCGAGTGAGAAGTGGGCGGGCATCAGCCACATCGACTTCTGCTTCGTTCATCCCGCCGAGCTCAAGGTGGTCAAGTACGAGGACCTCAGCAAGGACGGCGAATGGGACGAGGGCGAGCCCATGCTCAGCGGCTGGACGTTCATGGTCCACAACGCCGACCACATCAAGATCGCCGAGGCCACCACTGACGAGCATGGCGCAGCCACGTTCGAGGGTCTGGCGCCCGGCACGTATCACATCCATGAGGTCATGAAGGACGGGTGGACCGTCACGACGGATCCCTACCCGGTCCCCGTGACTCTGGCCTCCGGCGACGAGAAGACCGTGAAGGTGGGCAACGCCCAGATGACCGGTCTGACAGTCGTCAAGTTCCACGACATCGACCGCGACGGTCGTCACGGTGAAGGTGAACCTGTACTTGAGGGTTGGACCTTCAAGCTGTATCTCGGCGAAGTTCTCGTTGCCGAGGGTGTGACGGACGGTGACGGCGAGGTCGTGTTCGACAAGCTCGACCCGGGTCACTACACCCTGGTCGAGGTGGTGAAGGAGCCGTGGTACGCCGTCACGGAGCTGCCGTTGCACCTTGAGCTGGCCGCAGGCCAGCCGATGATGGTGCACGTGGGCAACACCTACGACGTGCAGAAGCGCTTCACCCTGACCTATCCCGACAAGCCCGCTGGCGTGGGGGCATGGGTCCAGTACACGGTCGACGGCGGCCAGGCGATACTGCTTCCGCTGCCGGCAGGCGAGGGCTCGGCCTACACCGCGGCGATCGACGTTCCCTACGGTTCGACGATCGCAGGCCAGTGGGTCGCGAGCTACGGCGCGGAGGTCATACCCATCGCGCCGTTTGGTCCGGAGACCCTGACCAAGGATCTCATCAACGCATTCACCTACGACCCGACCGTCACAGGTTCGAAGTTCAGCGACCTGAATGACAACGGTGTGTGGGACGAGGGCGAGCCCGGACTCCCGGGTTGGACCATCAACCTCTACCGCATGGTTCCGGCTGTCATCGGTGCCAACACCATCGATGCGGTTCCGGTGTCCGGTGTGTGGGAGCTCTTCTCGAGCACCGTGACCGGCGAAGGCGGCGCCTACAGCTTCCCGGGCCTGCCTCCCGGACAGTACAAGGTCGAAGAGGTCCTACAGCCCAACTGGACCCAGACACTGGCACCCCAGCCGTTCATGGTGTCTGCTGAGGCAGGGGCATCGGGCCTGAACTTCGGCAACCATCGCGACGACATCGTGAAGACGTTCCGCCTCAACTACGCGAACCCGCCTGAAGGCACCACCTTCAGCGTCCGCTTCGCCATGGGCGACAAGTTCACCACGCTCGACCTGGCGCCAAGCGAGGGTTCCTACGAGGCGACCGTCGCGTTGCCTGCCGGCTCGACGATCAACTACGTCGCGTGGCTGGCGTCCAACAACGGTCAGTCCTTCACCCTGTCAGAGGCCGAGATGTCCGAGACGCTCGAGCGCGACACGCTCAACGAGTTCACGTACACCGCAAGCCTCTCCGGACACAAGTTCGCCGATGACAACGGCAACGGCGTCTGGGACACCGCGGGTGACACTCCCGAGTTGGGTCTCGCGGGCTGGACGATCGGTCTGTACCGAGTAGGCGCAGCGATCACGCCGTCGGCGCTTCCTGCGCCTGCGGCGGGTGACGCGCTCGTCGCCCAGACGGTGACGGGTGAGGGCGGCGCCTACAGCTTCAGCGGCCTGCTTCCCGGCACGTACTACCTCGCCGAGGACCCGCAGGACGGCTGGGAGCAGACGGTTGCACCCACCGGCACGTTCGTTGTGGCCGCGGGAACCGCACTGGCGGATCTCAACTTCGGTAACACGCAGATCGCGGGCTTGAACCTGATCAACCTGATCAAGGACGCCGACAAGACGACCGCCAAGCCCGGCGACATCATCACGTATCGGCTGCGGTACTTCCTGGAGCCGCTGAGCGACCCGCTCGCGCCTCCCATCCCCATCATCGACGACTACGACGAGCGCTATCTCACGCCGGTCGATGTGGGCGACGGTGTGGTGGCTGACGGCAAGATCACATGGACCGACAACCAGACGCTCACCGCCGACGAGACCGCCGAGATCACCTACACGATGCGCGTCAGAAGTGACGTCGCGACCGGCACGGTGATCGACAACGTCGCACTGGTCGACGTGCTCAACCGTCCCACCGACGACTGGTCGGTGAAGGTGGTGGGCGAGGACGCGTTCCTGCCGTTCACCGGTGGCGATTGGCTCGTCCTGTTCGCCGCATTCGCGTTGGCCCTGACCGGCGGCGTGCTGCTGCGCAAGCTCGGTCGCATCGGGTCGTGATCCATCGATCGAGTGAGACTCAGGCGTGACTGACGCAATGACGACGTGCGAGGGGCCGCGGAAGCGGCCCCTCGTCGCGCCATAGGCACCGCTCGCGGATTTGTGACGAATATCACCGATTAGATGATGTTCGAGCACGAGCACGGGGGAAGTAAGAACATGAGGACGCTCTAATGAGTCCTCACGGCACACCGCCGGTTGACACATCTCACAAGCGTCACATGAGTCACGGGAAGCTAAGAGCCGTCGGTTGTCTCGGTCACTGGTCAAGGCCGACGGGGAGCTAATTGTGAGACCGACCCGCGCACCATTGCGGGTCGGTCTTTGTGTTTCCACCTACCGCCCCGCGCGCGGCGAGAGCGTCTTCCGACACGGAAGCGGTAGGAGGTGAATGGCGATGACACGGTCACTGTACCGTCGCGACAGCGTATTCATGCGCTTCGTGTCTACACTCATCGCCCTGGCCTTCACCCTGTCCATCGCTGGACCTGGCTTCGCGGCCCCCGCAGCGTCATCGGATCCCACACCGGCTCCGACGACAGCGGCACCCGCCGAGCCTACCGGCGCGCTTCCCGGCCCGGTGCCGTCAGACCCGGCGGTCACTCCTGATCCTTCAGTAGTGGCTCAGCCGACGACGGCGGACCCCGGATCACGGACATGGGGGAACGGTCAGCAGGCCAAGAAGGCTACTCGCACAAACTCGACCGACAAGTCGGCACCAGCGGCCGCCCCAACTGTGACGGGGGGCATCACAGCCGCAGCACCGACTGGGGGGAGCGTACAGCTCACCCTGGAGGGTTACCGGACAAGCCCGTCGACCAACTGGACCACGGGCAACCTGGGCAGCCAGTATCGCGAAGGCGACTGGGTGCCCTATCGTCTGATCGTGGACAACTCGAACGGCTCGAGCGCTTACACGATGCCGACCTTCGCGTTCGTCTACGACCACTATTCGAGCACCAAGAACGCCATCGGCGTCGACAAGACGCGCTCGTGGAAGGCGTACTACACCTCCACGCAGCCCGCCGCAGGTGACTCGAACGCGCCCGCCGGCTCAGCGATCTCGCCGAGCTCGCAAGACGCGCCCTATCCCAGCGGCTCGTACGGTTCGTCCGATCTGCTCAGGACGAGCTTCCCCGCCGGCACGCTCGTGGTGCCCGC
>CAYOHY010000019.1:20828-35897 GCA_964403885.1 uncultured Eubacteriales bacterium
TCACCGTGCCGTACAACAGCACCATCTCGGCGATCTCGTGGTACGTGCGCTACGGCGGACAGAACATCCTTCTCGGCACATCGGGCGATGAGACGCTCACAGCCGACAAGACCAACAGCTTCACCTACGACTCGTCGGTCGCCGGCATGAAGTTCGCCGACGACAACGGTGACGGGCTCAAGGGTGCGAGCGAGGCCGGGCTGCCCGGCTGGACCATCGTCATCAAGCGCGTTGTCGACTCCGTCGAGACGACCTATGCGCAGACGGTGACGGGCGCGGGCGGGGCGTACAGCTTCGAAGACGTGCTCCCCGGCTCGTACAAGGTCTACGAAGTCAACCAGGCCGGCTACCTCAACACCGTCGCTCCGGTAGGGGCGTTCTCGGTGGCCAACGGTTCGCACGTGACCGGCAAGGACTTTGGCAACCTGCTCGTCAACTCGTCGATCACCATCGAGAAGTCGGGCGTGGCGCAGGCCCACGTGGGTGACACGATCAGCTACACGATCGTGGTCACCAACAACGGCAACTACACGCTCACAAACGTCACGGTCACCGACCCCAAGCTCGGGCTGAACACCAATGTCGGCTCGCTTGCCCCGGGACAGTCCGTGACGCTCAACCCGACCTACACCGTTCAGGCCAACGATCCCGACCCGCTCCCCAACACGGCGAGCGCGCTGGGCACCACGGTCTTTGGGGGCTCGGTAACCGCTGAGGACGGCCACTCGGTCGACATCCTCAAGCCGGCCATCGGGATCGTGAAGACCGCATCGCCCACCATCGGCGTCGGTCCCCTGGGCGTGACCTACACCTATGAGGTCACCAACTCCGGCGAGGACACCCTTACCGGCGTGTACTTCACCGATGACAAGATCGCGAGCATCCCGGGCGCTTCCATCGGTACGCTGGCCCCCGGCCAGACCGCTACCGTGACCGCGGCCGCCACGCTCGACGTATCGACGCGCAACATAGCCAGGGCCTACGGCACCGACGCGCTGGGCAAGACGGTCAGTGCGCAAGACGGCGCCTCGGTCTCGGTGTATCACCCGTCCATCCAGATCGTGAAGAGCGCCGATCCCACGGTCACCCTGCCCGGTGGCCTCGTGACCTATACCTATATGGTCACCAACACGGGTGACATCGCTCTGCACGATGTAGCCGTCACCGACGACAAGCTGCCGGGCGTCATCGGCTTCATCCCGGTGCTCGGCATCGGTCAGACCGTACCTGTGAGTGTCACGACGGCGCTCACGCAGTCCACGCACAACGTGGGCACGGCGGTCGGCTACTACGGCGAGGCGGAGACGCAGTTCTTCGGCTCCGTGTCGGACACGAGCGACGCTGATGTCCTCGTGGTCAATCCGTCGGTCCAGATCCTGAAGTCCGCGGCGCCCAGCCCGGTCGTCAACGGGACCACGGTCACCTACACCTTCGTGGTCATCAACACCGGCGACGTGCCGCTCTATGACCTCAAGGTCGAAGACCCCACGCTGGGGTTCTCGGACACGATCGCCACTCTGGGCGTCTCGCAGCAGACCACGCTGACCACCTCGGTGAAGCTCACCGAGACCACCGTCAACGTGGCGGGAGTCACCGGCCACGACCAGTACGACCATCCGGTCTCCGATACCGACGATGAGCGCGTACCGGTGTACAACCCGTCGATCTCACTCGTGAAGACCGCGGGGAGCAACAACATCCTCGCCGGTGAGACCGTCACGTACACGTTCGAGGTCAAGAACACCGGCGACATCGCGCTGAGCGACGTCGTGGTCGACGATCCCACGCTGGGCATGACCCACAACGTGGGCGCGCTGGCTGTGGGTCAGACGGTCTCGTTCACGCACGACTCGGCGATCTCGGTCGATACCACCAACGTGGCCACCGCCACGGGCGACTACGGCACCGCCGAGACGCCGTTCTTTGGCTCGGTCTCCGACACCGATGACGCGTTCGTGAACGTCATCGCCCCGTCGGTCAAGATCGTGAAGACCCCGTCGGCCAGCCCGGTCATCGCGGGCACGGCGGTCACCTACACCTTCGTGGTCACCAACAACGGCGACACGCCGCTGGTCGACCTCGTGGTGGACGACCCCACCATCGGCTACGTGGGCACCATCGCTTCGCTGGGCGTGGGCCAGAGCGTGACGCTTGAGTCCCAGCCGGTCGTGCTCAACGCGACCACCAGCAACACGGTCACGGTCGAAGGGTTCGACACCTACGAGCACCCCGTCTCCGATGACGACACGGTGCGCGTGCCGGTCTACAACCCGTCCATCTCGATCGTGAAGACCGCGGGCAGCGACAACATCCTGTCCGGTGAGAACGTCACCTTCACCTATGCGGTCACCAACACCGGCGACATCGATCTGTTCAACGTGTCGGTCACCGATGACCCGTTCGGCTTCGTGGGCAACGTCGGCGATCTGGCGATCGGCCAGACCAAGACGCTGACCCTCACCGAGCCCATCTTCGCCGACCACGTGAACACCGGTACGGCCACCGGCTACTACGGAACCCCGGACACCCAGTTCTTCGGGTCGGTCCAGGCATCCGATGATGCAGCGGTCAACGTGGTCAGCCCGGCCATCACCATCGACAAGTCGGCATCGGCGCCTGCGGTCCTCAAGGGCGGAGCGGTCACCTACACCTACGTGGTGACCAACACCGGCGACGTCACGCTCTACAACGTGGCCGTCACCGACGACAAGCTCGGCACCATCGGCACTATCGCCGAGCTGGCGCCTCAGGGCTCCGCGACGCTCACGTCGAGCACCAACCTCGATGTCACCACCACCAATACCGGTACGGCGACCGGCGCCGACGAGTTCGGCCATGAGGTCTCGGCTTCCGATAAGGCCTACGTCCAGGTGTTCTCGCCTGCGATCGGCATCGTGAAGACCGCTGATCCCACGGTCATCCTGAGCGGCGAGACCGTCACCTACACCTACGTGGTGACCAACCTCGGCGACATCGAGCTCACCGGCGTGGTCGTCACCGACGACAAGATCGCCGGCACCATCGGCACGATCGCATCGCTTGCCCCCGGCGCGAGCCAGACGCTTACTGCGTCGGCCCCTGTCGCGGTCGATACGGTGAACATCGCGAAGGCGGTTGGAACCTACGGGCTCGCCGAGACGCAGTTTGGCGGCACGGTCGAAGCGACCGACGATGCATCGGTCGACGTGGTCGCACCCGCGATCAGCGTCGAGAAGTCCGCATCTCCCACGGAGCTCGTGGGTAGCGGCGACGTCACCTACACGTACACCGTCACCAACACCGGCGACGTGGACCTGTTCAACGTGACGCTCACCGATGACAAGCTGGGCGTGGTGGGCACGCTCGAGTCCCTGCCTGTCGAGGGCTCCAGCACCTTCACCTCGACCGCCACCATCTCCGAGTCCACCACCAACACCGTCGTGGCCGTTGGCACCGACGCAGTGGGACATGAAGTCAGCGACTCCGCTCAGGCCTTCGTCGACGTGGCCCTGCCGTTCACGCCTCCGGACGTGACCATCGACAAGTCCGCCGACAAGACTCAGGCCGATCCTGGCGACACCGTCACCTACACGCTGACCTACCGCAACCTCGGCCCCGGCGTGGCGCAGGACATGACGATCGTCGATGACTTCGACGAGCGCTATGTGACCGTCACCGACGCGGCCGGCGGCACGGTGGCCGGCGGCAAGATCACGTGGACCGTCCCTGGGCCGCTCTCGCCCGCCGATGGCCCGCAGACCATCACCTACAAGGTCCGCATCGATAGCGACCTGCCTGCGAGCGTCACTCAGATCCGCAACGTCGTTGTCATCACGGAGCCCACGGACTCCGATACCACCAACAACAGCGACTCGTGGACCGTGGACGTGAACCAGCCGTTCCTGCCGTTCACCGGTGGCGAATGGACGCTGCTCGCGCTGGCCGCGCTTCTCGCTTCCGCCGGCGGCCTGCTTCTCAGGCGCGCCAGCCGCGTGGCCTCGTAGCTCGCGTTTGAGCTCGTTGGCCAGGCGAGCTCACTTGGAGGGGTCGCCCCACGGCGGCCCCTCCTTGTGTGCCCGGACAAAGCGAAAGACCCCGGTGTCTCCACCGGGGTCTTTCGCTGAGAGTCGCGCGAAGAGGCTGGCCAGTTGCCTCGTCACGTGTTCGCTGTGTCTACCTGGGCGGGATGTTCTCGCCCCAGTCGATACGACCGTTGTCGCGCCAGTCGATGACGTGCCAGACCTCGTGGTTGAGGATGCGGCTCAGGCTGGCGGTATGCGTGGGGCTGATCACGATGCGGCCGCTGCGGTAGTACGCGACCGCCTGGTAGCCCTGCGCGTTGCCGATCTCGACGGTCGTGCCCTTGAGGATCGGGTGCGCCGCGATGAGCCCGGCGAGGATCGACTGTGCCTGCGCGAGCTCGCTGCCCGCAGGAGCGCTCACGGTGACGGCGCCGGCGGCGATCGCGCTCTTGCGGCGAGCGGCGGCGACGGTGGCCTGGCGCTTTGAGGCCGGGCTGGAGACGGTGTTGGCGGTCGCGGTCTGGACCGTGAACTTCACGGCGGTGCCGCTGGTGGCCGCAAGCTGCGGCGTGTAAGGCGAGTAGGTGGCCGGCGCCGGAGCGGCGGTCATCATGACGATAGCCGCGGCACACGCGGCGGTGACGGCCAAGACGGCCGTTACGGGCAGAAGACGAGCTGCGTACTGCTTCATGCGATACACCCCTGGGACGAGCCTCGGTGCACAGCGACCCGGCTCCTCCCTGAGCGTCTTACTCGCTGGGCGGAAACCGGGTCGGAGTGATCCGACGGTCTCGTCCCGGCGGTCCGGCTGTCGTGGGAAGGGGAACCTTCCTTTAGACCCGTGACTTTGCGAAGCGGAGCTTTCGGTCCGCTGTGCCTTTATCGGGGAGCACGTATCGATGTGCGGTTTTCAACTCTGACACCTGTGTTATCGGTACCCTGCCGTGGAATCTTTACGCTTGATTGTAATCTGCGTCACAGTTTTTCGGTGGCACGCGTCACAGCATGGTCACAGTGCCCGTCGGTTCTCAAGAAAGCCGAGGTGAGAGCGTTGTCGGAGTCCCAAACCGCCGCCGCGCGTCCCTCGGCAAGCGCCTCGCAGGTCACGCTTCAGGCACTGGGAAACGTGCTTCTGGGCATCGCGCTGGGCATCGCGGGCTACTATCTCGTCACCAATCTCGTGACTCGCTACGAGCAGTCGAACCTCCGCTCGGCCGTGCCGCCCCAGATGTATGAGACCCGGGTGGCGGCCGGTCCTCAGATGGACTTCGAGGGGTGGGCGCAGGAAGACCGTGTCTACTGGAAACGGCTGCCCGAGGG
This sequence comes from uncultured Eubacteriales bacterium, assembly GCA_964403885.1. GTDB lineage: Bacteria > Actinomycetota > Coriobacteriia > Anaerosomatales > PHET01 > CAYOHY01. The sequence continues at coordinate 26,150 of CAYOHY010000019.1, forward strand.
TGGCATCTTCGGGCGGTTGGTCTGTACGCGCATGGGGCTCGACTCGGTGGTGGTGAAGGGGGTGTCTCGCGCGGACCTGCGAAAGGGGCCGGGCTGGATCACCTACACCGACCTTCCGGGCCCTAAAGGCAACTGCGGCATCTCGGGCCATCGCACCACCTATCTCGCGCCCTTCCGCGCGCTCGATAAGGTTCGGCCGGGTGATACCATCGTGTTCTACTCGCCCTACCGTCGCTACACCTACAAGGCGCTTCGCATCTTCGCGGTCGCGCCCAACCGGGTCGACGTGGTGGCGACCACCAAGGAGCCGCAGCTCACGCTCACGGCGTGTCACCCGCCGTACAGCGCACGCCAGCGGTTGATCGTGCAGTCCAGACTTGTCGAGGTCCGCAAGCTCAAGCGCTAGACGCGCGCTCGCGGTGGAAGATGGAGGCCTCATGCGGATCGTCGTGACCGGCGGAGCCGGCTTCATCGGGTCGAATCTCGTGCGCGCGCTGCTGATGGGCGGCAACGACGTCCTCGTGGTCGACGATCTCAGCTCCGGTGCCGCCGAGAACCTCGATCCCCGCGCCGGATTCCGAAAGCTCGACATCCTCGATGACGCGCTGCCCGCCGTCTTCGCCGAGTTCGCGCCGCAGGCCGTGGTGCACCTCGCCGCGCAGTCGAGCGTGACCGTGTCGATCGCCGATCCCGCCCGTGACCGTGAGGTCAACGTGGAGGGCACCCGCCGAGTGGCCGCTGCTGCGCGAGACGCCGGTGCGGTGCGCGTGATCTCCGCCTCCTCGGCGGCCGTGTATGGCGAGCCCGCGGAGCTGCCGCTCAAGGAGGTCTCGGCCAAGGCGCCGATCAACCCCTACGGCGAGTCGAAGCTCGAAGCGGAGAGCGCGCTCGCCCACGAGCTCGCCGGTACCTCGACTGACTATGCGAGCTTCCGCTTCAGCAACGTCTACGGACCGCGCCAAAACGCCGAGGGGGAGGGGGGCGTGGTCGCGATCTTTTGCGGCCGCATCGCCGCCGGCCAGCCGCCGGTCCTCAACGGTGACGGCTCCCAGACCCGCGACTTCATCTACGTGGGCGACGTCGTGAACGCGGTCATCACGGCCCTCAACGCGCCCGGCCCTCTCGCGCAGGGCGCGGGCGACGCCTCCGCGTACAACATCTCGACCGGCGAGCGCACCAGCCTGCAGGCGCTGGTCATGGCGCTGCGCCAGGCGGCGAGCTACTTTGGCCGCGTCGACAACGGCCCGGACCGCGAGGGTGACATCGTGCACAGCTCACTCGACCCGGCGCGTGCGCGCGAGGTCTTTGGCTGGAGCGCGAACGTGGAGCTCGAGACCGGCATCGCGATGACGTGGCGATGGTTCGCTCAGCAGTGACCCCTGTGCCGGACCCCGCCGAGTCCGCGTCGATCCGTGCGCTGCACGAGGCCCGTGCACGCGCGGAGCTGGCCGCGGCCGACGCGCTGTGTCCCGGTGCCGACACCGTCGCGTGGAGCGGCGACCTGCTTGCCGAGGTCGTGCTGGTGAAGGGGATGCCGGGCCCGTCAGAGGCCGCGGGTGATGCGGCGCTCAGCGGTGCGGACGGCGAGGCGATCCTCAAGGCGCTCGCCGCCTTGGGTTGGGACCCGCAGCAGGTGTTCGCCACCGTCTCGCGTCCTCAAGCCGGACTCGACCCGGCTCGCTGCGCGCAGCGCGTGCACGCTCAGATAGAGGCCATCGACCCGCAGGTGGTGGTCGCGCTTGACCCCATCGCCGCGGCAGACGTCGCGACGGGCTTGGGTGTCCCGCCGCTCCATCCGGGCCGAGAGGTGCGCATTGGGGGGCGTCGCATCGTTGCGCTCGAGGGGTTCGAGTCCGTGCTCTCGGACGAAAGTGCCAAGCGCCGGGTGTGGACCCAGCTCAAGACGGCGGCGCCCGCCGGTCCCGTGTACTAGAAAGGCGCCCGCATCGCGGACGCCTCTCGTGCAGTCGTTCCTTGTGAGCGAAGCGCGAAGGGGGACTAGTCCTCTTCGATCTCCGTGATCGCGCCCATGGGGCACTCTTCCATGCACGCCGCGCAGGCGTCGCAGTCGTCCTCGTTCACTGCCTCGGCAACGTCGCCGACGATCTCGAGCACGCCGTTGGGGCACGCGTCGACGCAGATCCCGCAGGCCGAACAGTCGTCCTCGTTGATGATGGGTCGGGGCATGCTCACTCCTGTCGCACGATAGCTTCCATGCGGCACGGCGCCGCTGATTTCGTGCGTACCTTACAGAGCGTGTGAACCGCTGTAAAGGGGTTTGTTCCGCGGTCACATCGCGACGCTCGCGCGCGGTGATCCTCGGCGGGTTTCGGGGCACGCCCGGTGCCGTTTGCAGTGCCCCTCTCGCGGGTACAATATCAGCGGCACTGGCACAAAACTTGATAATGACGCACTCAAGTTTTAGACTTCGGCTCGAATTAGGCGCATGATGTGCGCGTGAGTCATTGATTCAACCCGTTACGGTCGCTCGATGCGGCCGAGAAGGAAGGGGAGAGAACAACATGGGCAAGGTCATCGGAATCGACCTCGGCACCACCAACTCCGCGATGGCGATCCTCGAGGGCGGCGAGCCCACGATCGTGATCAACACCGAGGGCGATCGCACCACCCCGTCGGTCGTCGCGTTCCGCAAGGAAGGCGAGCGTATCGTGGGCAAGGCCGCCAAGAACCAGGCGGTCACCAATCCTGAGAACACCATCAAGTCGATCAAGCGCTTCATCGGCCGCAAGTACGACGAGGTCGCCTCAGAGCTCAAGACCGTCAGCTACGACGTGGTCAAGGGCAAGGACGGCCGCGTCGAGGTCAAGATCGAGGGCAAGAACTACACCCCCGAGGAGATCTCGGCCATGGTCCTGCAGAAGCTCAAGGCTGACGCCGAGAAGTACCTGGGCGAGCCGGTGACGCAGGCCGTCATCACCGTCCCGGCGTACTTCAACGACATGCAGCGCCAGGCGACCAAGGACGCCGGCCGCATCGCCGGCCTCGAGGTCCTGCGTATCGTCAACGAGCCCACCGCGGCCGCGCTCGCCTACGGCCTCGACAAGGCCCACCAGGAGCAGACGGTCCTCGTCTTCGACCTGGGCGGCGGCACCTTCGACGTGTCCGTCCTCGAGCTGGGCGACAACGTGGTCGAGGTCCGCTCCACCAGCGGCGACAACCACCTGGGCGGCGACGACTGGGACCAGAAGGTCATCGACTGGCTCGCCGACAAGTTCAAGGGCGACACCGGTATCGACCTTCGCGCCGACAAGATGGCCCTCCAGCGCCTCAAGGAGGCCGCCGAGAAGGCCAAGATGGAGCTCTCCAACACCACGAGCGCGCAGATCAACCTGCCGTTCATCACCGCCGACGCCTCCGGCCCCAAGCACCTCGACGTCACGCTCACCCGTGCGGACTTCGAGCGCATCACGGCCGACCTGCTGGACCGCTGCAAGAAGCCGGTCGAGCAGGCCATGAAGGACGCCGGCATCGCACTGGGCGAGATCGGCGAGGTCGTCCTCGTGGGCGGCTCGACCCGCATGCCCGCCGTGCAGGAGCTCGTCAAGAAGATGACCGGCAAGGACCCGCACATGGGCGTCAACCCGGACGAGGTCGTGGCGCTGGGCGCTGCGATCCAGGGCGGCGTGCTCTCCGGTGAGGGCGAGTCCTCGATCCTGCTGCTCGACGTGACCCCGCTGTCGCTGGGTGTCGAGACTCTTGGTGGCGTGATGACCAAGCTCATCGAGCGCAACACCACCATCCCCACGCGCAAGAGCGAGATCTTCACCACCGCTGCGGACTCGCAGACCTCCGTCGAGGTCCACGTGCTCCAGGGTGAGCGCGAGATGGCCGGCGACAACAAGACGCTGGGCAAGTTCCACCTCATGAACATCCCCAGCGCCCCGCGTGGCGTGCCGCAGATCGAGGTCACCTTCGACATCGACGCCAACGGCATCGTCAACGTGAGCGCCAAGGACATGGGCACCGGCTCCGAGCAGAAGATCACCATCTCCGGCTCGACCGCGCTCTCCGATGAGGAAGTCGACCGCATGGTCTCGGACGCCGATGCGCACGCCGAGGAAGACCGCAAGCGCAAGGAAGAGGCCGAGGTCCGCAACAACGCCGACAGCCTGGTCTACGCCACCGAGAAGTCGCTCAAGGATCTGGGCGACAAGGTCCCGGCCGAGACCAAGGAGACCGTAGAGGCCGCCATGGCTGAGCTGCGCACCGCGCTCGAGGGCACCGATACCGACGCCATCAAGGCCGGCACCGAGAAGCTCCAGGAGGCCAGCTACAAGCTCGCTGAGATCGTCTACGCCGACGCGCAGGCCGCATCCGAGGGTGGCGCCGAGGGCGCTGCGGAGGCATCGGCCGATGAGGACGTCGTCGAGGCCGACTACGAAGTCGTTGACGAGGACAAGTAGCCATGAGTGACGAGACCGCTTTCGACGCCGGACTCGATCCGGAGCTCGCCGACGACCTCGGCGCTGAGCTTCCCCTGCGCGGCGATCAGACCGACGCCGCGCTGGAGGAGGCCCAGGCCGAGGCGGCCGAGTGGCGAGATCGCGCCGCGCGCGCCCAGGCTGACTTCGAGAACACGCGCAAGCGTCTCGAGGCCCGTCACGCCGACGCGCTCCTGCGTGCCGGCGAGCGTATCGTGACGAACCTGCTGCCGGTGCTCGACGACCTCGATCGCGCCATCGACCACGCGGTGGGAGATGGCGGTGCCGACGTGGTCGAAGGGCTCGAGGCGGTTCGCCGCAAGCTGCTCGACGTGCTCGCGCGCGAGGGTTGCTCGGCGATCGATCCGTTTGGCGAGGCGTTCGATCACGACAAGCACCAGGCCGTGCAGATGCGTGAGGACACCGAGGTGACAGACCACACCGTGGTTGAGGTGTTCCAGAAGGGCTATGAGATGCACGGACGTGTGCTCAGGCCCGCGATGGTGGTGGTCTCCACCGGAGGTCCCTCGAGGGAGTAGCCCACCATGGCCCCCACGCGGAACTACTACGACATACTCGGCGTGAAGAAGGACGCTTCCGCCGACGACATCAAGAAGGCCTTCCGTCGCCTGGCGCGCAAGCACCACCCCGATGCCGGGGGCGACGAGGAGAAGTTCAAGGAGATCAACGAGGCCTACGAGGTCTTGAGCGACTCCGAGAAGCGCGCCCAGTACGATCAGTACGGGCAGTACTTTGGCGGCCAGGTCCCACCCGGTGCGGGCGCACCGGGTGGGTGGCCGGGTTCCGGCGGCCAGACCACCGTGGACTTTGGCGATCTGGGCGACCTGTTTGGCAGCGTGTTCAGCGGCGGCGGGGGCTTTGGCGGCGGACGTGGCGCCGGACCGCAGCCGCGACGCGGCCGCGACGTGGAGGTCGCGCTCGACCTCGACTTCGCGCAGGCCTACTCGGGCACCTCCACCAAGATCGAGCTCGACCGCGCTGAGACCTGCGCGGTGTGCCACGGGTCCGGCGCCAAGCCGGGCACCTCACCCATCACGTGCCCCGTGTGCCATGGGTCCGGTGCCGTGAGCGAGGGCCAGGGCATGTTCGGGTTCTCGCGTGCGTGCCCGCGCTGCGGCGGGAAGGGCTCGGTCATCGAGCAGCCCTGCTCGGCGTGCCGGGGTGCGGGTTCCGTGACGCGTCGCAAGCCCATCACCGTGAACGTTCCCGCAGGCGCCACCGACGGCGGCCGCCTGCGCTTCAAGGGCAAGGGAGAGCCGGGTCCCAGCGGGGGGCCGTCGGGCGACCTGTACGTGGTCACCCGCATCAAGCCGCACCCGTTCTACACCCGCGACGGAGCCGACGTCTTGGTGGACCTGCCGGTCTCGATCACCGAGGCCGCGCTGGGCGCCGAGATCACCGTTCCCGCGCCCGACGGTTCGCGCGTGAAGCTCAAGGTTCCCGCGGGCACGCAAAGCGGCAAGGTGCTCAGGCTCAAGGGCAAGGGCGCCCCGCGCCTCAAGGGCGGTGGCGCCGGCGACCTGAGGGTCAAGGTGCGGGTTCACACCCCCGAGCATCTGTCGGATGAGCAGCGTGAGCTGCTCGAGCGGCTGGCGCAGTCGGGCGACCACGATCTGAGAGCGCACATCGCGTAGGACCGCTGGGGCGACCTACGACACGAGAAGGGTCAAGGCGATGGTACGGGCACACAGCGAACGTCCTGTGTACATGATCAGCGTGGCGGCCGAGCTGGCCGGCGTGCACCCGCAGACCCTGCGCATCTACGAGCGCAAGGCGCTGGTGTGCCCTAAGCGCTCGCAGGGCAACACGCGACTGTACTCGGAGGCCGATGTCGAACGGCTCCGACTCATCCAGCAGCTCACGCAGGTCGAGGGCATCAACCTCGCGGGCGTGACGCGCATCATCGCCATGCAGCGCGAGCTCGAGGCCATGCAGGCCGAGCTCGATGCAGCACGGGCGCGGATGCTGCGCATGGAACGCGCGATGGCCGAGCAGGCCCGCGCGGCACACGTGCGCACCGCGCTCGTCCACGTACAGAGCGGATCACCGGCACGGAGGGTGACACCATGAGACTCGACAAGCTGACCATCAAAGCGCAAGAGGCCCTCGAGGCCGCGGGCGGTATCGCGAGCGAGCGCAACGCCGCGCAGCTCGAGCCCGAGCACCTGCTCAAGGCACTCCTCGACCAGGCCGACGGCATCGTGCGCCCCATCCTCGGCAAGGTGGGTGCCGACGCCGGAACGCTCGACGCCGGCGTGACCGAGGCGCTCGCCGGGATGCCCAGCGTGAGCGGCATGGCCGCGCAGATGCAGATCTCGCCACGGCTCAACACGGTGCTCTCGGATGCCTTCAAGGCCGCCGAGAAGCTCAAGGACGCCTACGTCTCCACCGAGCACCTGCTGCTCGCGCTCGCCGCCGACAAAGGCGACGCCGGGCGCATCCTCGAGCGCGCGGGCGTGACGCCCACGAGGCTTGGCGCCGCGATCGACGAGCTGCGAGCGGGCAGCAAGGTCACGGACCAGAACCCCGAAGGCCAGATGCAGGCGCTCGAGCGCTTTGGCAAGAACCTCACGGAGATGGCGCGCGACGGCAAGCTCGACCCGGTCATCGGCCGAAACGAGGAGATCCGCCGCGCGATCCAGGTGCTGTCGCGCCGCACCAAGAACAACCCGGTGCTCATCGGCGAGCCCGGAACCGGCAAGACCGCGATCGTCGAGGGGCTCGCGCAGCGCATCGTCGCAGGCGACGTGCCCTCGAGTCTGCGCGACAAAGACGTGGTCGCGCTCGACCTGGGCGCGATGGTGGCCGGCGCGAAGTACCGCGGCGAGTTCGAGGACCGCCTGAAGGCGGTGCTTCGCGAGGTCGAGGCCGCCGAGGGTCGCGTGATCCTGTTCATCGACGAGATGCACACCATCGTGGGTGCGGGTGCCGCCGAGGGCGCGATGGACGCTGGCAACATGCTCAAGCCGGCACTCGCGCGTGGCGAGCTGCACGCGATCGGTGCGACCACGCTCGACGAGTACCGCAAGCACATCGAGAAGGACGCAGCGCTCGAGCGGCGCTTCCAGCCCATCGTGGTGGGCGAGCCGTCCGTGGAGGACACCATCGCGATCCTGCGCGGCCTCAAGGAGAAGTACGAGGTCCACCACGGCGTGCGCATCACCGACGGCGCCATCGTGAGCGCCGCCGAGCTCTCGAACCGCTACATCGCGGACCGCTTCCTGCCGGACAAGGCGATCGACCTGATCGACGAGGCGGCAAGCCGGCTGCGCATCGAGATCGACTCCATGCCCACCGAGATCGACCAGATCGAGCGCAAGCTCACCCAGCTCCAGATCGAGGAGCAGGCGCTCATGCGCGAGGAGGACTCGGCGAGCGTCGAGCGTCTCGAGGCCCTGCGCGCCGAGATGGCGGCGGTCACCGAGCAGCTCTCCGGACTCAAGGCCACCTGGCACTCCGAGAAGGACATCATCGGGGGCGCGCAGCAGCTCAAGGCGCAGCTCGACGAAGCGCGCACCGACGAGGAGCGCGCCACCCGCGAAGGCGACCTGCAGCGCGCGGCCGAGATCCGCTACGGCCGCATCCCTGAGCTCGAGCGCGGGCTGGCTGAGGCCGAAGAGCGGCTGGGCAAGCTCCAGGCCGACGGCGCCATGCTCAAAGAAGAGGTCACCGAGGAAGAGATCGCCGAGGTCGTGGGCGCGTGGACCGGTATCCCGGTCGCGAGGCTGATGCAAGGCGAGATGGCCAAGCTCGCGACACTCGAGGAGCACCTGCACGAGCGCGTCATCGGCCAGGACGAGGCGGTCGCGGCAGTGGCCGGCGCGATCAGGCGCTCGCGTGCTGGGCTCTCTGACCCGGATCGGCCCATCGGCAGCTTCCTGTTCCTTGGGCCCACCGGCGTGGGCAAGACCGAGCTCGCCAAGACGCTCGCGGCGTTCCTCTTCGACGACGAGCGCGCCATGGTGCGCATCGACATGTCCGAGTACATGGAGAAGTTCAGCGTGCAGCGGCTCATCGGCGCGCCTCCCGGCTACGTGGGCTACGAAGAGGGCGGCCAGCTCACTGAGGCGGTCAGGCGCAGGCCCTACAGCGTGGTCCTGCTCGACGAGATCGAGAAGGCGCACCCGGACGTGTTCAACGTCTTGCTCCAGGTGCTCGACGACGGGCGCCTCACCGACGGCCAGGGTCGCGTTGTCAGCTTCAAGAACTCCATCGTCATCATGACGAGCAACGTGGGCAGCCAGTACATCCAGGCGTTCGCCGAGGGCGGCGCCGACGAGGCCGAGATGAACAAGATGCTGCAGGAGGCCCTGCGCGCGACGTTTAGGCCCGAGTTCCTCAACCGCATCGACGACACCGTGGTGTTCCACGCGCTCACGATGGCCGAGCTCGAACGCATCGTCGAGCTGCAGCTTGCAGGCGTGCGTGGCCGGCTCGCGGAGCGCAAGATCGCACTCGAGCTGACACCCGCCGCTGCCGAGCGGCTCGCGATGGACGGCTTCGACCCCGTGTTCGGCGCGCGGCCCCTCAAGCGGCTCATCCAGCGCGAGGTCGTGGACCGCGTGGCCGGAGCGATCATTCGCGGCGAGGTGGGCGAGGGCGACACGGTGACGGTGGATGTGGGCGAGGGCGGGCTGGTGCTGGGGTAGGTACTACAGGCAAGCCCACCCAACCTAGCGAGGGATACCGATGTCCATCGAAAGCCCTGCGTTCGAGGTCCTCAAAAAGCACGGCGCCCTGGAGCTTCGTGACTATGCGCCGTATGTGACGGCCAACGCGCGCGTGCAGTCCACCGGATACGACAACGCCACGAGCGCCGCCTTCGGAGTGCTGGCCGACTACATCTTTGGCAACAACACCGCGTCCGGGACGATCGCCATGACCACACCGGTGACGAGCGAGCGCGCGCACGGCGTCAAGATCGCCATGACCGCTCCGGTGACCTCTCAGCGTGAACGCGAGCAGCAGATGGAGAGCGCGCCACCGCTGTGCACCGTGCACTGCCCGGGGGAGTACGTGGTCAGCTTCTCGATGCCGTCGCGCTTCCGCGAGGTCGACGACCTCCCCCAGCCCAACGATCACCGTGTGACCCTCACCGCGGTCCCGGCTCATCTCGCCGTGGTCGCCCGGTTCGCCGGGCGCCTCGATGATGTGGCTGTCGCACGGGCGGTGGGCGAGCTGGAATCATGGATCGGCGAGCTGGGCCTCACGGCGACGGGCGACCCGGTCGCGGCCCAGTACGACGCGCCGTGGATGCCGGGGTTCGCCCGCCACAACGAGGTGCT
>CAYOHY010000020.1:0-23985 GCA_964403885.1 uncultured Eubacteriales bacterium
GGTAGTAGTGCGGCGCATCGGTGGGCTTGAAGTGCAGCGGGCTCGTCTTCTGGCGGTGGTACGCCCAGGTGAGCACCTTCTCGTACTCGGCCGGCGGGAGCTCCTCGGCCAAGATCTCAGAGCCACGGCCGGTGGGAACGAGCATGAAGATGTGGAACGCGTCCACGTTCAGGCTCTCGGCGAGGTCGTGGATCTCCTCGATGAGGTGCGCGTTGCGCGTGGTGACGGTGGTGTTGATCTGCACGCCCACACCGGCCGCCTTGGCCATCTTGATGCCGGCGACCGTCTGATCGAAGCAGCCCGGCTGGGCACGGAACTCGTCGTGGCCCTCGGCCGTGGGGAAGTCGATCGACACCGAGATGCGGGGGATCTTGTGCTCGGCCATCTTGGCCGCGATCTCCTCGGTGATCAGCGTCGCGTTGGTGCCGATGACCGGCATGGCGCCCTTCTCGTGGCAGTAGTCCACGATCTCCCAGATGTCGGGGCGCATGAGCGGCTCGCCGCCGGTGAGGATGATGATCGGGTTCGAGATCGTGACGATGTCGTCGATCGTCGCCTTGATCTCGTCGAGCGAGAGCTCGCCGTGGTAGTGGCCGAACTCGGCGGCCGCGCGGCAGTGCACGCAGCTCAGGTTGCAGCTGCGCGTGATCTCCCACGCGATGATGCGCGGCGCCTTGATGCCGGTGCGCTCCTGGTAGGCGATGGCCTGAGGGCCGCCGCCGGGACGGAAGCCCACCGAGCGCGCGCCGCCGTGCCGCTGACGGTCCATGGGCACGCCGGCCGGGTGACCGCCGGGGCCTCCGGGGACGCCCGCGGGATGTCCGCCCATGGCGATCCCTGCCGGGTGGCCGCCACCCATCGGCACGCCGACCGCGACCTGACCGCAACCGGCCTCGGCCTCGGCCATCTCCTGCTCGGTGATGGTGCCTTCGTCCTCGCCGAACTCCTCTTCGAGCTCGAGGTCGGGACGTGCGCTGCTGTCTCCTACGTTCTCTGCCATCGGAAAACGCCTTTCGTGCGCGTCGAATGATTACTGAATCGGTAGCAATTACCCTGCCGCAACGAACCCTTCGCGGCCGTCGGCCGCTAGCCCTTGAGCCAGCGGGCCGCGTCCTTGGCGTGGTACGTCAAGATCAGGTCCGCGCCGGCGCGCTTGAAGCTCAGAAGAGTCTCGAGCACGACACGCTCCTCGTCGATCCAGCCGTTCGCTGCCGCGGCCTTCACCATCGCGTACTCGCCGCTCACGTTGTAGGCGGCGGTGGGGTACCCGAACTCATCTTTCACCCGGCGGATCATGTCCATGTAGGCGAGCGCCGGCTTGACCATCACGATGTCGGCACCCTCGTCGATGTCGAGGGCCGCCTCACGGATGCCCTCCTCGGCGTTGGCCGGGTCCATCTGATACTGCTTGCGGTCACCGAAGGTGGGGGCGCTGTCGGCGGCGTCGCGGAACGGGCCGTAGTAGCCGCTCGCGTACTTCACCGAGTAGGCCATGATCGGCACGTTGTCGTAGCCGTCGGCGTCGAGCGCCGCGCGGATCGCGGCCACGCGGCCGTCCATCATGTCGCTGGGGGCCACCATGTCCGCGCCAGCCTCGGCGTGGCTCACGGCCTCCTTGGCGAGCAGCTCGAGCGTCACGTCGTTGATGACGCAGCCGGCGTCGTCGAGCACGCCGCAGTGGCCGTGGTCGGTGTACTCGCACAGGCAGACGTCGGTCACGACGTAGTACTCGGGGTCATGCGCCTTGATCGCGCGGATCGCCTGCTGGACGATGCCGTCCGGGTCGTAGCCCTCCGAGCCCACCGCATCCTTCATGCTGGGCAGGCCGAACAGGATGACCGCCGGGATGCCGAGCGACTTGAGCTCGTCGATCTCGGCGGGCAGCTGGTCGATGGTGAGCTGGAACACGCCCGGCATCGACGAGATCTCGTCGCGCAGGCCCGTACCCGGCTTCACGAACAGCGGATAGATGAAGTCCGCCGGCGACAGCGACGTCTCGCGGATCATCGATCGGATCGACTCGTTGGCGCGCAGGCGGCGCGGGCGATACATGGGGAACTGCATGGAAGCGCTCCTTACCTGTCCTTGGCTCGGACCGTGATTCGCACGAACGACTCGCTGCTACTCGACGAACTCGTCCACCGAGACCTTCTTGGCCGAGGCGTCGGCCTTCTCGGTGCGCAGCTTGCCCGACGCGCCGGTGCCCAGCGTGAAGTTGACCCAGCGCTTGTACTGGGCGACGGCGTAGGCGAGCAGCACGATCATGCCCAGCCAGTACACCAGCTGCGCGAAGAAGAAGACGATCTGACCGTACGTGCTGACCCAGGCGATGATGCCGGTGGGCTGCTGAGAGATGAGATTGGGATCCATGTGATCGCCTTTCGGTGGCTGCGTGGTTAGGACCTATACAAGTCGGGGCGGCCTCGCTGTTGCGTGGCCGCCCCGACATTCTACCCGTTGGTGGAGACGAGGAGATTCGAACTCCCGACCTCTGCCGTGCGAAGGCAGCGCTCTCCCAACTGAGCCACGTCCCCACGGATACGCTCTTTGCGCCTCGAAGAGGCCCCCAGAGCAAGGGGTATGATGTCAGGCGCCTATCGCTTTTGTCAAACGCCCGTCACCATCGCGCGAAACACGCCGAGCCGCGCGACCCGCTACGTCCTGCGCTCCTTGCGCGACGAGTACGACGAGTAGCCGTAGGCCACCGTGGCCGAGGAACCGTCGGCGACACCCAGAAGCACCGCGCCCACGGGCTTGGCGCCCACACCGGCGAGCATCTCGATGGAGCGCTCAAGCGCCTCTCGCTGCGTACGCGACGCGCGGACCACCACGATGGTACCGTCCACCCACTTCGCCACGGCGGTGGTGTCAGCGACCGCGAGCAGCGGCGGGCCGTCCAAGATGACCCAGTCCACGCGCTCGGAGAGCTGTGCGATGAGGTCGCGCATGCGATCCGACCCCAGCAGCTCACTTGGGTTGGGCGGCACCTTGCCGCTCGCGAGGACGAGCAGGCCCGTCTCCGGCGACTGCTGCAAGCACTTCTCGAGGCCGTACTGGCCGGTTAGCACGTGCGACAGGCCCAGCGACTCACTCAGACCCAGATACGTCGCCGACTTGGGACGATGGAAGTCCACCGAGATGAGCACGACCTTCTTGCCGGCACGAGCGAGGCCTACCGCGAGGTTCGCAGCCGCCGTCGACTTGCCCTCCCCCGGCGCGGCCGACGTGATGAGCAGCGTCTTGATGCGGTGCTCGAAGTTGATGAAGTCGAGCGAGTTGCGTATGCCCCTGAACGCCTCGGCGACCGGCGACGAGCCCGTGGTCGTGATCGCGACCGGGGTCTCCTCGGCCTCCTTGGTCAAAGGCACGATGCCGAGCACGGGAGCGCCCACGATCTCGGCGACCTCATCGGCGGTCTTGACGGTGTTGTCGAGCGCCTCGAGGGTGAACGCGCCTGCAAGCCCCACCACGAGCCCGAGCATCGTCGCGAGCGCGACGTTTCGAATCGGCTTGGGAGACACGGGGCTCGCCGGAAGCGCTGCGCGATTGACTACCTGTACGGGGCCGACCTCCATCTGCTCACGGATGGTGAGTTGCCTGAGCTGCTCGGAGAGTCCTGCGTAGTCCTGCGCGGCCAGCTGCAGCGCGACCTTCTGGCGGTCGGTGGGTGTCTTGCCCGCGACCTCGCCAAGCTGCACGAGCTCTTCGCGCGAGTCCCTGAGCTGGCTCTCCACCTGGTCGGCTGCGGCCTTGATGCGGCTTCGGCTGAAGTCTCGGACCCACAGTGCGTACTCGGCGGCGAAGACGTTGGCGATGCGCTGCGCGCGCAACGGGTTCCCGTCGCGCACACGAACCGTGATGACGTTGGTCTGGCCCTCGGCCGTGACCTGGGTGCGCGCGATCAGCTGGTCGGGATGCTCGCGCAGGTCGAGGCGCCGGATGGTCCGCTCGAACGCCGGACGCATGCGCATCATGCGCACCTGCGTCTGCAGGCCGCGCTCCGGCTGCATCGAGAAGCCAGAGAGCGCGGTGTCGAGCACGGCCGACTGGGAGCCGCTCTCAGAGATCAGCAGGTTCGCCTCGGCCTCGTAGGTCTTGGGGATGAGCAGACTGGCTACCGCAGCCGCCGCCACAGAGACGACGACCGCGAGGATGATGACCCACTTGCGCGCACGGATGACACGGAAGTACTGCCGAAGCTCCACCTAGGCTCCCAACCGGATCGGTATCAGCGTGACGCTACTGGAAGCTGACGATGAACCACTGCGCGCGGCCGTTTTGCATGCGCTTCACGGCGGTGACGGCGCCGGCCTTGGAGCCGGAACGTCCCGAGAACGTCACGGGGATCACCTTCGAGCGATAGCCCTTCTTGGGGGCGTCGACGGCGATCTTCGTGTAGGTCCCGTTGACGAGCTTGCTCGCCATGTCAGCGTGGGTCGACTGCTCGGCGAGCATCGTGTTGAGCACACCGATGTCGGGGTTCTTCACGAGCGGAGCCTCAGATGGTGTGCCGGTTCCCTCGATGCTTGCGAAGTACCACTTGTCCCCGGCACGGAACAGCTTCATCACACCGTTACGAGTCTGACCGTCGGTGTAGCTCACACGCAGGTCGAGGTCGGCGGTCGAGGTGGTCGCGCGGCGCGCGAGGATGTCGAACGAGGTGATGTCGCCGCTGACGAGCTGACCGATGGACTTACGCGAGTCGACCTGCTCGGTGTACATGCGATACGCCTGCTCCTGGGTGACTCCCTGGGGGAGCTGGAGCGTGGCTGCGGTGAGAAGTGCGGGTCCGGCGACAACGACCGCGACAGCCGCGACGAGTGCCGCGATGACGAACCTCTTCAGATGGAACCGATCTCCGGTTTCCATGACGCTCCCTCCATGCCGTTGAACGATGCAAGCTACGAGTGGCATTCGGACAGCATCATAGCCTTTTCGTGCGGCAAACGGTAATCACGCGCGTGAGGACCGTCACTGTTGCGAGAAGAACGCCTCGATGCGTGCCTTGGTGGTCGACAGCTCCACGCCACGCTCACCGAGCAAAGTCCGCGCCGTCGCGGGGTCGCTCAGTGCGTCGGCCACCGCCACGGCGACCGTCTTCCTGATCTCGCCGGCAGCGCCCGCCGAGGCCTCGATCTCGTCGGCGCCCATGACCAGGGCCGCTGCCTCGGCGCCGGTGAGCGTGCGCTCGCCCGCTTCGAACCGATACAGCTTCTCGCCGGTGAACACCGTGGTCGACGCGGGGATCGAGATCTTCACGCCGCCGGCCGCATCGATGGCCTGGGCCCACGCCTCTTGGTCGAGCAGGATCCACGCGGTGCGCTCGTCGCCCGACACCGAGGCGGCGACCACTGCGTCAGGGCCACCCATGGGCAGCGCGTCACGCAGGCGGTCATACGACGTGCCGGGGATGGGCTTTCGCGCACCGGTGTCGAGACCGGTGACGGCCAGCCCGTCTTCAGACCGTGTTGCGGAGGCCACCAGGCCGGCGACGGTCGTGCCGTCCTCGAGCTGCGATTCGCCGATGACCACCACTCGTTGCGGCGGTCTCGTGGTCGCCCACCGGTACCCGGTCCAGCCACCCCAGGCGAGCAACGCCGCAAGGATGCCTGCGATGACAAGCGCTGCGACCACGCGGGGGCGCCGGTCGCGCTTCGACTGCGCCAAGCGGTCGACGCGCGACGACTCCACAACAGCCGGATCGGGCTGCGGCGTCTCGGCGGAGGGGTTGTCTGTGCTGGACATGGGACTCCCGTGTCGACGAAAGGGGTGCGAGGGCGTATCCGGCGTCGATGATAGCGCAGCCTTGCCGCACTCAGCCGGCGAAGTACTCCGCGAGCGCTGTCGCGAGGCCCTGCACCGTATACTCGGCGGCTTCGCAGGCCACTTGGCAGCCCCGGCGGCGCAGCGCCTCCGAGGTGACCGGGCCGATGCTCGCGGCGGCCACCGTGCCCATGAACTCCGACGAGGCGATGCCCGCCGCGTCAAGGAACGCCAGGAAGTTGCGCACGGTCGACGGGCTGGTGAACGTCACCGCATCGACCCCGGCGCGCAGTCGCTCGACCGTCGAGTCATCCGCCGTCGCGGGGACGGTGCGATACACCGTCACGAGATCCACCACGGCCCCCAGCGACCCGAGCTGTGCGGGGATGACATCGCGCCCCTTGGCCGCACGCGGGAACAGCACGCGGGTGCCCTCCCCCACGCCTGCGGCCACGAGCGCGTCGACGAGGCCCTCGGCGCGAAAGTCGTCCGGCACGACGTCGGCGGACAACCCGTATCGGGCGAGGCACCGAGCGGTCGCCGAGCCCACGACGGCGATGCGTACGCCGGTGAGCCTTGCCGGGTCGCCCAGCTCAGACATGAACCGCTCCACGCCGTTGGCCGAGGTGAGCACCACCCACTCATAAGACCGCAGGTCCTCGATCGCACGCCGGACCGGACCGAGGTCATCCGGCTCGACGATCTCGATCACCGGCACGGCCACCACCTCGGCGCCCAGGCGCTCGAGCTCATCGGCGAGCGCACCGGCCTGCGACCGGGCGCGAGTCACGACGACGGAGCGCCCCTTGAGGGGCGCTCCGGTTTCATTCGTGTGGATGTCGGGCGCGCTCGTCATTCGACCTAGGTCTTGAGCAGGCCGTCGACGCCGTCTGCCGCGCGGATCTCGGCGAGGATCTCTCCGCCGCCCAGCTCGAGCAGACGGGCGACCATGCGCTCGCCGAGCTCGATGGGATCATCCACGTCACCCACCAGCTGATCGCGGACGATACGGTCGCCCTCGACCGAGCCCACGAGACCGTCCATGACGAGCTTGCCGTCCTCGATGCGGGCGTACGCACCGATGGGGACCTGGCAGCCACCCTCGAGTTTACGCATGACCACGCGCTCCGAGGTCACGCACAGGAAGGTGTCGTGATGGTTGATCTTGGCCATGACGTCTTTCATGAAGTCGTCGTCCTCGCGGATCTCGACGCCAACGGCGCCCTGACCCACGGCCGAGACCATCTGCGTGGTGGGGATGTAGCTCGAGATGCGGTCGGCCCAGCCCATGCGGGTGATGCCGGCGCTCGCGAGGATGACCACGTCGAGCTCGCCGTCCTCGGCCTTGCGCATGCGGGTGTCGAGGTTGCCGCGCACGTCCACGATCTGCACGTCGGGACGCAGCGCCCGCACCTGGGCGACGCGGCGCAGCGAGCTGGTGCCCACCGTGGCGCCCTGGGGCAGGGTGTCGAGCGAGTAGCCCTTGCCGGACACGAGCGCATCACGCGGGTCGACGCGCTCGGGCATTGCGGCGATGTAGAGGCCCTCGGGAAGCTCGGTGGGGACGTCCTTCATCGAGTGGACGCACAGGTCGACCGTTCCGGCCATGAGCTCGACCTCGAGCTCCTTGGTGAACAGCCCCTTACCACCCACCTTGGCGAGCGGCACGTCGAGGATCTTGTCGCCGGTGGTCTTGATGATCTTGAGCTCGACCGGCAGGCCGGTGATCTGCTCGACCATGTCTTTGATGTAGTTGGACTGCCACAGGGCCAGCTTGCTGCCCCGCGTGCCGATGACGAGCTTGTCGCGGGTGGCGCTCAATCGTCTCTCCCGTTTTCGAAGTGGCTACTGGTGTGATGCACCGGCCGGCTTTTCGCCCCGGCCGAGAATGCTCTTGAGAAGACCGAGGTGCGGGTTCTTGCCCTCGGGGTTGGCGTCCAGGCCGTAGAGGTAGCGAGCAGCCTCGATGTAGGCCACGCCGTACTTCTCGCCGCTCACCTGCTTGAGACGCTCAGTGGGGCCGTGGAGCATCTTGTTCACGATCGCCTGAGACATCATCTCGACGGTCTTGAGCTCCTTCTCCGACAGCCCGCCAAGGCGCTTCATGGCCTTGTCGAGCTCCTCGGCGCGGATCTTGTCCGCCTTGGCCCGCATGGCCGCCACCGTGGGAACGACCTCCATCGACTCGAGCCAGCGCTCGAACTCGGCCATCTCCTCTTCGATGATGCCTTCGGCACGCTCGGCCTCGCGCATGCGCTCGTCGAGGTTGGCCGACACCACGCCGTTGAGGTCGTCGATGTTGTAGAGGAAGACGTCGGCAAGATCGCCGCACGCAGGGTCGATGTCACGGGGAAGGGCGATATCGATGAGGAAGAGCGGGTCACGCCGGCCCTTGGCCGCAGGAGCAAGCACGTCTTTGGTGATGACGTACTCGGTGGCCGCGGTCGATGAGATCACGATGTCGGCCTCGCGCATGCGCGTGAAGAGGTCCTCGTAGGGGATCGCCTCGCCGCCAAAGCGCTCGGCGAGTTCCTCGGCGCGAGCGAGGGTGCGGTTCGCGACCAGCGTGCGGGTGACGCCCGCGCCCAGCAGGTTCTTCGCTGTGAGCTCGCTCATCTTGCCAGCGCCCAACACCAAGACGGTGCGGCCCTCGAGCGACTCGAACACCTTCTTGGCAAGCTCGACGGCGGCGTAGCTGATCGAGACGGCGTTCTCGCCGATCTCGGTCTCCGTGCGCACGCGCTTGCCCACCTCGAAGCTCTGGCGGAACAGCTTGTTGAAGATGCGGCCCGTGCCGCCGTTGGTGATCGCGTGGTCGTAGGCCTCTTTGACCTGTCCGAGGATCTGCGCCTCGCCAAGCACCATCGAGTCGAGAGACGCCACCACCCGGAAGAGGTGCTTGACCACCGCTTCGCCCTCGGAGATGTAGAGGTAGCGGACGAGCTCGTGACGGTCGAGGTCATGGTAGTCGGCCATGAAGTCGATGATCGCCGCCGGGCCGTCGTGGCTCGCGCTGGTGACGGCGTAGATCTCCGTGCGGTTGCACGTGGAGACGATGACCGCCTCTGTCACCGCGTCCGAGTCCGTGAGGCGCGCCAACGCGTCCTCCTGGCGGTTCGCCGGGAAGGTCAGCTTCTCACGGATCTCGACCGGTGCGGTCTTGTGGCTCAGGCCGACGAGGGTCAAATGCATGTCTGCTTAGCTCGCCTCACCACATCTATCGAGTCGCCGCCCTCGTGGACGACGTCTGGGCACAGGAGCGCCCTCGCTGGAGCGGTGCGTGTTGTTCAGGCAAGCAGGCCCAGCGAGGGCGATATCAGTCACTCTATGTGCGCACCACTGCTTACTGCCTGAACGCTCGGATTCTAACACCCGAGACGACCTGCGGGCAACGCCCACACGCCGACCACAGGGGTAGCGAGGACGATGCCAGACGAGCGGACTAGGCCTTGCCCTTGCGCGCCTTTGCGATGTCCGAGTCGACGATCGCGAAGAACACCTCGGGCAAAAGCCCCTTGAGGCGGAAGTAGAACGCGGAGAGCGCGTCGGGGATGACGAGATAGCGGTCGCGCTCCACGGCCTTCACGATGGCGGCGGCGACCTTCTCGGCAGCGATGGGCTTGATGTTGCCCGCGATGACATCGGTCTCGACCGGGCGAAGCGTGTGCTCGAACGCAAGCGCGGGCGTGTCGGTGTCGGGTGGGCAGACCACGGACACGCCCACTCCTTCGGGGCGCATCTCGAACCTGAGCGCCTCGGTGAACCCCATGACCGCGAACTTGGCGGATGAGTAGCCGGTGTAGCCGTAGATGCCCAGATAGCCGGCGACCGATGAGACGTTGACGATGTGACCGCGGCCGCGTGCGACCATCCCCGGCGCGACAGCGCGGCACGGGTAGACCACGCTCCAGTAGCCGCAGCCCATGTTGACCTCGAAGTCCGAGAGCGGCATCTTCGTGAACTCGCCGGGGTAGATCACGCCGGCCGAGTTCACGAGCACGTCAGGGCTGAACCCCTGCGCCTCGAGCGACTCGAACGCCTCGCTCGTCGACTCCCAGCGGGACAGGTCGGCAGAGACGGTGACGACGCGCGCAGCGGGAGCCAGCGCGCGGATCTCAGCGGCGGCGCGCTCGAGCTTGTCGGCGCTGCGCGCGATGATCGCGACGTGCGCGCCGCGCCTGGCGAACTCCTTGGCCGCGGCCAGGCCGATGCCGCTGGACCCGCCGGTCACCACGACGTTGGCACCGGCGATCTCGATCGAAGAACGAGCCACTACTCCTCCTCGTCGACGAGCAGGTCGCTCGCCACTTCGTCGAACAGGGACTGCGGATCCGGCCTCTCGCCGGCGGCGAGCCGCGCACGCAGCTCAGGGGTCGCGACCGCAGCGATCACCGCGGCACACTGCGCCGAGTCGCCACACCGCTCTCGGGCGATACCGCGCACCTGAGCGACCAGCTGGGTGTAGAGCGACCATTCGGGGCCGTACTCATCGGTGAGAGCACGTCGGACCTGCTTGGCGACCTCGGGAGACGCGCCGCCGGTGGACACCGCGATCTGAAGCGGCTCGCGATTCACGACACCCGGCACAAGGAAGCTGCACAGCTCGGGGTTGTCGAGCGTGTTGACGAGACATCCCACCGACAGTGCCTCAGCATGTACTGCGCGCTGGACCTCTGGATCCGTCGACACGCAACACACGAGGGTCGCCCCGGCCAAGTCGCCGCGCACGTAGCCGCGGTGCTCGACGGTGAGGTTGCCCTCGGCCTCCGACTGGTGGAGCGCCGTGGTGGTGTCGGTCGCGATGACGGTGACGTCGGCGCCGTAGCGCACGAGCTGGCGCGCCTTCTTCTCGGCGGCCGCGCCCCCGCCCACGATGACGACGAGGCGCCCCTCGAGATCGAGAAAGACCGGGTAGAAGCGCTTGGCCCCGCCGGAAGCAGTCACTGCACCAGGTTGCCGAAGACGTGGAACCCGATCGGCAGCGTGCGCGCGATGATCGCGAGGATCACGACGAACACGAGTCCCAGCACCGCGACCCATGAGGTGGTGCGGCTGGAGACGTTATGACGATAGACCAGCACGAGGTACGTCCCAAAGGTGACCAGGACGACGCCCGACATCATGATGCGGGGATCGAGGTACCAGCCGGACACGTCGACCATGATGGCGCGCAAGATGCCCAGCGACAGACCCACCACGTAGATGGGATACGCGAGCGAGATCGCGCGGCGACCAACGCTTTGCAGCGTGGCGAGCGACGGCAGCCTGCGGCTGACGCGGCTCGTCTTGTGGTGCTTGAGCTGCGACGACTGATAGAGGTACAGAGCGTTTGACACGGCGCCGAACACGAAGCCCGCGTTGGCGAAGATGATCAGCGCCACATGGAACCCGACCCGCACGTCGTCGAGCTGAGCCACGATCTCAGGGTTGCTGATCGAGCCGTCGCTCCCGCCCATGAGCATCGCGACGGCCATGAGCGTCGCCGCCACAGGGACAAGGAAGGCACCGTACACCCTGATGCGGATGACGTGCTCCATGACGAAGTAGAGCAACACGAGCGCCCATGAGGCGAGGATGAGCTGATTCGAACCGGTGAGCGGTGTCCCGCCGTTGGCGATCGAGTTCGCACCGATCGACAACGTCTGCAAGATGAAGCCGGCGCCGGTAGTGAACCGCGCCCACCAGCCCACCTTCTGCCGACGGAGCAGGAACTGGTAGGCATAGAGAACCGTCGCGCAGAGGTACAGCGCGAACGAGAACCAGAACATGACGAGCGATGCCTGCTCCACGAGCGGTGAATCCTTCCGGCGGATCGTCGCGACGGTCCGCGACACGCCACTCAGTATACGGCTACACGCGGCTCACACACGACCGCGCGCACCCACGGACACGGCTGTGTTACTCGGACTTGCCCTGCGCGTCGCGGCGAGCGACGGCGCTCTCCAGCACCGCGATCTCCTTCTCGAGACCCATGATGCGGCGAAGGATGAGCGTCAGGTACACGACGAAGGCGACCCACAGCACCGCATAGGCGCCGATGACGTACGGGGCGTCGGTGAGGGCCAGTCGGTAGAGCTCGAGGTTGGTGGGGTTCATCGGTGATACTCCCTTTCGAGACGGTGCGGCTCGTCAGATGCGGTGTGAGCCGCTCAGCCTTCCAGTGCTTCCTTGGCCAACTCGACACGCTCGCGTGAGCGCTCCTCGGACATACGGGCGACGTAGATGCCGTAGCCGAGCATCAGCATGCCCACCTGGGCCACGATGAACGGCAGGAGATTCGAGGTGGCCATTCCCGACTGGAAGACCACCGGATGATTCGACGGGATGACACGCGTGATCATGAACGAGATGGGCGCGTTGATGGCGGCGATGATGCCAAAGACCGCGGCGTAGGTCGCGCGGCGCTCCTCCTCCTCGATCGAGTTACGGAGCACGAAGTACGCGATCATCATGAGCATCATGATGAAGTAGGTGGTCAGGCGCGGCTCCCACTCCCACCACACACCCCACGACGCACGGGTCCACAGAACGCCGGTGATCATCGTGAGCACGACGAACATGAGCGCGGTCTCCATGGCGATGCGGGCCTTGGTGTCGAACTCGCGGCGCTTGGTCGCCAAGAAGCGTACCGAGAAGTACGCGGCGATCAGCAGCACGAGGAACGATGCCTCGGCGACCGGCACGTGGAAGTAAAAGATCTTCTGGCTGAACCACGGGCGCAGGTACGAGATTCCCTCGCCGGAGGGGGGCTGGAGCTCCGCGGGCGCGACCGGGAACACGGTCTCCACCTGCTTGTCGAGCGTCACCGTCCCGAACTGCTGCACCTCGGCGGTGTAGAACGCCATGAAGAACGCGGCGGTCGTGAGAAGACCACCCACGATCACCAGTGCTATCGCGATCTTGAGCTGTCGCACGTCGAGCTCCTTACGTGTGTTGACAGGCCGCTAGGCGGCCAGGACGTACTCGTACAAGCCGAAGGCCGCGAGCAACATGATGACATCGTACCCCGCGGCGAGCCCCATCATCTGCCAAAACGTCTGTACGTACCCCGGATCCGCCTGCAAGACGGCCGAGCTGCCGGCAACGACAGCGAGGAGCAGCGGAAACATGATCGGGATGAACAGCACGGCGAGGATGAAGTCCTTGCCCTTGGTGTTGACCGACATCGTGGACAGCAGCGTGCCGACCCCGGCGATACCGATCGACCCCAACAGCAGTGAGAGCGCAAGCATCCAGACAGGCCCGCTGGGCTCGTTGGATGAGGACGCCAAGAAGATGAAGAAGAACAGCGGGACGATGAACACCTCGACGAGCAACAAGAAGATGAGGTTGCCCACCGCCTTGCCAAAGAAGATGACGGGACGGTCCGTGGGCGAGATGAGCAGCGCCTCGAGGCAGCCCTGGTCCTTCTCGTGGACGAGCGAGCGGTTGAGGCCCAGCAGCGACGTGAAGATGAACACGAGCCACAGAAGGCCCGCGGCGATGCGTCGGACCTCGAAGTTCGAGCCCGCCTGCGACAGGGTGATGTAGTACACCACCAGCACGAGCAGCGCGTAGAGGCCCATCGAGGTGAGCATCTCCTTGGTGCGAAGCTCCATGACGATGTCCTTGCGAAGGATCGCCTTGAACTGCCGCATCGCGGAGATCTTGGGGCGCTCAGCCACCTAGCTCACCCCCAATCCGACGGTCTCACGATACGTGCGACCAAACACCTCGTCGTCGATGAGCTCCTTGTCCTCGAACAAGACGACCTTGCCCTTGGCGAGGATGAGCGCATGGCTGCACAGCTCCAGGCCCTTGGCCAAGTCGTGGCTGACCATCACGAACGTGCGGCCATCCCGGATCTTGCGGATCAGACTGTCCAGGATGTCCATCGCGTGGGGGTCGAGTCCCGAGTACGGCTCGTCGAGGAAGATGAGCTCAGGGTCGTGCAGCAGCGCTCGCGCGATCGAGAGGCGCTGGAGCATGCCCCGCGAGAACGTGCGCACGAGGTCGAGGCGACGATGGTCGAGCTCGACGGCGACGAGCAGCTCGCGGATGCGCTCCTTGGGGTTGTCGATGCAGTAGATCTCCGCGAAGAACTCAAGGTTCTCCTCGGCGGTGAGGTCCGGATAGAGGAGCGGGTTGTGGCTGATGAAGCCGATGCGCTCACGGAGCTCGACCGCGCCCTCCACCACATCGAGGCCCAGGACACGCGCCTCGCCCTTCGAGGGCGTGCCCAGCGTCGACAGGATCTTGAGCAGCGTCGACTTGCCCGCTCCGTTGGGACCGAAGATGGACAGGAACGCGCCCTTGGGAAGCTCGAGGCTCACCTTGTCGAGCGCCTTACGCGTGCCGAAGGTCCGGGAAAGTTCCCGGACCTCCAGTGCGAGATCTGTGCGGTTCTCCTGGGTCATGGCCTAGCGCGCGCCCTTGGCGGTCTTGGCCGAGACGACCTCGAGCTCCGGCCGCTTCTTGGGCCATGCGGCGAGCGCCGTACCCACGAGCAGCAGGACGAATCCGCCCCATGCGAAACCGATGAGCGGGTTGATCTTCACGTTGACGGAGAGCTTCTTGGCCTCGTTGCCCTCCCACACCACGAAGATGTCGCGGAGCGGCTCGGACATGACCGAGGCGTCGAGACGGGTCTGCTGCTGGCGGGAGAACTGCGTGAGGCCCGGCGTGATGTCGCCCAGCTGCTTACCGTTGCGCGAGACGCCGAACGTGGCGATCGACTTCACGTCTCCGTTGGGCTGCTGGATGTCTTGGATGCTCTTGTAGGTGAAGGTGTAGTCCGAGACCTTGAAGGTGGTGCCGGGCTTGTCGGCGACGAGCGTGCGGACGTCGCGGACGTACATCGCCGAGCCCACGAGGCCGATCAGGATGATGCCGATACCGATGTGCGCAAGGTAGCCGCCCGACTGGGTACGCGCCTTGAACATGATGTTGCCGAGCGCGGCAAGGAAGCTCTCGCCCTTGGCCTTGGCGCGCTTGCGAGCACCGTCGATGAACATCCAGCCGGTGTTGGCGATGATGAGCGAGCCGGCCAGCAGGCCGAGGATCGCGATCGTGCTGTAGACGCCCTGCGGCCCAAAGGCGAGGAACGGCTTTGCGCCCTTGCCGCCGGCCGCCACCATCTGACCGTAGATCGGGTTCAGGTTCTGGACCCACTCGAACACGAGCAGCGCGAAGATCACGCCGGCGCCGATGAGCGGGAACTTGACGCGGCTCCAGAAGGTGGAACCGTCGGTCTTGCGCCATGCGAGGATCGGGCAGACCGCGATGATGAACGCGTAGAGCACGCCCATGGGACGGGCAAGCAGGTCGTACGCGGTCACGCCGATGGACTGGCCGCCGAACGGCATCCACTTGGGCAGTGCCGAGGAGATGGTCATGTAGGCGACGAGGATACCCGCCACGAGCATGATCAGGTTGTTGAAGTAGTACGCGGCTTCCTTGCTGGTGAGCGACTCGAACTCGTCGTTGCCGGCGAAGGTCTCCCAGCGGTACCACAAGCCCACGGCGGCGGCGACGAGTGCGCCGATGATCATGGACAGGAACAGCACGAGCGAGACCGGGTCCTTCTCGAACGCGTGCACCGACTGCACGATGCCCGAGCGAGTGATGAACGTGCCCAGGATGACCAGGGCGAAGGTGATCGCCGCGCTCATGACGGCCCAGCGCTTGAACCCGTCACGTCGGCGATACACGGTGAAGCTGTGGAGCAAGGCGACGCCGGTCAGCCACGGGAGCAGCGAGGCGTTCTCGACCGGGTCCCACGCCCAGTAGCCACCCCAGCCCAGCACGACGTAGGCCCATACCGAACCCAGGCCGATGCCGGCGCCCAGGAACAGCCACGAGAACACGGTGATGCGATCGACGATCTCGACCCAGGCCTTGGAGCCGTCGTTGACGATGATGGCGGCGATAGCGAACGCGAACGGGATGGTCAGACCCGCGTAGCCGATGAAGAGCGTGGGCGGGTGCAGGATCATCGCCCAGTGCTGCAGGAGCGGGTTCATGGCACCGGTGGTGAGCAGCTCACCGTTGGGGCCGATCCACTCGGCGGGCGACTTCTTGAACGGGTTGTTGGGCTGCGAGAACATCATGCCCGCGCTGAACAGCGCGAGGATGAAGTTGGTGACCATCAGGCCCATGTTCGACAGGTCGTCGGTCTTGTCCATGCGGCGGTACGCGATCCACGCCGCGAAGCAGGACAGCAGCCACGCCCAGAACAGCAGGGAGCCCTCACGGCCGGCCCACAGGCCCGAGAGCTTGTAGAGCCACGCGAGGCTCGACACGTCGGTCGAGTGGTTCTCGGCGACGTACATGAAGGTGAAGTCCGAGCGGAAGAACGCGAAGATCAGGGTGAACACCGAGACGGTGAACGAACCCATTCCCGCGAACGTGGCGAGGTAGCCTACGTTGGTGACGCCCTCCCCGTCCTTAGGTCCAAGGCTGCGGCCCCACAGAAGTGCTCCCACCGCGACGAGCGCGGAGAGAAGTCCAAGGGCGAGGAACACCTGCGCCAATACGATCATCGGTTCTCCCTAGTCGGTGACTGGCAGCGTGCAAAGCACCCTGCCCGACTATGCGGACAGGGTGCTGATTGTCGACTACTTCTGGCTTGCATCCATGGCGACAGCCGTGGCGACGAACTTGCCGTCGGCCTCGATCGCGCCGGTCAGAACGATCTTGGAGCCGTCGGTCATGCCGCTGGGAAGAGCGCCCTCGTACACGACGCCGACCTCATCGCCGCCGTCCTTGGTGGACGTGACGACGAAACGCGTCTCGCCACCGGGGGCGACGATCGATCCGGCCTTGACGAACGCGGCGGCCTTGACGGTCTTGCCGATCATGGCCTGACCCTTGCCAACGAGATCGCCGATGGGCAGCGCGCCCGCAGCGGACTCGTACTTGGACGGGCACTTGGTGATCATCTCGTCAGCCGAGATGGTTCCGTCCTTCTCGAGCGTACCCGTGACGATCGCCGTGACGCCGTCGCCAAAGGTCGAAGGCACCGCGCCCTCATAGACGACCTTGACGGTGGGGCCACTGTTGGACTTGTCCTTCTCGTCCTTGATGACGAAGCGCATGGGGTTGCTCTTCTTGTCCCACGAGCCGGCCACGACCGCGCCGCCTACCTTCACGCGCTCGCCCACGAGCTCGGAGTCGCCCTGCACGGCCTTGACGGACGTGTAGTACGAGGAGTTCTTGCTGCCCAAGCCGAAGAAGATCGCGGCGATGGCGATGAGGATGATGGCGGTGACGCCGATGAGCCTTGTCTGGGCCCGCTTGTTCACTGAAAACCACTCCCTTGCGCGACGGCGGCCAGAGCCGCACATGTGTGGGTCAGGGGGTGCTGTGCGCGCGAAACGCGCGAGTCTACACCGCTCGCCCTACCCGCTTGCCTGAACACTCGGATACTAGCACCGCGCGTGCCGAAGCGACAATGTGTTCGGACGCATGAGAAGTGCTCGTTTCATGGAGTCGGAAGAGCAACCTGTGTGCCGAGCGCGACGCCCGCGAGGCGTGGCGCAGCGCGGTCGGCGGCGGCGCTCCCGCCGTTACGCTAACGTCCCCGCTGGAGCCACTGGACATCGGGCGTGAAGCCGGTCTCGCGCAGCAGCTCGAGGTAGCGTTGTGGCGACAGGGACTTCCCCGCACCGTCGAGCGCGACCATGGTGGCCTCGATCACGTTGGTGCCAAAGCTGCGGCCATCCAGGCGAGGCGTGCTCGTGATGAGCAGCTCGACCCCTCGCGCGCGGAGGAACTCGACGTCTTCTGATGTGGTGGTGTTGGTGACGACCCACTTGCCGCTCATGTCCTCCGGCATGTACTTGCGCACGTACTTGTAGTCGCCGGCGATGATGTCGGCCTCGCGATAGAGCGCCGAGTGCTTCGACTCCTTCTCGACCTTCGAGGTGTGATCGGCCTCGGCCGGATAGAGCCAGGCGAACGGGAGTTGCACTGCGATGGGGGCGATGGTGCGCACGACCCGCACGAGCGTGTCGCGCTTGTGGATCATGATGGGGACGTCGAGTGCGTAGAGCAGGTCCGCGTAGGTCATCTCACAGCCGGCATCGGCGAAGGCCATCGCCATACCCCACCGATCGACGGCGCTCGTGATGAGCACGCGCTTGCCTGCGAGCTCGAGCCCAAGGTCCTCGCGCATGTGGCGCACGACGTCGCCCTCGACCGCACCCTTGAGTCCTGAGCCGTCGACGATGGGTGTGCGGCTCACAGCGGCCCGGAAGCGCTTGGCCTCTCGGAAGTAGTAGTCGTGACCCGCGGCGTGCAGGAACAGGTCGATGCCGCCCAATCCGAAGGCGTCGACCATCCCGTCGAGTCCACGCAGACGCGCCTCGGCGCGGTCCATGTCGCCGTCGGTACCCTCACGGCGGATGCGGAACCGCTCGCCGAACAGGTCGACCTCGACCGTATGGTCGCGCTTGGACGACCCGATGCTTACGCTGACTACTTCCTTGATTGCGTCCACCTCCCGGCGAGCTCTTGTGCCGCATCCTTGAGCGTGCCACCCGTGCGGCCGGTGCGGACGTGCTTGTCCACCGGCGCAGACATGACTGCGGCGAGCACCCGCTCGAGCTCCGCCACGTCGACGTGCTTGTCCTCACGGATGGGCGTGTGCCCGAGAGGGATACCCACGACCTCGGTGCCCAAGATGCGTTCGATGGTCTTGATCCGCCAATCACTGGCGATGAGGATGAGCGTGTCGAACTCCCGAAGCGCCGCGAGCGTCTCGAGGAGCTGGTTGAACACCGACGCCGCAGGCGACTCGCTCTCGATGTTCTCGCGCTCCGCCTGGCTCACGACGAGCACGAAGTCGACGGCGTGGGCCCTCGCAGCCTCACGGACCTCCCCGCAGTTCGCGATGGGGAAGCCGACGAGGGCGACCCGCGGACCGCGGCGCACCTCGCCGAGCGTCTCAAGGAAGCTCACGAAGCTGCGCTGCACGCCGGCGTTGCGGGCGGCCTCCTCTTGGGTGGCTCCCGCCGCTCGGTCGGCCAGGATCGAGTCGAGCGAGTCGAGCAGCTTGTCTCGGCTCACGACCTTCTCGCCGATGCGATAGAGGTCCACGTCATCCCCCTCGTGTGCACAGATGTGTGTACGAGTATACGCGAGCGCGCGGCGCGCCGACGCAAACGGGCGGCCCCCCGAAGGGAACCGCCCGTACGTGCGATGCGCCGAGTGTCGCTAGCGAACGGTGAGGTAGTCGTATCCGGACACGTCTCCGCGCGCCTGCGCGTCGGCCGGATGATACGCGCGCACGCGCCAGCGGCCGGCGAGCGGCAAGGAGAGCGATGCGGTGTACTTCGCGTACGAGCCCGGGTAGGCGACCGCCGTCGATGAGACGGTCTTACGCAGCACCCAGGCGCCGTTCTCGTACCGATAGCACTGCAGCTTCACGTCGTGGCTGCCGGCCGAGTGGTCCGGCTTCACGAATCCGGCCGCACCGAACGCGTGATTGCGCGTGGTGGAGCTCAGCGCGATTCCCGGCACGGTCACCTCGGACTGGGGTTGCACCATGACGACGCCGCTCTCGGCGTGCCCGTAGTCATCCCCGCCCCAGTAGACCGCCTTGTAGTAGACGCGACACTTGGGAACGATCGGGCGCGAGACCACGCCGGTATCCGTCTCGTAATGGGTGTAGCTCCAGTTCTCGCCATCGAGCGACCACGCCAACTTGAGTGTCCGGCCGCCGGTGATGAGCGCTCCTGCCGAGTTCTTGAGCGCCATGGTGAAGTTCACCGGTTCGCCGAACTTGGGCGCGACGGTGTCGAACTTCAGTGAGATGGAGGGGAGCTCGACCGCCTCGGCCTCGAAGGCCTGGGTGACGACCGTGTCAGGATCGACGTCTTCGCCGACGAGGCCGTAGACCTCGACGGAAGCGGTGGCGTCGGGCGAGATCGGCTCGCACCACAGCTCGTTGGAGACGGTGTCGAGAAGCGCCTGCTCCCCACCCGGAACGCCCTGGTACTCCGGCCCGAAGACCCGCGCGCCCGTGACGGGAACGGCGTGCGGATTGCGAACAACGACCCGATACGTGCGGGCCGCGAGATCCGACTCGCACTGTGCCGACATGCCGGCGGGGACCATCGGCACCACGGGCTCGACCGATACGACCTCGAGTCCAAGCCGGGGCGTGTCCGAGTTCCAACCGCCGCCGGCCGCCGCTACCGGAGTCCACGTCTCAGGGATGGTCTCCCAGAAGCGGTGGTGGAAGGTCGCCGTCTTGCCACCCTCGAGCAGACGCGTGTCGATGCACACGTCCACGGTCTCGTCGGGCACCGGCACACCGCTGCTCACGAAGCTGACCGGCACCTCCGTGTAGGCGAGTGTGCGGGTCGAGTCGTTCGACACCACTCCGTCGATCCAGAGCGCCCCGCTCGCGTCTCGATAGGTGGTCTGCGCCACCACCGAGACGGGTCCATCGGTGCCGACGCACGAAGCGCCGACCTGTGTGCCGCTCGCCCGGTAGTACGCGCCGGCTTGTGCCGCCGGCGTGACGGTCGCGATCAATGATGCCGAGATGATGAGCCGAGCGATGCGTGTGCGCACGCGATCCATGTCCCTCCTCCTTCCCCTCTCGCAGCGGCCCCCTCGTGGTGCCGCCTTCATGATGGGTGTCGGCGACAGACGGCGGACGCTGTGTGCCCGGAGTCACACCTTCGCGCGTGCATGTGACCTACTTCACAAACGGACCTATCGGTTCCTGTCCCTGATGATCCTGAGGCCGGTCAGGGTGAGGTCCACGTCCACGTGCCCCACGGTCTCACAGAGCTCTGACATGCGAGGCGCCAGACCGCCCGTGGCGACCACCTCACAGGGGCCGCCCAGCTCCTGCCATGCACGGCGGACGAGTCCGTCGACCATCGCGGCCTCGCCCAACATCAGACCCGCTTGGACGCTCGCCCGGGTGTTGGTGCCGATGACCTTTGCGGGTGCCTCGAGATCGACCTTGGACAGGCGCGCCGCCTTGCTGAACAGCGCCTCGGCGCTCGTCTCGACACCGGGCGCGATCGCGCCGCCCAGATAGGCACCGTCCTCTGAGACCACGTCGAGGGTGGTCGCGGTACCGAAGTCGACGATGATGACCGGGCCGCCGAAGCGCTCGTAGGCGGCCACTCCGTTGACGATGCGGTCGGCGCCCACCTCGTGCGGATTGTCGTAGCGGATGGGCATCCCCGTCTTCAGGCCGGGACCCACGACCATCGGCTCGCGCCCGCACGCGTCGGTCACGACCTCGCTCCAGGCGACGGTCAGCCGCGGAACGACCGAGCCGAGGATGACCTCGGAGACATCGGCCCAGGAGAGGTCCGACAGGCTGAGAAGCCCTCCCACTTTGAGCCGCAGCTCGTCGGAGGTGAGTGACGCGTCGGTCGAGATCCGCCAGTGGCCGGCGAGACGTTCATCCTCGAACAGTCCCAGCACGGTCTGGGTGTTGCCAACGTCGACGGTGAGCAGCACTGCTCGTCCCCTCCTCGAAATGGACACATGACGGCACGGTGACGCCCCCACAGGAGGGCACCGAACCCGGTGCTATCATCGGCGCGGGGCATGCCGACGCGCAACCAAGGCGCCACGAGCGCCCCGCTGACCTGCCATGATACGCCCGGTTTCCCAAGGAGGCGCGTCCATGAGCGAGACCCCCGCACGCATCCTCGTCGTCGACGACGAACCGTCCATCACCGAGTTCGTGTCGTACAACCTCGACAAAGAGGGCTACGACGTCTCGGTCGCCGAGAACGGTGACGACGCGCTCGAGCTCGCCGCCCGCACGCAGTTCGACCTCGTCGTGCTCGACGTGATGCTGCCCGGTATCGATGGCTACGAGGTGTGCCGCCGCCTGCGGGCGACCTCGGATGTGCCGGTCCTGTTCCTCTCGGCGCGTGATACCGAGCTCGACAAGGTCGTGGGCCTCGAGATCGGCGGCGACGACTACCTCGCCAAGCCCTTCGGTGTCCGTGAGCTGACCGCGCGCGTGAAGGCGTTGCTGCGCCGCACGACCCCCGGGACCCGGGACGCGGCGGGGTTCGGCGAGATGATCCAGGCCTCGGGCGTCACGCTCGACGAGGGCGCGCACTCCGCCGTCGCGACACAAGGACCGATCGACCTGACGCCGCGCGAGTTCGAGCTGCTCGCCTGCCTCATGAAGCACGCCGGCAAGGTGCTCAGCCGAGAGCAGCTGCTGCGCGAGGCATGGGGCTGGGAGTACCTGACGGAGACCAAGACGGTCGACACGCACGTGAAGCGACTTCGCGACAAGCTCGAGAGCGCCGGGGTCGACCCGTCGCTCGTCGAGACGGTCCGCGGCTACGGCTACCGTTTCAGGGCGGTCTAGCGCATGCGCGGAGCCCTGCGCTCGAGCATCGTGCGTGCCGTCGCGTTCTCCGCCGGATTGGCGGCGGGGCTCACCGTGGGCGCGATCGTCGCGCTGGCCGGGCCCAAGGACGCTCCGGTCTGGCTCTCGCTTGCCGCCGGCGTTGGCGCAGCGCTGCTCGCCGCCGTGATCGCCTGGCCGGTGGGCCGGTTCTCGGCACGGCGCACGACCACGCCGCTCGAGCACCTGGCGGGCACCGCGGCATCGTTCGCGGCCGGCAACCTGGGGGCGCGAGCGACGGTGGATGGCCCTCGTGAGGTCCGCCTGATCGCCCAGTCGTTCAACCGCATGGCTGACGAGGTGGTCACCTCGCTCGAGCAGGTCACCTCCGAGGAGCGTCGCAAGACGCAGTTCGTCTCGGACGTGAGCCACGAGCTTCGCACGCCCCTCACCGCGATCCGCGGCGCCGCTGAGACGCTGCTCGACGGCGACGTGGCCCCCGACGACCAGGAGCGCTTCCTCTCCACCATCGCGCGCGAGGCCGAGCGGCTGACGCGGCTCGCGAACGACCTGCTCCAACTCCAGCGCATCGAGGGTGCCACCGGCGAGCTGCCTATCCGCCGAGTGGACCTGCGCGTGGCCGCCGACCGCGCCGCCGCGATGCTCGAGCCTCTCATCGAGGATCGAGGCGTCACGCTGAGCGTGACCGGGTCCGCACCGGCGGTGCTGGGTGACGTGGACCGGCTGCAGCAGGTGGTCGCAAACCTCGTGGACAACGCGAGCCGCATCGTGGGCGAGGGCGGCCACGTCACGGTCGAGCTGTCCGGAGAGCCGGGGGGCTACGCCGTCCTAGCCGTCTCCGATGACGGTCCCGGCGTTCCCGACGAGGACCTCCCCCGCCTGTTCGACCGCTTCTACCGAGCCGACACCAGCCGTACCCGCACGAGTGGCGGCGCCGGACTGGGCCTCGCGATCGTACGCGCGATCGTCTCGGCTCATGGCGGAACGATCGAGGCGCAGAACCTGCCGGACGGCGGTGCGTGCATGACCGTGCGCCTGCCCGCCACCGACGCAGCGTAGCGCCCTACCTACCTATCGCGCGCCGGATGAGCCGGGCTGCGAGGATTGCAACAGCAGCCTTCACGATGTCGGCGACCACGAACGGCGCCACACCCGCGGCGAGCGCCTTGGCCCAACCCATGCCCGTGGACACGGCGAGCCACGTCGCACCCACCGCGTAGATGGCGATGATCGTCACGGTGACCGCCGCGGCGTCGGCCGCGACCTGCGGCAACGAGGTGAGCTCCAGTCCGACGCGTACGGCAGCACCCGCGAGTGCTGCGAGGGCGAAGCCGATCAGGTAGCCACCCGTGGGGCCGGCGATGACGCCGAATCCCGCGGTGCCGCCGGCGAAGACCGGCACACCCACCGCACCCAACAGCAGGAACACCCCCACCGAAGCGAACGCCCATGCGGGGCGAAGCAGGAGCGCCGCGAGGCACACGACGAAGACCTGGAAGGTCACGGGAACCGGCTCGATCGGAAGCACGAGGAACGCGCACGCGGCCAGAAGCGCGGCCAGCAGCGCGGCGGTCACGAGGTTTCCGGTGCGCTCGCGATACGCGGGGAGCGACGAGGACGCGTTCAAAGTTTCCACCTTTCGTTAACCAGTACTATTGGAGTGGTTAACAGTAGGTGGGAAGGCGCCAGGCGTCAAGCGCGCTGTACGACCCGGCGGCGACGCCGGCGGTGATCGGTCAGGTGGGCGGTCGCAGGGTGACCTCGCCGGCGACCACGGCCTCGACTCCGGCGCGGCCCTCCACGAGCAGGCGGCCGTCCGCGTCCACGCCGAGCACCGTACCGCGCGCGCGGACCGTCCCCATCGCGTCACTGACCACCAC
>CAYOHY010000020.1:24085-27323 GCA_964403885.1 uncultured Eubacteriales bacterium
CCGATCGCCACCACCAGCGCGAGCGGACCCACCTCGGCAGGTGCCACGGCCGGGCGCAGGATGGCCGAGACGTACGCGCCACCGGGAGGCGACTCCCACGTGCGCCCAAGCCTTCCTCGGCCTGCGGTCTGCCGGCCTGCGACCACGACGGTCCCCTCGGCGGCGGCGGCTCGTGCGAGCTCGCGAGCGTCGGCGTTGGTCGAGCCGGTCTCAGGGCCGCCAAGCACCTGCGACCAGAAGGGGTTGCGCAGCAGCGGGGCCACCTCGTCGGGCAGCGCGAGGTCCGGTGAGGCGACCAGGCGGTATCCCGAGCCGGGAGACGCCTCGACCACGTAGCCCAACGCGCGCAGCGCCGTCACGTGCTTGCTGACCGCCACCCGGCTCACGCCCAGCTCGTGCGCGAGCGTCTCACCGCTGACGCCTGCGGCCCCGGCGTCTTTGAGCGCCGCGAGCACGTGCGTACGGGTACTCATCGGTCGTCCTGGGGCTTGTCCGACCGGCGCGCAGTGATCCTGCGCCGCGCGACCAACACACCGCCGATGAAGAACGCGAGCACCGCAAGCCCCACCCACCCGATACCGGACGCGACACGCAACGCGACATCGATGTTCTCGCCGAGGAACCACCCGATCGTGCACATGAGCGAGGTGTAGACGACCGCGCCGATCAGCGTGTAGAGCTCGAACCAGAAGACGGGCATCTTGGTGGCGCCGGCGACCGCGGGCACGAAGTTCTTGGCCCCGATCGCGAAGCGGGCGATGAAGACGGTCTTGGCGCCTTGCGTGTGGAAGTGGTCGTGCACCTCGTCGACGCCCGAGGGGTCGATACGAAACAAGCGACCGACGCGCGTCGCCGCGATGCGCTCCGTGAACGACGCGACCGCGCCAAGGCCCGCCCGACGCCCAAGCCAGTAGCTCACGTTGCTGCCCACCACCGTGCCGATGACCGATGCGATCCAGACACCCATGATCGCAAGCTGGCCTTTCGAAGCCACGAGGGCGGCGGCGATGACGACCGTCTCACCGGGGGTCAACGAGCCCAGGACGAAGAGGTTCTCAAAGACGGTGAACCCGAACACGATCAGGTAGCCCCACGTGGCAAGCGCCGCGAGGAACCAGTCGACGATCGCTATGCCCGTCTGCGGCATCACGCGTCGCTGTCCAGTCCGAAGTCGACGGGCGGAGCCAACGTCAGCGCACTCGACGACACCCGGTCGACCCCCAGCCTGCGCAAGGCGGCCACACGCTCGAGCCGGATACCACCCGACGCCTCGAGCAGCACCGCGCGCCCCCTCGTCTCGGCGGCGCGCCGGCACGTGCCGACCACGTCGGCGAGTGTTGCATCGTCCATGTTGTCGAGCAGCACCATGTCTGCGCCGGCCTGAACGGCTTCGAGGGCCTGGGACGGCGTGTCGGCCTCGATCTCGATGAGCAGGTCCGGGTGAGCGGCACGCGCTCGCAGGATCGCTTGTGTGATCGATCCTGACAGCGCGAGGTGGTTGTCCTTGACGAGCACCATGTCCCACAGCCCGGTGCGGTGGTTGGTGCCGCCCCCCACGCGCACCGCGTACTTGGACAGCTCGCGCAGCCCCGGCAGCGTCTTGCGCGTGTCGCACACCGCGAGCTCGGGCCCTGCCGCCCGGGCCCACCGAGCGGTCTCGGTGGCCATGCCCGACAGGATCATCAGGAAATCGAGCGCGGTCCTCTCGGCGCACAGCACGGCTGCGGCCATGCCCTCGACCTCGGCGACAGGCGTGCCGGGCGTGACACTGGCGCCCTCGGCGACCAGCGGGAAGAACTCGACAGGCTCGAACAGTCCCGCCGCCCCGGATACCGCCTCGAACACGGCGCCGGCGACGGGCAGCCCGCACACCACGCACTCCTCGCGCGCGACGACCTTTGCCGAGAAGAATGCGTCGAGACCGACCACCGTCGATGCGGTGACATCGCGATCGAGCAGCCCGAGCGAGCCCGGGACTCCGGGCATGAGCCGCATCGCATCGACGCCGAGGTCCTCGGCAAGCGCTTGGGCCACGGTGACGCTGATATCGGGCAGTTCGAACATCGCGGCCTCCTCTACCGGGCGTCGCCGGGCACGGTCGTGGCGAGCGGCACGAACCACGGCGCGACTCCGCGCCGCATGATGATTCTTCCACGCCAGTGCGCATCATCGCGCCCCGGGTGATCGATTCGCGAGTGGCATCCTCGGCTCTCCTCGCGCGCTCGCGCGCCGTGGGCGACCAGCGATGCCACGGTGACGAGGTTGGCGGCCTCGAGATCCTCTTGCCGGCGCCCGCCCGCCGCCTGGGCGAGAAGCGAGATCTCGCCGATCGCCTCGTCGAGACCTTGGGCGGTCCGGCTCATGCCCACGAACCTGCCGGTCACGGCGTGCAACCGCTCGACGATCTGCGCTGCCGGCAAGGGTGAGGTGACATCCGAGGAGGCGAACGCAGGGAGCGCTTCGGGCCGAACGGCCCGCTCGCCGAGAGCGCGCGCGATCCGGCGCGAATAGACGAGCCCCTCGAGCAGCGAGTTCGAGGCGAGACGGTTGGCGCCATGCAACCCCGTGGCCGCGACCTCGCCCGATGCGTAGAGTCCGGGCACGCTCGTGCGCCCGTCGAGGTCGACACGCACGCCGCCCACCATGTAGTGCGCGGCAGGGGCGACCGGGAGCAGGTCTTTCGACAGGTCGTAGCCCGCCTCGGCGCACGCCTCCCAGATGCCCGGGAAGCGCTGGCGCAAGAAGCTCTCGCCCAGGTGGCGCGCGTCGAGCCAGACGTTGTCGCGGCCACATCGGGCCATGACCTGCTCGATCTCGCGGCTCACCACGTCGCGGGGCGCGAGCTCGGCGAGCGGATGGACACCTTGCATGAAGCGCCGCTCGTCGCAGTCGAGCAGGTAGGCACCCTCGCCGCGAAGCGCCTCTGAGACGAGGAAGCGCGGCTCGGCCTCGTGGTCGAGCGCCGTGGGATGGAACTGCACGAACTCGAGGTCGCACACCTCGGCGCCCGCGCGCCACGCTGCCGCCACTCCGTCGCCGGTCGCGACGAGCGGGTTCGTGGTCACGCGAAACACCTGTCCGGCCCCGCCCGTGGCGAGCACGACGGCGCCGGCAAGAATCGCCTCGAGCGCTCCTGTGGCCGTGTCGAGAAACACCGCACCGACACAGCGGCCGGACTCGGTGAGCAGGTCGATCAGGAAGCGATGCTCGAGCACGGGGATGCGCTGACGTGAGCGCA
>CAYOHY010000020.1:27423-31654 GCA_964403885.1 uncultured Eubacteriales bacterium
GCCAGATGCAGCTCGACGGAGTCGGCCTCGCCCACCGCACCGGCGATGCCGCCCTGTGCGTACCAGGTGTTGGTCTCGGCGAGCTCTCCTTTGGTGACGAGCGTGACGTCATGATCCACTGAGGCGTGGAGTGCTGCGGTCAGCCCCGCGATGCCGCTGCCGATGACGAGCACATCGGTGCGGCTGACGGCGACATCGCTCGGCTCGAAGTCCACGAGCCCGCGGACGCCCAGCACGCCGGTCCCCAGGTCGGGGGTGAAGCGTGTGCGTGGTGCGTCCGGAGCCGCAGGGGTCGTCATCCGATGGCCACCATGCGCTCGACCGCCGTGCGGGCGCGATCGGCGATCTGCGGGTCGACGGTGACCTCGTGCACGCCGTGCAGGAGGGCGTCACGCACCTTGGCGAGCGTGGTGAGCTTCATGTTGGGACACAGCATGCGCGGCGCGAGCTCGTGAAAGACCTTGCCCGGTGCCGCCTTGCGCAGCGCGTGAACGAGGCCCGACTCGGTGATCACGATGAACTCGCCGGCGGGGTTCTCGGCGGCGAAGGTGAGCATCTGAGAGGTCGACAGCACGGCATCGCCCAGGTCGACCACCTCGGGACGGCATTCGGGGTGGACCATGACGGGCGCGCCCGGGTGCGCGGCGCGAGCCGCCTCGACCTGCTCGACGGTGACCTCGTCGTGCGTGGGACACCAGCCCTCCCACAGCAGCACCTCGACGTCGGGCAGCGAGCGCGCGACCCAGCTGCCCAGGTTCTTGTCGGGAGCGAACAGGATCTTGTCGGCACCCAGTGCCCGCACCACGGCAACGGCGTTGGCGCTCGTGACGCACACGTCGCTTTCGGCCTTCACCTCGGCAGACGAGTTGACGTAGGTGACGACGGGTACGCCGGGGTGCTCGGCCTTCCATGCACGCAGCTGCTCTCCGGTGACCATGTCGGCCATGGGACAGCCGGCGCGCAGCTCCGGAAGCAGCACTGTCTTGGCAGGTGCGAGGATCTTGGCGGTCTCGGCCATGAAGTGGACGCCGGCGAACACGATCACGCTCGCGGGGGTCTGCGCGGCGGTTCGCGACAGCCCAAGCGAGTCGCCGGTGAAGTCCGCGACGTCTTGCACCTCGGCGCGCTGGTAGTTGTGCGCGATGATGACGGCATCGCGCTGAGCGGCGAGCGCGCGGATCTCGGCGTGAAGGGCGGCGACGTCGGTCACGTGAGCTCCTTGCTGTCCGATGAGGCGCCGGGCACGACCAGCGCACAGTTGTCGATCAGTCGCGTGGTTCCCACCCTCACGGCCACGAGCGCACGCGCGTCGCGGGTGACGACGTCGAGCGGCTCGAGCGTGGACGGGTCGACCACGGCCGCGTAGTCGATGGTCACGACGTCGCCGGCGTGCGCGGCGATCGCGTCACGCATGGCGGCCTCGAGGGCGCGCGCGTCACGCTCCCCCCACGCGAGTGCCGCGGCCGCGGCCTCAAGCGACTCCGGGACGCACTTCGCGATCTCGCGCTGCTCGGCTGAGAGATAGGCGTTGCGGCTCGACAGCGCGAGGCCGTCGGGCTCGCGCACGATGGGCACGGGCACGATGCCCACACCCATGTCGAGATCGGCCGCGAGCCTGTGCACGATCTGTAGCTGCTGGTAGTCCTTCTCGCCAAAGAACGCGAGGTCGGGACGCACGATGTTGAGTAGCTTGGCGACCACCGTGGCCATCCCCGTGAAGTGGCCGGGCCGGACCTCGCCCTCCCACCTCGCTGCGAGCGGGCCCGGGTCGACGCTGACCTGCGTGCCCGAGCCGTACATCTCCTCGACGCTGGGCGTGAAGACGAGCTCGACTCCCTCAGAACCCAGGAGCCGCGCGTCGGCATCGACGCGGCGCGGATAGGCGTCGAAGTCCTCGCCGGGGCCGAACTGCGTGGGATTGATGAACACTGAGGCGACCACGACATCCGTGCGGGCGCAGGCGGCGCGCACGAGCGTGAGGTGGCCTTCGTGCAGTGCGCCCATCGTGGGCACGAAGCCGACGCGCTTGCCCTCTCGGCGTGCCTCGGCCACCGCCGAGCGGATCTCGGCCTTGCTGGTCAACCGCTCGATCACTCGTCGATCACCTCGTACTCGCTGCTGAAGATGATCTCGGCCTCCGCGAGCACCTCTGCGCCAACGTGCGTGGTCTGCTCGGCACCGGGAAACGCGTGGCCACGCACGTCATCGGCGTACGCCGAGACCGCCGAGACGATCGCGTCGCCCAGCTGGGCGTAGCGCTTGGCGTGGCGGGGCGTGAAGTCGCCCAGCCCGAGGATGTCGTGGAAGACCTGTACCTGCCCATCGCATCCCGCGCCGGCACCGATGCCGATCGTGGGGATCGACAGCAGTGCGCTGGCGCGCTCCGCGATCTCGGCCGGCACACATTCGAGCACGATGGCGAACGCACCGGCCTGCTCGAGAGCGACACACTCCTCGAACAGCACCGCTGCGCTGTGAGCGTCCTTTGCCTGGGTGCGATAGCCGCCCAGCGTGTTGACCGACTGCGGCGTCAGGCCCACGTGGCCCATCACCGGGATACCGGCCGCGGTCATCTCACTGATCGCGACAAGGGTGGTGGGGTGGGCGCCCTCGAGCTTGACGGCCTGCGCGCCACCTTCGGCGACCAGGCGGCCTGCGTTGATCAGCGCGGTCTCGATGCTGGGCTGATAGCTCATGAACGGCATGTCGGCGATGACGAGCGCCGTGGTGCACGCACGGGCGACAGCAGCGGTCGCGCGAACCATGTCGTCCATGGTGACCGGCAACGTGGAGCCGTGCCCAAGCACCGTCATGCCCAGCGAGTCACCCACCAAGATGGCGTCCACGCCTGCGGCTTCGACGAGTCGCGCGGAGTGGTAGTCATACGCGGTGAGCATCACGATGGGCCGCTCGGCAGCCTTGAGGGCGCACAATGCGGTCGCAGTCATACGGGGTGCAGGGGCAGGAGCGGGAAGTGCGCTCATGGATCCTCCTTTGCATCGTGGCAGTCGCAGCCCGGATCCGGGTCCACGCGGCCCTGGCGATGAGGGAGTGCGAGTATATCACTGCAGCGTAGGCGGCTCACCGGCCCACGAATGGCCGGCGAGCCGCCGTCGGTGCTACGACATACCCTCCGGGTACTGCGGCTCGGCCGCCTCCACCGCCGCCAGCAGTTCGCTCGCGCGCTGGGCGTACTCAGTGGGCACCAGCAGCTTGAACGACATCTGCATGCCGAAGGGGTCGAGGTCCTGCCCCGGCTCGTAGGGGTCGAAAGCGAACGGGATGCCCTCGTCCTCGAGCACCTGGCGCTTGAACAGCAGCCCGGCGTCGAACCCGATCGAGGCGTCTTGAGCGTTGGTGGTCTCGGCGACGACGGTCCAGGCATCGGCGTCGACCGGGCGGTTGTGATCGGCGCCCGAGTCAGGCAGCGGCCCAAGGTCATGGAGAACCTCGCCCACGTTGGCCTCGCTGCGGCGCAGGTGCACACCGTTGGGAAGCACGGTGCGCGGCGCGATCTCGAGCAGCGGGGTGACGACGAAGTCACGCTCGGCGATACCGGGATGCGGCAGGGTGAGCTTCTCGCTCGCCCACTCCTCGTCTCCGTAGATGAGCAGGTCGAGGTCGATGGTGCGGGGGCCCTTGTCGACGTCGCGCACCCTGCCCATCGAGGTCTCCAGCTCAAGGAGGCGCTCAAGCAGTGCGTCGGCAAGCAAGGACGTCTCGATCTCGATGACGGCGTTGATGAAGTTGGGCTGGTCCTCGACGAACGCGGGGACCGATTCGTAGGCATGCGAGACCTTCTCGACGTGCGTCTCGGGGAACTGCGAGATTGCGTCCACGGCATCCGCGACGTTGCCCAGACGGTCGCCGAGATTGCTCCCGAGCCCGATGAATGCAGTGGTCATCGTGTGTCTCCTCACCTGAGTGTGTCGTGTTCGCTCAAGGAGTCTATTCCCGTAATGAGAACGGGCCCCGGCGAACAATCGCCGGGGCCCGTCGAAGTGCGTGTGATGCGCCTACTTGGCGAGCAGCACCAGCAGCGGCACGAGAAGCAGCGCCACGATGTTGAAGACCTTGATCATCGAGTTGAGCGCCGGGCCCGCGGTGTCCTTGTAGGGGTCGCCCACGGTGTCGCCGGTGACGGCGGCCTTGTGGGCCTCGCCGCCCTTGACGTGCTTCACGCCGTCCTTGTCGGTGAAGCCGTCCTCGAAGCGCTTCTTGGCGTTGTCCC
>CAYOHY010000021.1:0-31078 GCA_964403885.1 uncultured Eubacteriales bacterium
AGCACCCACTGGTCGGCGGCGAGCGCACGGTTGATGATCGCGCTCGTCTCGGCGATGTGGGGGCGGAGTCGCGCGGCGTAGGGGCGGAACTCCTCCATGATCTGCTCCACCGTGTAGGTGGGCATGCCGTAGACCTTCTCGAGGATGTCGTTCTTCTCGGAGAGGGCGGCCTCGATCTTCTTGGCGAGGATGTGCTCGTCCTGCAGGTCCTGGATGCGGATGCCCACGCGCGAGGACTTGTCCATGTACGCGGGACCGATGCCGCGGCGGGTGGTGCCGATCTCGTTCTTGCCCAAGCGGTGCTCGGAGGCTCCGTCGAGATCCTTGTGGTACGGCATGATCAGGTGCGCGTTGCAGCTGATGAGCAGGCGGTGCGTGGACAGCCCGTCGGCCTCGAGGCGGTCCATCTCGGCGATGAGGACCTCGGGGTCGATGACGCACCCGTTGCCGATGATGGGCGTGATGTGCGGGTACATGATGCCGCTGGGGATGAGGTGCAGCTTGAGCGTGCGACCGCCGTGGATGACGGTGTGTCCGGCGTTGTTACCGCCCTGGTAGCGGACGACGTAGTCGAAGTCGTCTGCGATGAGGTCGGTGATCTTGCCCTTGCCTTCGTCGCCCCACTGGGCGCCGACGAGGACGATTCCGGCCATGTGAATCTCCTGTGAGTACTCGATCCCGCGGACACTCTAGCCGCTCCCGGATCGTGCGGGCCAACTCCCGATGGCGCGCGAGGCCGCTCCAGCATGGTGGAGCCGCGCGCG
Source organism: uncultured Eubacteriales bacterium (assembly GCA_964403885.1). Classification (GTDB taxonomy): domain Bacteria; phylum Actinomycetota; class Coriobacteriia; order Anaerosomatales; family PHET01; genus CAYOHY01. The sequence continues at coordinate 765 of CAYOHY010000021.1, forward strand.
TAGTATGCCTGACGCGCGCGCGAAGCGCCAGAGCGCACGTGCTGGCGCGCGCCTCGGCACCGCGCTACGCTGAGGCCGAGCATCCACCTTGCCGGAGGGGATTCGCATGGCACGCGACAGCTGGATCGAACCAGCCCGACCTGACCGATACGGGCCCGGGCCCGTGCTTGAGGCCTTGGGCGACGACGAGGCGCGGCTTGTGCTCGAGACGGCGCGCAAGGCGGTCTTCGACCAGCACGGCGCCGAGTTCTTCGACGGCATCGCGCACTTCCTGTACTCGATGGCGGGCGCTGAGCTCGTGGTGGTGGGCCGGATCGCCCCGGGAGACGGCGACCAGATCCAGACCATCGCGCGCTACTTTGGCGGCGAGCGCACCCCCAACAAGATCTACGCGCTCGAAGACACCCCGTGCGGGTCGGTGATGGGACCGCAGAGCCTGTGCGTCTACCCTTCCCACGTCGCCGAGCTCTTCCCCAAAGACACCGGCCTCGCCGAGATGGGCGCGCAGGGTTACCTGGGCATGCCGCTGTTCGATCACGACGGCACCAAGATCGGCATCATGGCGCTCATCACCGTCGAGCCCATCGACGACCTGGAGACGCTCAGTGCGGTGCTGAAGCTCGTGGGCGCGCGTGCGTCGATCGAGCTTGAGTATGCGCTCGCGGTGCGCGAGGCCTCGGCCAACGCCACCGAGCTCGCCAACCTGCTCAAGGCCCACGACAGGCTCTTGCGCAAGGCGCTGGAGTAGCGACTCGCACTCACCGCTTGCCACACGGTGCAGACAGGCGTATACCGAGTTAGTGAGTGATAACTAACTCAGCTGAGCCCGCGCATCCGGAAGGCGACCACGTGCGACGTCATCGCACATACCTGCTCGCAGCACTGCTCGCCCTCGCGGTGAGCGTTTCGGGGTGCTCGGCGGACGACTCGCTGTCCGGCCGGGTCGTCGACGACGTGACCGTGGTGCAGGCACCCTCGCTTCCCGTGCCCCAGGTCGACCTCAACGCCGGGTTCGCCGGCGCGCAGCCGAGCGGTGCGCCGTCCGCGCGCAGCGGTCAGACCACCATCCAGGCGATCACCGGCGTGGGTTCGGTCGCTCGGATCGTGTCGGTGAACGTCGAGACCGGCGACGCGGTTCGCGCGGGCCAGGTGGTGGCGACGTTCGACTCGGCAGCACTGGATGCGTCGCTCGCCGCTGCACGCGCCGCCCACGCGAGCGCGCGTGCCCAGCTGCCGGTGCTCGACGAAGCGCTCGACAAGGTCGACTCCGGCAAGGCCACCCTCGCCTCCACCCGCGCGCAGGTCGCCGATGCGATCGCGAAGTTGACCGCCACGCGCGCGCAGCTCGTGGCTAAGCGCGCGCAGGTCGCAGCACTGCTCGCGAAGCTGCAGCAGATGGGCGGCGCGCTACCCCCCGGCGGCGTGCCCACCATGCCTCCCGGCGGGGTTCTGCCCACCGGCACGCCTCCTCCCGTACCTCCCAACCCGGCACAGCTCCGAGCGGCGCTCGCACAGCTCGATGCGGGCATCGCCAAGATCGACGCCGGGCTCGCGAAGGCGCGCTCAGGCCTGGGCACGCTGTCATCGGCGCGAGCGAAGCTCTCGGACGCGCGGGCACAACTGCTCGACGTGCGTGAGCTCGCGCGCATCGCCGCGGACGCCTCCTCGATCGGCGTGGCCGTGGCCACCTACCAGCGCTCGCTTGCGGTGGTACGCGCGCCCGTGAGCGGCCGGGTGGTCTCGGCAGTGCGCGTGGGTGATGTGCTCGCGCCCGGCGCGTCGGTGGTGCGCATCCGCGGGGAGGGGCCCGCGCGCGTCTCACTGTGGCTCACGCCGGAACAGGCCCGGGCGCTCGAGCAGCGCCGGGCGTCATCGGGTCAACCCGTGCGCGTCACCGTCTCGGGCGACTGGGCACCCGGCGAGGCACAGGCGACGGTCACCCGTATCGGTGTTCGAGCGGAGTATCCGCCCACCTCCTTCGCGACACGCGAGGTGCATTTGACGAGGGCGATCCCGGTGGAGGTCACCGTGGTCGCGGACGACGACTACCCCTTGCCGCCGGGTGCTCCGGTGGACGTTCGGATCGAGTAGGGACCCATGCGCGGCCGCGCGGCGCGCGCATGCGAGAGGAACAGGTGAGGTCATGGCGAACGGAAAGCATGGCGGGCCCCCCAAGGTGCTGGTCGTAGTCCTCGTGCTCGCGTTGGTGAGCGGCGTGGGCTACTGGGTGTGGAGCACGCAGCAGAAAGCGAGTGCGGCAACCACGCTCTCGGGCACCGTCGAGGCGACCGAGTACCAGGTATCAGCGGCCATCTCCGGGCGCATCGTGGAGCTCGACGTGGCCGAGGGTGACTCGGTGAAGAAGGGCGACGTGATCGCGAGACTCGACGACGCCGCCCTCAAGCTGCAGGTGCAGCAGGCGCAAGCCGGCGTGCGCGCGGCCAAGGCGCAGGTCACGCAGGCCAAGGACACCGGCACCGATGCCGAGGTGGATGCCGCCAAGGCGCGGCTCGCCCAGGCGGTCGCAGCGGTCAAGCTCGCGCAGGTCCAGCTGGGCTACGCCACGGTGAAGTCGCCCGCCACCGGCGTGGTGGTCTCGGTGCCGGCCAACGCGGGCCAGAACGCGAGCCCGGGCAAGACGCTCGTCACGCTCGCCGATCCGGTCGACCTGTTCGTGCGCGTCTACGTGCCCGAGCCCAGCATCGGCGACGTGTCGCTCGGCCAGAAGGCGACTGTGCGCTCGACGGGCGGGTCGTTCGACGGCACCGTGAGCTTCATCGCCTCGCAGGCCGAGTTCACTCCCAACACGGTCGAGACCAAGGAGCAGCGCGGCAACCTCGTCTACGAGGTCCGCGTCGCGGTGACCGACACCACCGGCGCGCTCAAGTCAGGACTTCCCGTCGACGTCGAGTTCGCGGCCAAGTAGGTGCCTGTCGCTACTGACACCCGCACCGCCACCGGGCTCGCCATCGACGCGAGCGGGCTCTCGCGCGCCTTTGGCGAGGTACGCGCGGTGGAGCACGTGGATCTCGCCGTGGAGCCCGGCGCGGTCTTCGGGTTGCTCGGCCCCGATGGCGCGGGCAAGTCCACCCTCATCCGCATGCTGGCGACGGTGCTCACGCCCGACTCGGGCGACGCGCTCGTCTTTGGCGAGTCCGTGCGCTCGGCGTCTCGCCGAGTCACGCCGCGCATCGGCTACATGTCGCAGCGGTTCTCGATGTACCCGGACCTCACCGTCGCCGAGAACCTCGAGTTCTTCGGCACGCTTCGCGGCGTGTCACGGGCGGACCGGCGCACGAGGTCCGCGTCGCTGCTCGAGGGCATGGGCCTCGCCGAGTTCGCCGGACGTCAGGCCCAGTTCCTCTCGGGCGGCATGAAACAGAAGCTCATGCTCGCCGCCACCCTCATGCACGAGCCCGACCTGCTGCTGCTCGACGAGCCCACCACCGGCGTGGACCCGGTCTCGCGCCGCGAGTTCTGGCGGATCATCGCCACACTCAGGCAGCGCGGCAAGACGGTGCTCGTGGCCACCCCCTACATGGACGAGGCCGAGCGCTGCAGCCACGTCGCGTTCATGGACGGCGGCTCGATCCGCTACTCGGGCACACCGCCGCAGATCAAGGCGCTCGTTCCGGGCACGCTGTTCGAGGTGCTCTCACCCACGCCCCGCGAGGCCCTGCGGGTCGCGTCAACGCTGCCGGGGCTCGCCTCGGCGCACCTCTACGGCGAGGTGGTCCGCATCCTGAGCACCCAGACCCCCACCGCCCAGGAGGTCGCGGCCTTCCTGACCGATCGCGGGATAGCGGTCGACTCAGCGCGCGTGGCACGAGTGGACATGGAAGCCGCGTTCGCCTTCCTCGCCGAGCAGAACGCACCGGCAGCAGCCCAAGGCGGTGAGCGCCGATGAGAGCCGCGTGGACGCGCATCGCCGCGATCGCCCGCAAGGAGTTCATCCACATCTGGCGCGACCCGCGTATGCTCGCCGCGATCCTGGTGCTGCCGGCCATCCAGCTGGTGCTGTTCGCCTACGCCATCAGCTACGACGTCACCAACGTCGCCACCGTGGTAGTGGACCAGGATCAGACCGCCGCCAGCCGCGAGTACGTCGCGCGGTACGTGGCCTCGGACTTCTTCACCGTCCGCGAGCAGCTACCCGACGTCGAGTCCGTGTACCGCTACTTCGAGCGCGGCGACGCCCGTATCGCCGTGATCGTCCCGCCGGGCTTCGCGCGCGCCATCGCCGCGGGCGAGAAGGCGCAGGTCGCGGTGTTGGTGGACGGCTCCGAGCCCTACTCGGCGCAGATCGGCCACACGTACTCGATCGCGCTCAACCAGGCGCTGGGCCAGCAGGCCCAGGCCGAGTGGGCGGACAGGCAGGGGCTCGACCTGAGCGGCATCGGCCGCCTCGAACCGCGCATCCGCACCTGGTACAACCCCGAACGCCGTTCCACGGACTACCTCATCCCGGGCCTCATGGTGGTCATCATCATGATCGTGACCACGCAGCAAAGCGCCGTGACTCTCGTGCGCGAGCGTGATCAGGGCACCGAGGAGCAGATGCTCGTGAGCCCGCTGCACCGCACCGAGCTCATGGTGGGCAAGCTGCTGCCGTGGACGGTGCTCGCGTTTGCCGACATGGTGGCGATCACCGTTCTCGCGCTCACCGTGTTCCAGGTGCCCCTGCGCGGCAGCGTGGCGCTGTTGTTCGTGGGGATGCTGCTGTTCGTGTTCTGCGCCCTGGGGCTGGGACTGATCATCTCGGCGGTTGCGCCCAGCATGGAGAGCGCGAACATCGCGGCGCTCATGATCTCGTTCCTGCCGGGCTTCATGCTCTCGGGCTTCGCGTTCCCGCTCGACTCGATCCCCACCGTATTGCAGGTGGCGAGCTACGCCTTCCCGGGTCGCTACATGATGGTGATCTCGCGCGGCGTGTTCCTGAAGGGCGCGGGCTTCGCCGAGATGTGGGACCAGCTGCTCTTCCTGCTCATCTACGCCGTGGTCGCGATCGCCCTGTCGAGCGCGCTGGCCGGAAGGCGGCAGCGATGAACGCCAAGCGCATCCGGCTGCTCATCTGGAAAGAGTTCGCACAGCTGCGGCGAGACCCGTTGCTGCTGCGCCTGCTCTTCATCATGCCGATCCTGCAGCTGGTCATGTTCGGCTACGTGGTGGGCGCCGACGTGACCAACCTCAAGACCGCCGTGGTCGACCTGGACCACTCGGCCACCTCGCGAAAGATCGCCGAGACCTTCGAGGGCTCGGGCTACTTCCGTATCGTCGCCCACCCCGCCAACGAGACTGAGATCCGGCACCTGCTCGACCACGGAGACGCCGCCGTGGCCGTGGTGATCCCCGAGGGCACACAGTCAAAGCTCGAACGCGGCCAGACCGCCGAGGTGGGCATCGTGGTGGACGGCGCGGACTCGCGCACGGCCAGCGTGGCGAGCGGCTACTCGGCGCAGATCATCTCGGCGTTCAACTCGCGCCGGCTTGCGGCCCAGGGCATCGAGCTGGCGGGGCCGGGCATCGACGCTCGCGTCCGCGTGCTGTACAACCCGAGCCTCAGGCAGGTCAACGTGATGCTGCCGTCGCTCATCGCGTTCGTGCTGCTCATCTCCACCATGTCGATCATGTCTCAGGCCGTGGTGCGCGAGCGCGAGCGCGGCACGCTCGAGCAGATGTTCGTCACGCCCATCTCCCGAGGCGACTACCTGGTGGGCAAGGTCACGCCGTACCTGATCACGTCGGTGATCCAGATGACCACGGTGGCGCTGGTGGGCCGGTACTGGTTCAAGGTGCCGTTCAACGGCCAGATGTGGGTGCTGCTGCTGGGGCTGCTGCTGTTCATGTTCACGGCGGTGGGTCTGGGGTTGCTCATCTCACTCGTGTCGCGCACGCGCACCCAGGCGCAGCAGACGGTCATGTTCATCATGATCCCGTCGATGGTCCTGTCCGGCTTCATCTTCCCCATCGAATCGATGCCGCCGGCTATCGTGCCGCTCACCTACCTCATCCCGCTGCGCTACGCCGTCATCGTGATGCGGTCGGCGTTCGTGAAGGGCAGCGGCTTCGTCGACCTGTTCTGGCCGCTGGCGGCGCTTGCCCTGTTCGCGGTCGCGATCTTCACCGTGGCCGTCATGAACTTCAGCAAGCGGCTGGCTGACTAGGAGCACCCATGGCCACCCTCCCCTCGCCCCCCGACACCACCGCCGCGATCAGCGTGCGCGGCCTCACCAAGCGCTTTGGCGACTTCACCGCCGTCGACGGCATCGACTTCGACGTCGCCCGCGGCGAGATCTTCGGCTTCCTGGGCCCCAACGGCGCCGGCAAGACCACGGCAATCCGCATGCTCACCGGCACGATCGCCCCTAACGGCGGCGAGGCGCTCATCTTGGGCGACGACGTGATCCGCTCCCCCGAGACGGTCAAGCGCCGGATAGGCTACATGAGCCAGAAGTTCGCGCTGTTCGAAGACATGACGGTCGACGAGAACCTGCGCTTCTACGCCGGCGTCTACGACCTGCCCGCCGAAAAGTTCGCCACGCAGCGCGCCTACGTACTGGAGATGGCCGACCTCGTGGGACGCGAGAACGAGCTCACGCGCGACCTGTCCGTAGGGTGGAAGCAGCGGCTCGCACTGGGCGCGGCGACCATCCACGAGCCGGAGTTGCTCTTCCTCGACGAGCCCACCAGCGGCGTTGACCCCGTCGCTCGCCGCCAGTTCTGGGACCTGCTCTACGACCTCGCGCAACGAGGCGTGACGCTGTTCGTGACCACGCACTACATGGACGAGGCGAGCCACTGCAACCGCCTCGCGTTCATCTACCGAGGCCGGCTCATCGCCGAGGGAACACCGCACCAGATCCGCACGGAGTGCATGACCGAGCGCATCTACGAGGTCAGCGTGAACGACGTTGCCGGCGCGCTCGACTGGCTCGAATCGTCGCCTGACGTGCGAGAGGCGTACCTGTCGGGCGCGGTACTGCACGCCGTGGCGGGCGGCAGCTCTGTGGGCGGATGCGACCCGGAGAACGCGCATGCGGCCGCCGACACGGGTGGCGCCCACGAGCTGGCGGCCCGGCTGCAGGCCGCGGGATTCGCCGACGCGAACGTCATCCAGATAGATCCGAGTATCGAAGACGTGTTCGTGCACCTCGTGACGCGCGAGCGCGAAGGAGGCTCCCGATGAACGACTCGGCAGACCGGAAGCGCACCACGCCCGCAGGTATGGGGACCGCGCACGACCCCGACTGCAAGGATGCGGACACCGTCGACTGCGGCTACTTCGCGTCCACCGAAGGCGGTCGCAAGGGCGAGATCCTCGACGCCGCGATGGACGTCTTTGGCGAGCGAGGCTACGACGGTGGTTCGATGCGCGAGATCGCGTCGCGCGTAGGTGTGACCGAGCCGGCCCTGTACCGGCACTTCCCCAGCAAAGAGGCGATCTTCCTCACCATGATGCGTCTGGGCGCAGGCCGCCTTCGCAACGAGACGCTCGCCATGATCGGCGAGATCCAACCCCAGACGGTGCGCGAACAGATGGTCGACACGCTCAGGGACCGACGCCAAGCCATACGGTTCTTCGGCCCGCTGGCGCGCATCATCCTGCCCGCAGCGGCCCGCAACGACAAGTTCCTCGCCGAGTACCGCGAGCTGGTCGTGGTGCCCGCGATGGGGGCCATCACAAGCAAAGCGGTCGAGATCGACTCGGCACTTGGCGTTGCCGACGCCGACGCCACCCGACCGGGTCGCGTACGCGCCCTGCTCTCGCTGATGGTGGGCTTCATCATCAGCTCGGTGGTGCTTGGCGACGAGGCCGAGGAGGACATCGTGGACGCCGCACTGCGCGTCATGGGCTGGGTGCAGCCGTAGCTAGCTCCGCGCCGCCTTGGCCACGATGCCGCGAGCCGCGAGCACGCCGCTCGCCCCTGCCTGCACGAGCCCACGCGTGATACCCGCACCGTCGCCGATGGCGTACAGCCCCTCGATCGAGGTCTGGAGGTCGCGGTCCACCTCGAGGCGCGACGAGTAGAACTTGACCTCGACGCCGTAGAAGAAGGTGTTGGGACCCGCGATTCCCGGCACGATCGAGTCCATCGTCTCGATGAACTCCATGATGTCGGCGAGGTGGCGATACGGCAGGACCGCACTCAGGTCGCCGGGGGTGGCCTGGGGCATGGTGGGCTTGATGATCGACTGCGCCATGCGCTCGGGCGTCGAACGGCGTCCCGCCTTCAGGTCGCTGTAGCGCTGCACGAGGATGCCGTCGCCCAGCAGGTTGGCGAGCTTGGCGATCGAGCGGCCGTAGGTGATGGGGTCGCGGAACGGCTCGGTGAAGCGCTGGCTCACCAGGACGGCGAAGTTGGTGTTGGGGGTGCGGTGCTCGGTGCCCGCGTAGCTGTGGCCGTTCACCGTGACCACGTCGCCGTAGCTCTCGGTGGTCACCTCGCCGTAGGGGTTCATGCAAAACGTGCGCACTGAATCGCCAAAGGCCTTGGTGTGATAGACGAGCTTCGCCTCGTAGAGCGCGTCGGTCAGGCGCTCCATGACCGGCGCCGGACACTCCACGCGCACGCCGATGTCCACCGCGTTGTTGGTGAGGGTGACACCCAGCGCATGCGCCTGCTCGGCGAGCCAGTCGGCTCCTTCACGACCGGGTGCCGCGACGACCGCCGCGCTCTGCGCGACGGTGCCGTCGGAGAGCTCAACGCCCGACACGCGCCCCTCCTCGGCGATGATGCGGACAGCCGCGGTCTCGGTGCGGATATCGACACCGTGCTCGGCGAGGTGGACGCGCATCGCGTCGAGGACCTGGGGCGAGCGGTCGGTGCCCAGATGCCGGATGCGCATGGGAATGAGCTTCATGCCCGCGAGAGTGGCCTCGCGCTCCAGGGCCGTGGCGGTCGCAGGGTCGGGACCGTGGACCTCCTGGGTGGCACCGAACTCGAGCCAGAGGTCGTCGCTGTAGCCCAAGAGCGTGACGAGCTCGCTGTGCTCGACGTACTCGGGGAGCCATCCGCCCACCTCGGTGGTAAGGGTGAGCTTGCCGTCCGAGAACGCGCCGGCACCGCCCCAGCCGGTCATGATGTCGCAGGTGCGGCAGCCCACACAGGCGGTGACGCGAGCGGGACAGCGACGCTTCGCGATCGCATGGCCCTTCTCGACCACCAGCACGTTGGTGATGCCGGAACGGACGAGCTCCAGTGCGGCGAAGATGCCGGCGGGCCCGGCGCCCACGATGACGACGTCGTAGCGAGTAGACACGGCTGCGGATACCTCTCGTTCGATGGTCCGGAAGCCTCCTGCCTCCAGACACCGCCGAGTATCATATCCCCCGTGTCAATAGTTGGGGATTAGCGGTCGTTCGGGACTACCGAACGGTCGTTATCGAGTTACGAACGCGAAATCGTACCGTTCGCCGACTCTCAGGTGACCTCCGGGCGACCTACGCCTGGTGCGTCATGTCGACGAACTTGGTGAAGCGCTCCATGAACACCAGCGGGATGTCGCCCAGCGGGCCGTTACGGTGCTTGGCCACGATGATCTCCGCCGTGCCCTTCGCCGGCCGGCCATCTTCTTGCTCCGCGCCGGGGTTGGTGTCACGGTCGATGAACATGACGATGTCGGCGTCTTGCTCGATGGCGCCGGACTCACGAAGGTCCGAAAGCATCGGGCGCTTGCCGGCGCGCTGCTCGACCGAGCGGGAGAGCTGCGACAGGGCGACCACCGGCACGCCCATCTCCTTGGCGAGGATCTTGAGGCCTCGGGAGATCTCGGCGATCTCGACCTGGCGGTTCTCGGTGCGACGGTTCTGCGGCTGCATGAGCTGCAGGTAGTCGACGATGATCAGGCCCTTGGGCTTGTTGCGGAGCTGGCGGCGCGCCTTGGCGCGCACCTCGAGGATCGAGATCGACGGGGTGTCGTCCACCCAGAACTCGAGGGAGGCGAGCTTGCCCATCGCGGTGTGGATGGCGTGCCAGTCGTTCTCTTTGAGGTAGCCGGTGCGCACGTCTTGCAGGTTGATGCGCGCCTCGGCGCACAGGACACGCTGCACCAACTGCTCGGCGCCCATCTCGAGCGAGAAGATCGCGACCGAGCCGCCGGCCTTGGCGGCGTTGACCGCAAGGTTGAGCGCGAACGCGGTCTTGCCCACCGAGGGGCGCGCGGCAAGGATCACCAGGTCGCCGGGATGGAGACCCGCGAGCAGCTTGTCGAGATCCTTGAAGCCGGTGGGCACGCCGGTGACGTGCTCCTTGCGCTCGAACAACTCCTCAAGCTGATTGAACGAGACCTTCAGCAGATCCTTGATGTCCTTGAAGTTGCTCTCGACGCGCTTGTTGGTGACCTGGAAGATCAGGCGCTCGGCATCCTCGACGACCTCGTCCAGGTCGTCCGGGGCGTCGTAGCCCATGGCGACGATCTGGGTCGCCGCGCCGATGAGCTGCCGCAACATCGACAGACGCTTCACGATGTCGGTGTAGCGGGCCCAGTTGGCGGTGGTGGGTACGGCTCCGGAGAGGTCCAGCAGATAGGGTTTTCCACCGGAAGACTCGAGCTGACCTGTGGATTCCAGTCGATCGGCCACGGAGAGGTGATCGACGGGATACGACCGCGCGTAGAGATCGTTGATCGCCGAGTAGATGTGCGCGTGCGCGGGACGATAGAAGTCCTCCGGCTGGAGGGAGTTCAGCGCACCCTCGACGGCCTCGGTCGAAAGCAGCATCGAACCGAGAATTGCCTGCTCAGCCTCTATATTGTGCGGGGGAATGCGGTCCTGACGGCGTACGCGGACCTCGTTGTCCATCACATCAGCCATGTCTGGCACCGCTCCTTGGGGACGTTCTCATGCTTCTGGAGGACAGATGATAGCGCGTCGCAATGACACCCACGAAGACCCCTATACGAGTCCACAGTGAGCGGTGGATTCACCATCACCCCTACCTGCGACAACGGGAGTTATCCACGTTATCCACAGATGTTCAGACCTCTTCAGCGAGCACCCGCCGGAAACGAACGACGCCGCCCCCCTTCACGGGGAGCGGCGTCGTACAAGTACGCTGTGGACGTGCTGCGTTACTCGGCAGCCTCGTCGAGCGCGACGTCGGCGTCGGCCTGCTCGGCGGTCTCTTCGACCACCTCGACGAAAGCCTCGCCGTCGGCGGTGACGCCCTCAACCTCGGCGACGACGGTCTCGGGAACAACCGAGCCCTCGGCGATGACGTTGACGGTGAGCGTCGCCTTGACGTCACGGTAGATCGTGATGGTGACCTCGTGGGCCCCGGCATCCTTGATGTGGCCGTGAGTGTCGATCTTGCGACGATCGACCTCCACGCCCAGCTGCTCGCGGATGGCGGCCTCGACCATCGGGGTGGTGACCGAACCGAAGAGGCGACCTTCATCGCCCACCTTGGCCTCGATCGTGACGGTCTTGTCCTCGAGAGAGGACGCGAGCGAGCCGGCGTCGGTCAGACGGGACTCTTCGCGCTTCTTGATGTTGTGCAGGCGCTGCTCAAGCTGCTTCAGGTTACCCGGCGTCGCCTCGATGGCGTACTTGCGGGGAAGCAGATAGTTCACGGCGAAACCGCGAGCGACGTCGACGACGTCACCTTCGCCGCCGCGACCCTTGAGCTCCTGCATAAGGATGACCTTCATCGCTTCTCCTTAAGCTGGCGGGGCCTAGCGGCCCTTGCCGCCCACGCGGCCGCTCACGACGGGAACGGTGTAGGGCAGCAGCGCCATCTCGCGGGCGCGCTTGATGGCCGTGGACAGCTGGTGCTGGTGCTGGGCGCAGTTGCCCGACACGCGACGAGGCTTGATCTTGCCGCGGTCGGTCATGAACTTGCGCAGCATCTGCGAGTCCTTGTAGTCGATGTACTCGACGTGGTCCTTGCAGAACTGGCAGTACTTACGCCTGGGCTTGCGACCATAATCGGACATGTTCTGACCCTCCTTCCGCGAATATCGCGGGGTTGTTCAGGCACCCGTGAGGGGTGCGGGTGGTTCGCCTAGAACGGAATGTCGTCCTCGAAGGTCTCGGGCTTCTTCGTCGGGGCTGCAGGGGCGCTATAGCCGCCACCGCCACCGCCGGAGTTGCCGCCGCCTTCTCCGCGAGACGACATGAACTCGATGTCATCGGCGATGATCTCGACCTTGCTGCGCTTGTCACCGTCGGGGGTCTCCCACTGGCTCCAGCGAAGCTTGCCCTCGATCGCGACCTTCGAACCCTTGGTCAAGAAGCGCGACAGCGACTCGCCACGCTGACCAAAGACGGTCACATCGAAGTAGTTCGGGACATCTTCCCACTCACCCGACTGCGGGTTCTTGCGACGATCGTTCACAGCGATGCCCATCTTGAGGACGGACATGCCGCTCGCGGTCGCGCGCAGCTCAGGGTCACGAGTGAGATTGCCTGTGATGACGACTCGGTTGATGCTCATCTTGAAACCACCTTCAACGTGTTACGGATACGGGTATCGGACCCGAGTCCGCAGTGCCGGCGAGAGGCTCTAGGCCTTGTCCTCGCGAACCACGAGCATGTAGCGGACCACGGGATCGGTAATGTGCAGCACGCGGTCCAGCTCGGCGATTGCGGCCGGCGCGGTGTGGAAATCGATGAGCGCGTAATCGCCCTCGGTCAGCTTGTTGATCTCGAAGGCGAGCTTGCGCTTGCCCCACGAATCAACGGCGTCCACCACGCCCCCGTCTGCGGTGATGAGGCCCTGGACCTTGTCCAGGACGGCAGCACGGGAATCCTCGTCAAGGGAGGGATTGAGCAGAAGCAACAGTTCGTAAGCCTTCACTTTGTCACCTCCTCTGGGCTATGCGGCTCCGGGACTGTGAAGGCAGAAGCCCGGAGCAGGATGTGAGCCCGCAGATTGTAGCACCGGTCCACACGTGCTGCAACAGTGTCCCCAACCGGTCTGACACGGGCGCATCAACAGAGATCTGACGCTCGAGGGCTCGACGCCCCAGCATGAGGGTGGTCGTGATCAGCGCGACGCCGAACACAGCGAGCGCGGGCCAGCCGGCGCCACGCACCGCCGCAACCGCCTGAAGGACCGCCGAAGCAGTCAGTCGCTTCAGGTTCTCGACGGGGTCGGCGCCCGCAGCAGCCGTCGCGACCGGAGCCGCCGCTGAGAGCGCAACGCCTTGCGCGAGAGGCTGTGCGGCGGTTCGCACGTCCGCGCGCAACGCCCGCGTGGACACAACACCCGCCGGGACCGCCTGAGCCGCCGTGTGAGGCGCGTTCGCCGCGAGGGTGACGCCGTCTCCCAGGCTGACGCCCTGAGCCGACACAGGGGACCCCGTGGTGACCGGACCACCATGCGCGGGCGCCGAGTCAAGGCCGGCGGCCGGGGTGGGAACCGGAGCTTCCGACGGCGTGCCGGCGCCGGGCTCCTCGACCGCGGGTGCCGCAAGAAGGCCGGATGGGTCCACGTAGAGATCGCCACGACGCAGGCCCAGATGCAGATGCGGGTCAGGCGATGACACATCCCCCGATGCCGCCAGCGTGCCCACTGGCTCTCCGGCCCCCACCGTGTCGCCGCCGCCCACATCGAGTCGCTCGAGCGGCAACAGGGTGACAAGACCGTCGGCGGTCTGAAGCGTGACGCACAGAATCGTCTCGCCGCCCGCTCCCGGCACGCGGCCGGCGAACTTGATCGTACCGCCGCGAGGAGCGCTCACGGAGTCTCCCGGACCCATCGCGACGTCTACGCCCCGGTGGGTTCGCGCCACGCCGTCTTGCCCGTTGTAGGAGTCACCAAAGCCCAACGAAACCGGACCGCACGGGAGGGCGGCGCCCGCGGGCACCGTCACTGAGAACACGCACGCGGTCGTCATGACCAAGAGAGCGGCGCGATCGCACACACGCTTGATGAACGTCATCGAAAGACACCCCGCAGTGGCGGGGAACGGGAGTGTGGGGGCCGTTACGAACACCTGTTCGCTACTGACGGGGCGATTCCTGCAAAGAAATCGAAAAAGCCGCCGGGCCTCCGACGGCTTTCAGTGCGCTGGAGCGGGTGACGGGACTCGAACCCGCGACTCTCGGCTTGGGAAGCCGAAGCTCTACCACTGAGCTACACCCGCGCGGGATGGAGTGTATGCCAACGTGGCGGCGGCGGGCAAACGCAAAGACGCCGTCGGCGTGTGCCAACGGCGTCTTCGAGAAGCTATGTGAAGAAGGTGATCGGACTACTTGCCGATCTTGAAGATCTTGGTGCCGCACTCAGGGCAAAGACCCTGGGTCGCCGGACGACCATTCTTCATGGTGATCTCCTGAGCGTCCTTGATCTCCCTCTTAGACTTGCACTTAACGCAGTAACCTTCCTTGGCAGCCATTCGCTGTCACCTCCTTGTGATTTTCGAGCCGTGGGACTTCGTCGTCACACACGGTCGTACTCCCCCGCCAACGAGCATTTGTGCTCGCTTCGTAGGAGAGTCTACACCTGCCGCGCCGTTTGTCACGCCCGTTCGGCGTGCTGGTTTCGTGCGAGAAACATGCTTGCGAGCCCGTAGAGCGCCGCCATGCCCACCACGAGGCCCGCCCACGCCGCCGCCGCGCTCGCCCAGAAGGGCTCCGGGAACAGCTGGATGAGCAGCGAATCGTAGGGGAACGTCCACGTTCCCGCCGAGAAGAAAAGGCCGTGGAACGCCGTGAAGAACCTGTCGAAGTCGGCAACGGCGAACACGCCCGTGACCAGCGGCAATGCGACCGTCAGTACCGCTCCGATGCGCAGCGCAGGGGCCATATCGGCGGGCCTTCTGCGCACCACCGCCACGCCGGCCCACACGAACAGGATCGCGCCCAGCAGGAAGGTGAGCAGCCACGCGGCGGCCAGCAGGTCGTGCACATCGGCAAGGTGTGACACGGCGGCGGCGTCGAATCCGCTGCGGCCATCGACACGAGCGGGAAGCGTTCCGATTCCTTCCACGACGAACGCGCGCACCTGCTCGGCGGCTTGCGCGACGCGATCCGCGGCAAGCCCCGACTCCGCGACCAAGGAGAACCGGCCCGACAGTGCGGCGGTGAACCACGCGCGCTCCAGCGGCACCAGCGCGATGCCCAGTGCGAACACGGCGAGAACGAGCCCCATGACCCAGTCGAGCAGCCTGCGCATGCTACGCCTCGTCGTCGAGGTCACGCATCGCGCTCGCCGTGATCACCGGATCACAGTCCTCGGCGAGCACGACGGTGTTGCCGCCGCGCTCGATGGCGCACACGAGCGCAGCATCGGCCTGGTCGAGCAGCCCGTCGACGGTGGTGGCATCGGCGGGCATCGTCGCGACACCGATCGACACGGTCACGCCCGCACCCGCCTCACTCACATCAGCGCACGCGGCACGCATGAGTTCGGCGAGCTCGACTGCATCGTGAACGCCCGGGGCGCCTCGCAGGCGCATGTCCTCGGTGTAGAGGATCACGAACTCCTCGCCGCCAAAGCGCGCGATGACGTTGAGGCTCGATGTCAGATCGCCGGAGGCCGCAAGGGTCGCGCTCATCGACGTGGCAAGCCCCTTGAGCAGGCGGTCGCCGGCGTCGATGCCAAAGCGGCCGTTGAAATCGCCGAAGCGGTCGATATCGACGAGCATCACGTGGAGCATGCGGTCGTCACGCTGGGCGCGGCGGACCTCTGCGGCTGCGGCGCGCAAGAAGTACGAGCGCGAATAGAGCTCGGTCGTGGAGTCGACAAGGCTCTGCCCCGAACGCGATGAGATCTCCCGACGGAACTCGCCCACGAGCAGCGTCGCGATCCACGCCATGCCCAGGAGCACCGCGACCTGCCATGAGTAGCGCACGGCGACAAAGACCGGGTCGGCGTGAAGCTGCGCCTCGGCGAAGGGGATGGGCACGTGCGGGATCAGCCCTCCCAGCTCAGCGAACTCGACGATGCCGAGAAGCGCGCAACTGAACAGGCTGTGGAGCCACGCGTCGCGCGAACGCGGGAGGATGGCGGTGGCCTCGAGGATGAACAGCGCGTACATCGACCAGAACCACGAGTTCACACCGCCCGAGAAGTACACGAGCACGGTGACCACGAGCGCGTCGAGCGCAAGCTGCAGGTTGTTCCAGACCGCGATGTTGCCCAAGCGGCGGTAGTTGAGCGCGTAGAACGTGTTGTAGAGGATCACGAAGCCCAGGGCGCACGCCGGGATCAGCATCAGCTGCGTGAGCTCGGAGACGGGGATGCGAGTGGTGTAGAGCAGGCCTGCGAGCAGCGAGTAGAGCACGAGAACGGCGACGACCACCCAGCGGACCCTGACGACGAGCCCCACTCGGCGGATGTTGGCCTGGAGCGCCTCGATGTCGTAGCGCGTAGGTTGCTCGCGCCACGAGACCATCAGCGCCCTGCTGAGTCTCTTCCTGAGGCGACTCGGCGTCACGGTATCGCGACTCCTCACACCCATCGGACCGCACCCCGACCGGGCGCAGCGTGGATTCGCAGTGTACCTGCGCCGCGCACCCCCCAGCAAATAGCACGCTGAGTCGCGCGCATCGGTCCCGCGCGCGGTCACCGTATACTGACCCCGAGAGGAGGCGCCGATGAACCCGCCCGACGTGTTCCAGTCGATACAGGAGTTGCTGGGCACGCTCGCCCGTGTGGGCCGAGCGTACGAGGCCGTACTCGTGTTCTCGGCGTTCCTGCTTCTGGGATTCGCGGTGCTTCCGAGCGTGCGGCGCTGGCGCGGCTGGGCGCTGAGTGTCATGGCGGCGCTGCTTGTCGCCGGCGAGGGACTGCTCGTGTGGTTCCACTACCAGCTCTACCAGCTCTCTGCGGTGGTCGATCCGGTGACGGGACAGGTCACGGGGCACGTCGCGGTGCCGCTGTGGGTCGAGAGCGAGAAGCTGTTCGTCTGGGCGCTCGTGGTGGCGGTGTTGGGCGTGTGCATGCGCGCCCTGCGCGAGGAGCTGCTGCCCGGCGTCATGATCGTGACCGCGGTGCTTGTTGCCGGTGCGGCGATCCTGGGCAAGCCCTTCACGGCGCCGGTGCCCGGGTTCATCGGGCAGTACTTCGGCTACCTGCAGGCGTTGGGCGCGGGCGGGCAGATCGCCTCGCAAGCGTTCCAAGGCATGGAGAGCGCCCGGCAGTTCTACTACAACGCCTGGTACATGTGGGTTCATCCGCCGCTGCTCTTCTTGAGCTACGGCTGTTTCGCGATCTCGTTCGTCGCCACGCTCCTGATGATCGGCGAGCGCCACTCGAGCTATGAGACCGTGTCGTACCGATGGGCGCGACTCGGCTATCTGCCGCTCACGCTGGGCATGCTGCTCGGGTTTCCCTGGGCGCTCTCGGCGTGGACCGGTGAGGCGTGGTGGTGGAGCGGCAAGGTCAACATGTCGCTCATGATGTGGCTGCTCTACACCGCCGTGCTTCACGCCCGGCTGTACCTGCGGCGTCGCGGCATGTGGCGCATGGTGGCGATCCTGGGCGTGCTCTCGTTCCTGATCCTCGTGCTCACCTACATCACCACCTACGTGGTGCCCGGCGCACACAGCTACGCCGCCATACCCCAAGCGGTGCGGGTCGCACTGCTCGCCCTCCAAGGTGGTGCGTCGTAGTGAGCATCGAAGACATCCGCAGCCGCTCGTGGGACTTCGGCCTGACGATCCTCACCGTGGTGCTGCTCGCCTCACTGGGGATCCAAAGCTTCATCGGCACGATCTATGTGTGGTGGGCACAGCGCACCATCGCCGACTGGGAGCAGGTGGGCTACGCGGCCTACGTCGCCAAGATGAACCTCATCGCGGCCCCGCAGCTCGTGTTGCTCGTGGTGGTCATGGGCTTGTGCGTGCCCAAGCGCCTGTTCTCGCGCCGGGTGTTGCTGGGCGTCTCGGTGGCGATGGTGGCTGCCGGAGTGGTGGCCTACCTGGTGACGGACTCGCTGCCCACCGGGGTCACGGTCTACCTCGCGCTCGCCGGTCTCATCCAGCTCGCGGTGGTGGTGCTGACCGCGATGGGCGCGAAGGGGCCGAGCTACCTCACCGAGGGCCGGCTCACGCGGCTGGGCTCGGGGCTGTTGCACCTTGGCTTCATCATCTTCGCCATCGTGGTGGCCGCGCTTCAGCGTTCGACGCTGATGCTGCCGGTGTTTTGGGTGTCGTCGATCCTCATCGTGGGAGGCACGGCGATGAGCTTCTGGGCGAACCGGCTCGCGGTGAGACGCGTCGCGCCCATCGAGCACGACATCGAGCTCTAGCTTCCACCCTCCGCGCGACCGGACCTACGCCTCGCGCACCATCGCTGTGACGAACTCGGCGGTCTTCTCGATGAGCGCCGGATCGCACGCGTCCACCGTGTCGGTCTTCCAGTGCCAGTTCACCGGCAGGCCGTCACCGCTGAACGCCATGATGCTCATCGCCTTGAACCCACGAGCCAGCGCCGGCGTCGCGTCCGTGGACAGGCCCTTGTAGAGGCGCGGCTTGATGAGCGTCTCCGTCTCGCGGGACACGCGGCGGGCGAGTCCGGTGAGGCGTGCGCTGGCACGATAGCGGCGCGCCATGCCCTCGCCGCTCGCCCAGTACAGCTGACCGGCACCGCAGCCGTCGATGTTGATGATGAGCGCATCACGCATGTCGTCGCCAAAGTCGCGCAGCAGCGCCTGCATGCCCAGCGTGCCCACTTCCTCGGCGCCGGTAGCGACGAACCAGATCTCCTTCTCCGTGAGCTCGCGGTCGACCGTCTCGGTCACGCGACGACGGATCCTGGCAGCCTCGCTCGCGGCGAACTCGGGGTCCCCGATGGGGTCGTCGCCGGCCCAGCCGCCCTTCCAGCCCAGTCCTCCGGCCGCATCGTCATCATCGTCGCCGCTGAACTTGTCCCACGAGCCGATGTCCTTGCCGGCCTTGCGTGCGTCGAACTCCTCGTCCACGCCCAGCCAGCCCTTGACGTCGGCCGGCTCGGCGGACTTGTCCTTCTTGCGGCCCAGGCCGCCAAAGAGCCCGCGCTTCTTGGCGCGCTCCATCTCACGAAGCTCGTCTTCGCCATAGCCGGCGACATCTGAGGGCAGCACGTCGCCGGAGGGTGCCGAGGGGGCGTCGTCGAGGTCGTCGGCGGCCCAATCGGACACAGGGCGCGCAGCGGGACGCGGAGCCGGTGCGGGGGCGTCGCCGCCCACCGCCGCGAACTCCACGGTGTCGAAGTCGAGGATGCCCTGGCCGCGGGACTCCTGAACGGGCTCGGCCCACGAGAAGTCATCCGGGAGCTGGGTGGGCTCGGGGGTGGTAGCCGGGGTATAGCGCAGCTCGGCGCCGTCGGGGATCACGCCGGCGGCCTCGGCGGCGTCGACGTCGCGACGCAGCGCAGGAAAGCTGCCGGTCACGAGCGACGTCGCGTCGGGCGCGGGAACGAGGCGCTCCATGACGCCGAGCATCGCCGCGACTCCGGACGCGTTGTCGTTGGCGCCGGCCACGAACGGCATGAACAGCTCTCGATGGATGTTGATGATGGTGGGGATCAGCAGGTAGGCCGCCACGACCATGGTCGCGTACCACAGGTACGGATCGAGGGTCTCGAGGAACTTGAACGGCAGCGCCATCAACAAGATGAGCACGGGCGTGAGGAACGTGGACCACTTCAGCAGGCCGAAGGTGAGCCCGAAGTTCTTGACCGTTCCGGGCGCGAAGGCGAGCGACGCGCGCGCGGAGTCGTAGTGAGCCACGATCACGATCTTGCGAAGGCGCTCACCGCGGCGGGCGCGGGGCACGTGGCGTGCGATGACGTTTTGGCTGGGCCCCTTGGGCATGATGCGCGTCAGGCCCCAGCGGGTGTCGAGGTCGCCCCACAAGAAGAACGCCACGATCGCCGAGAGCGCGAACGCCGGCCACAGGAGGAACGACTTGTAGCCCGCGCCAAAC
Source organism: uncultured Eubacteriales bacterium (assembly GCA_964403885.1). GTDB lineage: Bacteria > Actinomycetota > Coriobacteriia > Anaerosomatales > PHET01 > CAYOHY01. The sequence goes on from CAYOHY010000021.1 coordinate 20,620, forward strand.
GCGCAGAGCATCGTCGTCAGGTGGTACAGCACGTATGCCCACGAGTAGGTGGCAGGCGCGTCGAACTCCTGCATCTCGGTCTCGAGACCGCGCGCGGCGAAGGTGCGCTCCAGCCACTCGGCTGCGCGATGCTCGGCATCGGTGGTCGCGGGTCGCGGACCGATCTCCTCGGAGAGTGTGCGTACGTATTCGATGAGCTCGGCCATCGGTTCCTCCATGACGGCTGGCGTGGCTAACCGGCCCCTCGTGAGCCGTCACTATCGTAGCGCACCCAGCCGACAAGCGGCCGAGCAGACGCGAGGGCCCGGACTCGGCGTCCGGACCCTCGTGGTCGTGCGGTATGGATATGGGCTACCTGCTGTGGCACCCCGAGCACTCGCGCATCCTGCGACCGCGGTGCTGCTCGGTGAGCACGGGGTCGTCGCTGTGGCAGTTGCAGCCCGGGATGGGGATCACGAACCGCCGCTCGATGGGCTGCGCCTGGCCCGCTCGGACCATCTGATCGAACTGCTGCTTGATCTGGGGGTCGTTCACGGACCGCGCCATGCCGCCAAAGTTGTACAGCGCCACGCCCACCAGCACGAGGCCCACGATTGCGACGCCTGTGCCGATCAGCACCTTCGCCCACAAGGGACGGCGGCGAGGGGGCTCCTCGGTGGTCTCGGGCTGGATCTCAGGCTCGAACTCGCTCATTTCGCATCTACTCCTGCCCGGTGGGGACGCCACCGGCATGGCACCCGGCGCACTGGTTCATGCGGTACTCCGAGTGCGACTTCACCAGTGTGGGGTCGTCGCTGTGGCACACGCAGCCGGGGATCTCGATCGCCAACGGGGTGTTGGGATCGGGCTCCGGAGCCACGGTGCCTACAGCAGACTGCCCGCCAACCGGTTGCTGGGGGGCGGCCGCCTGGGCGACCTCCCCCGCCGCAACCTCTCCGGACGCCGATCCCGAGGTCGTCGCCACGGTCGCCGACTGAGGCGTGCCGTACACGTAGACCACTGCGCACGCCACCACCAACGCGGCGGCTACCAGCGCAAGGACGATCAGCGTCCGGTTCTGCATCTGACTACGCCTCCGACCCGAGGATCGCGGCCAAGTCCTCGCTCGCCGTCGCCGATATGGGCTTGATGGCGAAGTTCTCGACGAGCACGTTGAGCACGTTGGGGGTGATGAACGCCGGGAGTGTGGGTCCAAGGCGGATATCGGTGATTCCCAGGTAGAACAGGGTCAGCAGGATGGCGACCGCCTTCTGCTCGTACCACGACAGGATCATCGACAGCGGCAGGTCGTTCACGCCGCACTCGAACGCCTCGGCGAGCGCCACGGCGATCTTGATGGCCGAGTACGCGTCGTTGCACTGGCCCACGTCCATGAGGCGCGGCAAGCCGCCGATGGTGCCCAGGTCCTTGTCGAAGAAGCGGAACTTGCCGCACGCCAGCGTGAGAACCACGGTGTCGTCCGGAGTCTGCTCGACGAACTCGGTGTAGTAGTTGCGGCCCGGCTTGGCGCCGTCGCAGCCACCCACCAGGAAGAAGTGCTTGATGGCGCCGCTCTTCACGGCCTCGATGACCGTGGGGGCGACCGACATCACGGTGTTGCGGCCAAAGCCCACCATGACCGAGCCGTTCTCGGTGTCTTGCGCGAACCCGTCCTGCGCCAGCGCGCAGTCGATGACCGCCGAGAAGTCATCGGACTCGACGTGCGCGACGCCCGGGAAGTTCACGACGCCGCTTGCGAAGATGCGGGCCTTGTACTCCTCACGCGGGGGCATGAGGCAGTTGGTGGTCATGAGGATGGCGCCGGGGAACGCGGCGAACTCACGGTGCTGGTTCTGCCACGCGGTGCCGTAGTGGCCCACGAGGTTGTCGTACTTCTTGAGCTCCGGGTACGCGTGCGCCGGCAGCATCTCGCCGTGCGTGTAGACGTCGACGCCCGTGCCGGCGGTCTGCTCGAGCAGCGCCTTGAGGTCGGCGAGGTCGTGGCCGGAGATCAGGATCGCCTTGCCGGCGCGCTGGCCCAGCGGCACCGAGGTGGGCTCGGGGTGGCCGTAGGTGCCGGTGTTGCCGGCATCGAGGATCTCCATGGTGCGCAGGTTGACCTTGCCGCACTCGAGCACGATGCCCACCCACTCGGTGACGCCCAGTGCGGGATCGGTGAACGACACGAGCGTGCGGAACAGGTACTCGTCGATCTCAGGGTCGCTCTGGCCCAGGATGCGGGCATGGTGCGCGTAGGCCGCGACACCCTTCATGCCGTAGAGAGTGACCTCCTGCAGCGACTGGACGTCGGCGTCACGGGTGGTGTCCCACGGGCTGCCCAGCTCGCCTGCGAGGGTGATCTTGCCGGCGACGTCAGCCGGAACGGTGAAGCCGTCCACGGGCGCGCCGGTGCGTGCGGCGAGCGCATCGCGCAAGGCGACGGCTCGGTCGATCTTGGCCGAGATGGTCTCGGGGTCGAAGTCGACGTTGGTGAGCGTGGTGAACAGGGCGTCCTCGACGAACGCGCTCTCCGCGCTCAGGTCGGTCCCGGCCGGAACCGCGACCGCCGTGGCCGCGAGCGACGTGCTCGCGCGCACCAGCAGGTCCTGGAGCGCCGCGACATCCGGGTTCTTGCCGCATACACCTACCTTGGTGCAACCGGTACCGTGAGCGGCTTGCTCACACTGGTTGCAAAACATCTCGCTGAGTTGCGTGGTCATGCGTTCTCCTCCTCAGTGGTCTTACTCGAATGACAGGTAACAGACGCCGAGCTCTATCCGTGGATCAGTGCCGGCAGGCACCGAGTGCACACCCATGTCGATTCGCCGGCCTTGCGCACCGGCAGAAGCGGCCCGTCATCTTCAGAGCGGCCGCAGTTGAAGCAGTGCTGCGGGATGTAGGTGGGGCGACCCGCGGCCACGGCCTCGGCGATCTTCTCGGCCACGTGCTCTTCGACGGCCTCGTGATCGAACTCGACGGTCTCGCGGGTCTCGATGGTCAGCGCGCCCGTGGGGCACACGCCCAGGCAGAAGCCGGCGCCGTCGCACAGCTCCTCGCGCACGACCCTGGCCTTGCCGTCGACGATGGTGATGGCGCCCTCGGCGCACGGGCTGACGCAGGCGCCGCAGCCGTTGCACAGCGCCTCATCGATGTGGACGATCTGGCGGTTGACGGTGGTGGTCATGGGTGGGTCCTCTCTGGACGGACTAGCGGTCGTTTCCGGGGTGAGCCGCCTGCTTGGCTGCGAGGCGGCGGTGCTTGCGGGCTTCGAGCACGTGCTTGATGCCGTCGATCGCGTGGCCCTTGCGCCACGACTTGGGGCCGGAGTAGCGCATCATCGAGCGCTGCCATTCGGCCTCTTCCGTTCGGTAGCAGTGCGTGTCGCAGTGCGCACAGAACGGCTTGGGGTCTTTGGGGCAGAACAGCCGACGCTTCTCCCCGTACTCGAGGTGCGCCGCGCACTCGGCACACAGCACGGGGGTCTTGCGGCCGTACACTCCGGCGGCTGCCACGTCGGTGGTGACCGCGTGACGCTCGGCGTTGGCGTGGTGCCCGTCGCACCAGATCTGCGTGAAGTCGCCCAGCACCACGAGGTCGTGACGCACCTTGGGATCCTGGAGCCTTCCTGCGATCCGATCGTTCATTGCATCTCCTTGAAGTCCACACCCGTTCGACCGGCGTCGATGCGGGTCAGGTGACGACGCGTACGCTACGCTGGTGGGAACACTGGTTCTTTGACGCGGGTCAATTCCCCCAAGAAATCTGACACCGCGAGTAACAATTCCGAGGAGGACGAGCCCGTGACGGCTCCGCAAGACATCAGGCCCGACGTATGGCAGGCCTTCAGGTCGTGCCGGCTGTGGCGCGCCGCTTCCGATGAGGGCGTGGCTCGGCTGGCCCGTGCCGCCAGGGTTCGAGAGGTCGCGCGGGGCACGTCGCTCGCCGTCGAGGGCGATCCGGCCACCGACTTCGGGCTGATCGTCTCGGGTAAGGCGCGCGTCTTCTACCTGGGTGCGGACGGAAAGCAGATCACCTTCGAGACGGTCGAGACCGGCGACCCGTTCGCCGCCGTCGCGTCGCTCGCGGGTGGCCGCTACCCCGCGCACGTCGAGGCAGCGACCCCCGCCACCGTGGCGTGCATCAACGCCGAGGAGCTCTTCACGTTGCTCGAGGCCGAGCCGGCCATGGCGCGCGGCATCATCGGCGACCTGGCCAACCGCGTGGTGAACTTCACCAGTGTGGTGCAGACGCTCGCGCTCGACGTGCCAAGCCGCGTGGCTCGCTTTGTGTTCCAGCGGGCACTGCAGGGCGGACGGCCCACGCCTCAGGGGCTCGAAGTCGACCTGGGGATGAAGAAGGGCGAGCTCGCGATGGCGCTGGGCACCGTTCCCGAGACGCTGTCGCGCGCGTTCGCGAAGTTGACCGCCGATGGCGTGATCGAGGTGCACGGCAGCAAGGTCACCGTCCTCGACGTGCGTGCACTCGCCTCGATGGGAAGCGGGTACGACGAGGGCTAGGGCTCAAGGCGCTCGGCCCGGACGCGACGCCGCCGGGCCACTGGGGAGTGTTCCCCGCTAGAGCCCGCGCAACTCCTCGTCGGCCTTGGTCGCTGCATCGCGTGCTTCGTAGTACGCGTCCGTCGCCTGCTTGGCGGCGTTCTCGTAGGCATCGGCGATCGCGCGATCGGTGCTTGCCGGCAGCGCCTTGGCCTGCTCGACAGCCTTCTTGTCCTCGACGTTGTACGCCGCGATGATCTGGTTCGCCTTCTTGATGTCGTTCTTGAGCCACGCCGCGTCCGACTGCTGCGAGAGCTTGTTGAGCCTGATCCGGGCCTCGACGTAGGCCAGATAGAGCTCGAACGGCGCCTCGGAGAAAGAGGATTCCGCCTCGGTGAAGCCCTCTTTGGCCAGCGCGAGCTCTGCGGCGGCCTGGCGGTTGAGCTTGCTCGACTGCTGCACGCCCGGCTTGGTGAGCTTGTTGTAGGACGCGACCGCGCGATCGGACAGGCGGTCGGCCGCGACCACCTTTGCCCACGCCGTCTTCGCGGGATCGAGTGCGGCTGACGCCTTGGCGTTGTAGTCGAGCACCGCCGGCGCTTGCTCGAGCATGTCGAGGCGCGCCTGCGCGGCAGCGGTGAACGCATCGACCCGCTCCTGGTCGTCGGTGGTCGACAGCTCGCGTGCGTCCTTGAGCTTGGATACCGCGTCCTCGAGCATCGACTTCGCCTCCGGCACGCGGCTCGACGCCCCCTTGGCGCGCGCGGCCAGCTCCGGAGTCACCTCGGCGCGAACGACCTCATCGATCTGCACCACGATGGTGTCGGCGTCGCCGATGAGCTTGACCGCCGCATCGATATCGTTGGCCGCGGCCATCCGGGCGCTGAACGACTGGTACGCGAAGACCCCGAAGGCCGCCACTGCCAGGAGGCCCACCACGATGATGGCGGTCCAGATCCACCGCACGCTCGACGCGGAGCGGCGACGCTCTGAGCGCGGCGGACGCGCCGCATCCGGCGGCTGCTCGGTTTGGGACGGCACGGACTGCGGCGATGGCTCGCCGTTGGTGTTCTCGGTCATCGTCTGGCCCCTTCCTGCGGGCGCATGGGGAGAGTGATCAGGAATGCGTTGTTCCCGTCGGTCCTTCGCTCGACCGTCAGTGCGCCACCATGCGCCTTCACGATACCCAGGACGAGCGGTAGTCCCACGGACACACCCGTCGCCGCGTCGTCCGCAGCGGGCCCCGCGAAGAGGCGTTTGCGATCCATGGGGTCGGCGGCGAGGCCGGCATCTCCCACCTCGATGCACGCATCATCCCCGCGCGCGTACACACTGACGCTCACGGGATCGGTCACCGGTGTCGCTTCGAACACAACGCCGAGAAGAACCGACAGGGCCTCGAGCATGCTTCGCTCGTCCACCTCGACGGCACCCAAGGCGAGGTCGAAGTCCACGAGCAGTCGCGAGTCCGCACCCGAGATCCCCTTGGCGGCTTTGGACACCAACGAGCCCAGATCGACCGGTCGGCGGGTGAGTGCGAGCGAGCCATCCTCGACCTCGGCGGCGATCATGGCTCCGTCGAGCACCGTCATGGCCTCTTTGACACTGTCGAGCACCGCGGCTGCGGCGGCCCTCATCCGTGCGGGGTCCTCGGCTATCTCCGGATGCTCGAGCAAGCCGATCGCGCTCGCGGCCGCAGCGAGTGAAGCACGTGCCGCCTCGTAGGGAGCGTGCGAGGCATCGCCTGTCACGAGCGACATGTTCCGCGAGATGACCATGACGCCGGAGGGCAGGTCCTCTTCGTCAACCAGCGGCACGAGGATGATGTGCGTGCGCACGCGACGGCCGTCGGCACGCACGTGCTCGGTGTCACGTTCGACCACACGCCCGGCCGCGCTGATCGCCCTCAGCTCCGTGAGCGCACGCAGGCGCGCCTCTTCCGGGTAGTGCGGAAGCCGCTGGCCCATGACCTCGGCCGCCGACCATCCGTACATCTCCTCGCACGACACGTTCCACCGCACGACGCGCCCGTCGAGATCGAGCACGCGCACGCAGTCGCTGCTGTGGCGGATGAGCGCCTCGAGCACGCCTTCGGCAGAGCCGAGGCGGAAAGCGTCCAGCGGGTTGTTGGGGGGCGGAGTCACAACTCTCTTGTACAGCACCCACGCATGCGCGACAAACCGACCCCCGCGTCGCCCACGCTGCCCCGCGCGGAGCCACGCGGCGCACCCGAGCACCTCGCCAAGAATTTCTCGGAACTTTTTGCCGCGTTGGCCCAAAAGTCGGCATGGGTGTTGCTTGAGTGTTTTGCGAGCCGGGCGACCTGCCTTCTCCTCCCCCCTCAGAGGCGGGGACCGCCCGCTCGACAATGAACGAGCCGCGCCCCCCACGCGGCTCGTTTCGATTTTCCGGGCACCCCTCGCCAAGCACTCCACCGCACTGCACGGGTATACTTCGCTGGGAAACCATCAGCGAGTCGTATCTTTCGACGACCGCTGCCACACCCGCGAGCATCCGTGCCGCGGACGAAAGGACCTCCATGGCGAAGAACGACAACGCCGATTCGGCTTGCACCACGCCCGCCCCTGCGGTGTCCGGACGCGACACCGCTCTCGACAAGTGGACCGCCATCGCCGAGGAGCGCAGCCCGGTCGACCCCGGCCTCTACGTCGAGTACGACGTGAAGCGCGGACTGCGTGACCAGACCGGCCGAGGAGTGCTCGCCGGCCTCACCCGCATCGGCGACGTGGTGGGCACGAAGCCCGAGGGCGACCAGCTGGTGCCTGCACCGGGTCAGCTGCTCTACCGCGGCATCGAGATCACCGACCTCGTCAACGGCTTCGTCGACGAAGGCCAGCACGGCTTCGAGGAGACCGCCTACCTCCTGCTCTTTGGCGCGCTCCCCAACAAAGACGAGCTCGCCGAGTTCGACGAGTACCTGTCCGGCATGCGCAAGATGCCGCGTTCCTTCATCCACGACGGCATCCTCCGCATGCCCAGCCGCGACACCATGAACGCCATGATGCGCGGCGTGCTGGGTCTCTACACCCTCGACCCGTACGCCGATGACACCTCGACCCGCAACGTCTTGCGCCAGAGCCTGCACCTGATCGCGAAGTTCCCCATGCTCGCCGTGTACGCCTACCAGGCCTACCTCGACGAGTTCCATGGCAAGAGCCTCGTCATCCATCGCCCGGAGCCGCAGTACTCCACCGCCGAGAACTTCTTGCACATGCTGCGCCCCAACAGTGAGTTCACCGAGCTCGAGGCGCTCGTGCTCGACATGACTCTCGTGCTGCACGCCGAGCACGGCGGAGGAAACAACTCGTCGTTCACCACCCACGTGGTCTCATCGACCGGCACGGACACCTACTCGGCGATCGCCGCTTCACTCGGCTCGCTCAAGGGACCCCGCCACGGCGGTGCGAACCTCAAGGTCGTGGGCATGTTCGACGACCTGCGCGCGACCCTCACCGACTGGGAGGACGACGAGCAGATCGCCGACTACCTGCACCGCCTCCTGGGCAAGCAGGCGTTCGACTGCGCCGGGCTCGTGTACGGCATGGGCCACCCGGTGTATTCAGTGTCGGACCCTCGCGCCATCATCTTGCGTGACTACGCCCAAAAGCTCGCCGCCGAGAAGGGCTACTCGGAGGAGTTCGAGCTCCACGCGCGCGTCGAGCGCATCGCCCCGCTCGTGATCTCGGCCCAGCGCCGCCTGTACAAGGGCGTGAGCGCCAACGTCGACTTCTACTCGGGCTTCGTCTATCGGATGCTCGACATCCCGGCCGAGCTCTACACCCCGCTGTTCGCGATCTCGCGCGTGGTGGGCTGGAGCGCACACAGGCTCGAGGAGCTCGCCAACGGCGGCAAGATCATCCGCCCGGCGTACAAGAGCGTGTCCCCCCTGCAGGAGTATGTGCCGCTCGGCGACAGGTAGGCTCACATGTCAGAAGTCCTCCGCCCCATCGACAGCGGGCTGTTCGATACACACACGGACGCGTCGGAGGACTTCTACCGACACGTGAACGGCGGATGGCTCGACGCCAACCCCGTGCCGCCCGAGTACGGGTCGTGGGGCGCGTTCCACGAGGTACGCGAGCGCAACCTCGAGCTTCTGCACGAGCTGCTGGGTGCTGCCGCCGATAAGAACGACGCCACGCCCGTCGAGCGCATGGCCGGCGACTACTTCGCCGCGGCGATGGACGAGGCGGCGATCGAGGCCGCCGGCGCCGCACCGCTCGCGGGGCTGCTGGAGCGGATTGCCGGCGTCGAGAGCGTGGCCCACGTGCGGGCGCTGCTGCCCGAACTCCAGCGCATGGGCGTGGACGCCTTGCACTCGCTTGGCATCTCGCCGGACTTCGAGGACGCCCGTGCGTACCTCGTCTACGTGGGCCAGGGCGGGCTGGGCCTTCCCGAGCGCGACTACTACCTGCGCGACGACGAGCGCTCGGTGGCGTTGCGTGAGGCCTACCTGACCCACGTCACCAACCAGCTCGCCAACCTGGGCGACTCCCCCGACACTGCACGCGAGGCCGCGAATCGCATCCTCGCGTTCGAGACGCTGCTCGCCCAGGCCTCCCTGCCCGCCGAGAAGATGCGCGACGTGCAGCTCACCCTCAACCGTCACGCCGTGAGCGCCCTCGACGAGCTCATGCCGTCGTTTGGGCTGAGCGGCTACGTGGCCGAGCTGGGAGTGACCTCGGCATCGGTGAACATCGACAACCCCGGGTTCTTCACGGCGCTCGAGACGGCGCTGTCCGACACGCCCGTCGAGACCCTGCGCGACTACCTGCGCTTCCACACCGTGCGCACCTTCGCGAGCTCGCTCTCCTCGGCGTTCGAGAACGAGGCGTTCGACTTCTACGGCCGCACGCTGGGCGGGCAGCAGGAGATGCGCGCCCGTTGGAAGCGCGTCGTCGACGCGGCGACCTCCGACATCGGCGAGGTGGTGGCGCAGCTCTATGTGGACGCCGCCTTCTCCGAGCAGGCGAAGGTCCGCTGCGAGCAGCTGGTCGACCATCTGCTCTCGGCGATGGGCGCGGCGATTCGCGGTGCCGAGTGGATGACCGAGCCCACCAAGGTCAAGGCGCTCGAGAAGCTCGCCGGCTTCAGCTACAAGATCGGCTACCCGGACGAGTGGCGCGACTACTCGGCGCTTGCCATCGGCCGCGAGTCGCATGCCGCGAACCGCATGGCCTGCGCGGCCTTCGAGTACGACCGCGAGATGGGTCGCCTGAGCGAGCCTGTGGATCTGACCGAGTGGGCGATGCCCGCGCACATGGTCAACGCCTACTATCACCCGCTCCTGAACGAGATCGTGTTCCCGGCCGGCATCCTGCAGCCGCCGTTCTTCTACGCGGACGCCGACGACGCCGTGAACTTCGGTGCGATCGGTGCGGTGATCGGCCACGAGATAACCCACGGCTTCGACGACCAGGGCAGCCGCTTCGACGCGAACGGTGCGCTCAACGACTGGTGGACGCAGGCCGATCGCGAGGAGTTCGACCGCCGCGCCGCCGTGCTCGTCGAGCAGTTCGACGGGTTCGAGGTCGCTGACGACCTGCACGTCAACGGTCGCCTGACCCTGGGCGAGAACATCGCCGACCTGGGTGGCGTCACCGTGGCGTACAACGCGCTGCTCGAGACGCTCTCGGGCGACGAGTCCCCCATCGACGGGTTCACGCCCATCCAGCGCTTCTTCCTGGCGTACGCAACCGTGTGGCGCATGAACCACACCGAGGAGTACGAGCGCCTGCTGGTCAACATCGACCCGCATTCGCCTCCGCGCTATCGCGTCAACGGCCCGCTCTCCAACTTCGAGCCGTTCGCGGCCGCGTTCGAGCTCGCCGAGGGCACGCCCATGGTCCGCGGTAGCGAGCTGCGCGCGAAGATCTGGTAGCGGAGTCCCACGACCCTCTTACGCAACGGCCGCCACTCGCTACAATCCATCTATCACCACGCACACGCCGCGAGCCGCCGCG
>CAYOHY010000022.1:0-30904 GCA_964403885.1 uncultured Eubacteriales bacterium
GGGGACAACACGGCGTTCGGTGGTACAGATACACTGTCACCCCAGAGTGCCTCGCACGCCCTTGCCTGATGTCGCGACCTTTCGAGGAGCCGCCATGAACGCCGTCCCCGTCACCGAGTCGATCCACTGGGTGGGAGCCGTCGACTGGAACCTGCGTGACTTCCACGGATTCGAGACGCCGCGCGGTACCACCTACAACTGCTACCTCGTGCAAGGCGCCGATAAGACCGCGCTCGTCGACACCGTCAAGGTGCCCTTCGTGCCTGAGCTGCTCGAGCGCATCAAGAGCGTGGCACCGCTCGAGAGCATCGACTACATCGTGGTCAACCACATCGAGCCCGATCACAACGGCGGCATGCGTCTTGTCGCCGAGGCCTGCCCCAACGCCAAGATCGTCGCGAGCGCCGGCGGCGTGCGCGGCATCGCCGAGTATCACGGCACCGACATCGAGGTGTCGGCCGTGGGCGCCGATGACGTGCTCGACCTGGGCGGCCTGACGCTCAAGTTCATGCCTATGCCCATGGTCCACTGGCCGGACTCGATGTTCACCTACTGCCCCGAGCGCTGCTGCCTGATGCCCAACGACGCGTTTGGCCAGCACCTCGCGTCGTCCGAGCGCTTCGCCGACGAGGTGGGCCTCGAGCTGGCCGTCGAGGAGCTCGTCACCTACTACGCCAACATCCTCATGCCGCTCGGCTCGCAGGTCGCCAAGGCGGTGGGCAAGGTCGTGGAGTCCGGGTGGACGTGCAAGACCATCGCTCCCAGCCACGGCGTCATCTGGCGCGAGCGCGACATCCCCACTCTGGTCGACACGTACGACCGCTGCGCGTCGGGCGACACCTACGACAAGCTCGTCGTCGCCTACAGCACCATGTGGGGCTCGACCGATCACCTCGCCCGCGAGATCGCCGACGGCGCCATATCGGCGGGCGTGGACGTGAAGCTGTTCGACCTCGCGGTCACGCCGTTCGCGCACGTCACGCGCCACGTCTTCGACAGCCGAGCGGTCCTCATCGGCTCGCCCACGCTGCATCACGGGATGCTGTATCGCACCGCCGGCTACCTGCAGTACCTCGCCGGCTTGAAGCCCGCGGGCAAGATCGCCGGCGCGTTTGGCAGCTACGGCTGGTCGAGCGGCGCCACCAAGCAGATGACCGCGCGCCTCACCGAGATGGGCCTCGAGATGCCCATGCCGGACTTCACGGTGAAGTACCGACCCTCGGAGGCCGAGATCGATGCCGCGCGCGAGTGGGGCGCCGAGTTCGGTCGCCGCGTGATGGAGATGGGCGCTGCCGAGATGAGCGGCGAGACCCAGGACTAGCCGGGCTCGCCCGCGTCCTGGCGCCACGCCGCGAGCGCATCGGCGGCGGCGTTCACGCTGAGCTCGACGTTGGGCGCCGATGTGTCGCGCTCGCGCAGCGCCGCGAACAGCTCCGCGAGCACCGGCGGGCGGATGTTGGAGCGCGCGATATCGGCCGCGTGAGCGAAGACCTCGGCGGGCGTTCCGGCGATCGCGATCTCGCCGCCGGCCTTGAGCACGTAGGCCTGGTCGGCCAGCTCATGCACCGAGTCGATGTCGTGTGTCGACATGACCACCGTGGTGCCGCGCTCGGCAGCGAGCCGAGCCACCAGCGCCACGAGCGCCTCGCGCGCCGCCGGGTCGAGCCCCTCGAACGGCTCGTCGAGCACGAGCAGCTCCGGCTCCATCACCAGCGCTCCGGCGAGCGCCACCTTGCGCTTCTCGCCGCCGGAGAGGTTGTGCGGCACGCGGTCGGCGAGCTTTGTGATCGACAGCAGCTCGAGCGCCTCGCGCACGCGGCGGTCCACCTCGGCCTCCGGCAGCCCGTACTGGCGTGGCGAGAACGCGACGTCGTCGTAGACGGTGGGCTGGAGCAGCTGCTCGTCCACGTTCTGGAGCACCACGCCTATGCGCTCGCGTATCAGCGGCCACTCGGTGGCGGGGTCGTGTCCAAAGACGCGCACCGAGCCCTCCTCGCTGCGCAGCAGGCCAAGGATGTGGAACAGCAGGGTGGTCTTTCCCGCGCCGTTGGGGCCCAGCAGTGCGGTGCGCGTGCCCTTGCGCGCCACGAAGTCGAGGCCGCACAGGTGCACGCTGGTCCCGTCCTCATAGCGGTGGCGGATGCAGCTCACCCTCACCACGTCGTCGGGGGAGGGGATGATGCCGTGTCGATGGACCGTCATGACCGGGCCTTTCTCACAAGCGCGACGGACGCCAGCAGGGCGAGTGCCGGCAACGGCACGAGCCACGAGTACGGGTTCAGTGAGGTCGCGCCCATCCGCCACAGAGCGCTCGTGAGCGCGAGGACGACGGCGCCTAGCAGCAACAACACATCGGCCACCCGGTCGCGCGAGCGAGCGGGGGAGACCCTCAGGCGGCCTTCATAGCCGCGGATGCGCATGATGTCGTAGTCGCGCTGCGCAAGGTCGACCGAGTACAGCAGCAGCCCGCCCAGCGCGGAGGCGGCGGCCTTGGCGGAGCGAACCGGAGACTTGCCGCGAAAGCCCGAGCGCAGACGCACGGCGCGCAGCAGGTTCGAGAACTTCTCGAGCAGGAGGAACAGCGTCCGATACGTCATCAGCAGCGCGTCACCCACGATGCCCGGCGTGACGCGTTGGATGGGCGCGAACACCTGCGGGTACGGCGTGGTGAGCACCACGAGCACCGCGGCCAACGCGGCGGTCACGGACTTGAGCACGATCGCGGCACCGGTCATGAGATCGGGTGCCGACGCCCAGGCGAAGACCGCCGCGAACAGCGCCGGATAGGACGCCAGCGGGATCGCGAGCGACAGGTCGACCCGTCCCCACACCGCCACAGCGACCAGCGCGATCAGCAGCGACACGAGCACGAGAGCGTTCCAGCTCAGCAGCACCGCGAGCAGCACCAACGCGAACGCCACGAGCTTCGACACCGGGCTCGCCGCGCGCAGCGGGCCGTCGCCGCGTGTCGCCGAGCGATCGATGGAGCCGATGTCCACTAGCGCACCGTCCCCTCGTCACCCGGCGGCCGCAGCTCCTCGCGAGGCGACCCGGCGCCCCACAGCAGCCCCGGCCTCACGCGCGCCACGTAGCCAAGCACGGCGGCGGTGATGAAGCCCTCCAGGATCCAGCCCAGCGGTCCCAGCGTGTAGACCACCGCCGCGAACCGGGCCACCGACATCGGCGCCTCAGATGCCGCCGGTGCCGCGGGCGCCGCCGCCTCGCCCCCCGAGAACAGCCCCACCGCGAACACGCCATCGGTGAAGGGGTTGGTGAACGACAGCGTGCCCGGATCCAGCGCGCCGGTCTCTCGGGTCGCGGCCGCGTGCCCGCCCAGCGCGACGATGCCCACCAGCACCGTGGTCGTCACCGCGAGCGTGAGCACCGTCGCCCAGAACGCGGCGGACTTGAGGCGGTCTCGCTTCAGCACCCGCAGCAGCATGCGGAACAGCGCGGCGCCCAGCACCATCTCGAGCGCGATGACGAGCGTGTTGAGTCCCAGCACCGTCACGCCGCCATGTCCCAGCATCGCGAGCACCACCTCGACGATGAACGCGGCGAGGATCGACAGCCACGGCCCCAGCAGCACGCCGCCGATGACCGTCAGGTTCACGTGATACGCCAGCGGCACGATCTCGCTCGACATGGCCACCAGCATCAACGCCGAGACCACCGCGAGCAGCGGCACCTTGCGTCGCATCTCCGCGCGCTCCGACACCTTGCCCGCGACGCCCACGATGACGAGCGCGGCCAGCCACCCGCTGAGCCACAGCCACAGCGGGAGCACGCCGTCGGGGAGGTGGATGTGCGACACGCTAGCGGCCCTTCCCCTCGGCGAGGCATGCGGGGCACAGCCCGTAGAGGGTCACCTCGTGCCGAGTCACCACGAAGCCGCTGTCGGCGGACGCGGCAGACATCGCATCATCGAGCGGGCACTCGGCGTGCGCCACGCGGCCGCAGCCGTCGCAGACCACGTGGTGGTGATGCCCGGAGTGGGCGCAACGCGCGTACAGTGCGCTGCCGTCGCGAGCCCCCACGCGCTCGAGGAACGAGGCGGCCTCCATCGCGGCGACCGCACGGTAGACCGTCGCCGTTGCGCCCGCGCTCTCGTCGCGGCCGCGCACCACCTCGGCCAGCTCCTCGACGGTGAACGCGGCGCCCATCTCGCACGCGGCGCGCGCGATCTCGCGGCGCGGGGCGGTGAGCCTGCCCGTGCCGTAGGCCGAAGCGATCGAGTCGTGGTCGTGCACCTGAAGCACCTCGTCGGGTCGAGCGACAAGTGAGAATCATTCTCAGTAAGACCGAGTATACCCATCGTCTTCCGCGCCGGTCGCGAACGGGTAGAATACTCACATTCGTGTGGCTTATAGGTATCCCGTGGCTCGAAAGGTTCACTTATGAACGTCGCTCAGCTCCGCACCTTCGTCACCGTCGTCGACCAGGGCTCCTTCTCGGAGGCGGCGCGTGTCATGGGCATCTCGCAGCCCGCGGTGACCATGCAGGTCCAGGCGCTCGAAGCCGCCGTGGGAGCCACCTTGCTCGACCGCCGCTACCGCCGCGTCGACCTCACCGAGGCCGGGCGCACGCTGCTCCCGCACGCGCGGCAGGTTCTCGATCAGCTCGAGTCGGCCAAGAACGAGCTCGCGGAGCTCTCCGGCACCGTCACCGGCCGCCTCGCCATCGCGGCGAGCACCACGCCGGGCGTCTACGTCATCCCGCGCCTGTTGGGAGACTTCATCGCCGCCAATCCTGAAGTCGGCGTGACCATCGCCGTGCACGACACCGCGGAAGTCGTCGAGCTCGTCGAGTCGGGCCGCGCTCAGCTGGGCGTGACCGGCGCGACCGTGCGCGGCGCCCGCGCCACGTTCGAGGAGCTGGGCACCGACGAGCTCGTGCTCATCTGCCCTCCCGGCGACCCCCTCGCCACGCGCACGGGGGTGGCGCTCTCCGGCCTCGCCGACGCCACCTGGGTCCTGCGTGAGTCCGGCTCGGGCACGCGCCAGATAGCCGAGAAGGTGCTCGCCGATAACGGCCTCGACCCGCAGGAGCTGCGCGTGGCGGTGGAGCTGGGTACCGGCGAAGCGATCGTGAGCGCCGTCGAGGGTGGCCTCGGGCTGTCCATCGTGAGCCGCTACGTGGCCGCCAAGGCGCTCGAGCTGGGCACCGTCGCGCTGGTGGACGCGGTGGGCCTGCCGGCCACGCGCCCGTTCTACGCGGTCTTCGCCAAGGGCACGCCCACCCGTGCCGCACAGGCGTTCCACGAGCACCTGCGCGCAGCGCTCGCGTAGGCCGGCGCTTGTAACGCTTGTTACAAGCACACGACATTGGCTATGCTGTCTTCAAGCCGCGGCGAGAGCGCGGTGATTCATCTCCGAGTCCGGGGAAGCGCCTAAGGGCCTCATGCGAAGCGGCCTAGGGAACCCGGACCGTCAGGGTCGAGGTGGGAAACCGCTCGGCCTCCCGTGTTTGGAAAGGGGATTCACATGCTTCGCTCCTCAGGTGCGCCTCTCACGAGGCGCGCTGTGAGCCTTGCGCTCGCAGCAGTGCTCGCGGTCTCGCTCGCCGGCTGCTCCAAGCCCGCAGACGACACCGCGGACAAGCCGGCCGCACAGCCCACTGAAGTGGTGCTCGCGTCCACCACGTCGACGCAGGACTCCGGTCTGTTCGACGTGCTCATCCCGGCCTTCGAGAAGGCCAACCCGCAGTACAAGGTGAAGGTCATCGCCGTGGGCACCGGTGAGGCGCTCAAGCTGGGCGAGAACAAGGACGCCGACGTGCTGCTCGTCCACGCCAAGAAGGACGAGGAGGCGTTCGTCGCCAACGGCTTTGGCACCGAGCGCAAGGACGTCATGTACAACGACTTCCTGCTCGTGGGCCCCGCGTCGGATCCCGCCGGCATCAAGGGCTCGGCCGACACCACCGCCGCCATGCTCGCTCTCGAGAAGGCCGGCAAGGCCGGCAAGGCGGTCTTCGTCTCTCGTGGCGATGACTCCGGCACCAACAAGAAGGAACTCAAGATGTGGGGCGCCGCCGGCATCACCACCCCCACCGCCCAGGCTGACCCGTGGTACCTGTCCACCGGCCAGGGCATGGGCGAGACCCTGAAGGTCGCCTCCGAGAAGGGCGGCTACACGCTCGTGGACCGCGCCACCTTCCTCGCCCAGCAAGACACCGTCGACTCGGTGATCCTGTACGAGAAGGACAAGGGCCTGCTCAACCAGTACGGCGTCATCGTGGTCACCGACGCCAAGAACCAGGCCGGCGGCCAGGCGTTCGCCGACTGGATCGTCTCTCCCGAGGGCCAGAAGGTCGTCGGCGACTTCGGTGTTGAGAAGTACGGACAGCAACTGTTCGTGCCCAACGCCGCCCAGTAGGGACACACGCGCGATGGACATCTACACCGATGCGCTGCGAGAGGGACTCTCGCTTCTGACGACCGATGCCGCCGATGTCTGGCAGATCGTCGTCACCTCGCTGCGCGTGTCGGGTACCGCGGTGTTCATCGCGCTGCTCATCGGGCTGCCGCTCGGCCTGCTCCTCGGATCCAAGCGATTCGTGGGGCG
The DNA here is from genome assembly GCA_964403885.1 of uncultured Eubacteriales bacterium. Classification (GTDB taxonomy): domain Bacteria; phylum Actinomycetota; class Coriobacteriia; order Anaerosomatales; family PHET01; genus CAYOHY01. The sequence continues at coordinate 6,564 of CAYOHY010000022.1, forward strand.
CCGGGCGGCGCTCGTGATCTTCAACTCCGGGATGGGGCTGCCGCCCGTGTTCGTGGGCCTCATCGTGGCGATGACGTTGTCGCGGCGCGGGCCGCTGGGCGACCTGTCACTGCTCTACACGCAGACCGCCATGGTGATCGCGCAGGTCATCATCGCGACTCCCATCGTGGTGGCCATCTCGGCGGCGGCGATCGCCGCGGTCCCGCGCGAGCTCAAGCTGCAGGCGGTGTCGCTCGGCGCGCGTTCGTGGCGCGTGGGGGCGCTCACGCTGAGCGAGGCGCGCATGGGGCTCATCGCGGCGGTCGCGGGCGGCTTTGGCGCGGTCATCTCGGAGGTTGGTGCGGTCCAGATGGTGGGCGGCAACCTCGACAGCGACACGCGCGTGATGACCACCGCCATCGTCATGTACACGCGTATGGGCCGCTACGGTCCCGCGCTGGCCCTGGCGCTCGTCCTCATGGCCATCGTCGTGTTTGTGAACATCGTGCTCACCACGATGCAGACCTCCGCCGACAAGTGGGAGGGATCGCGGTGACCACGGCGCTCACGCTGACCGCCGAGGGCATTCGGCATTCGTACCGGGGATCCGACTTCGAGCTGTCAGTCGACCGCATCGAGGCGCCCGCCGGCCGCACGCTCGCGCTTCTGGGTCCCAGTGGCTCCGGAAAGACCTCACTGCTCCACGTGATGGGGCTGCTCGAGGCCCCTCGGCGGGGGCGCGTCCTGCTCGACGGCCGCGAGGTGACCGCCGGTGACCGAGACGCACGGCTCGCCATGGCGGCGGTGTTCCAGCGCCCCTACCTGTTCAAAGGCTCGGTCGCCCAGAACGTGACGTACGGGCTGTCGGTGCGCGGTGTCCCGCGTGCCGAGCGACCCGCCCGCGTGGCGGCCGCGCTCGAGATGGTGGGGCTCGCCGGCTACGAGTCACGCGGTGCGCACGCGCTCTCCGGCGGGGAGGCGCAGCGCGTCTCGCTCGCGCGCGCCCTCGCGCTCGAGCCCCGCGTGCTGCTGCTCGACGAGCCGCTCGCCTCACTCGACCCGCTCCTCAAGCGGCGGCTCACCCGTGAGTTCGCGGCGATCGTACGCGACGCGGGCGCCACGGTGGTGTGGGTCACGCACGACCAGGACGAGGCGCTTGTGGCCGCCGACAGCGTGGCACTCGTCCGCGACGGGCGCGTGGTGACGCTCGGCCCCACCGATGAGGTCATGTCGCTGCCGCGTGACGAGTGGGTGGCGGCGTTTCTGGGCCTCGAGGAGCCGGTGCGAGCGACGGTGGGCGAGAGCGCTGACGGGCTCGTTCGCCTCGACACCGGCGGCGCGGCTGTGTGGGCGGTAGGCGCGGCCTCCGTGGGAGAGCAGGTCTCTTTCGCTGTGAGGCCCGAAGACGTGCTGCTGTTCGAGCCCGGAGTCGAGCTGCCCGCCACCACGGCGCGCAACCGCATCGAGGCGCAGGTCGTCGCGCTCGAGCCGCGAGGTGCGACCATGCACGTCGTGCTCGACGCCCACGGCACGAGGCTCGCTGCCAGTGTGTCGCGTGCATCGGTCGCAGACCTGGGTCTGGCGGCCGGCGCGCGTGTGCTGGTGGTCTTCAAGGCCACCGCGGTCAGATGGCGTTCGCTGTCCGGCAACGGCGAACCAAGGGATACACTGACCTGAGAGTCAAACGGCCCGCTCCGCACGCGCGGGGTGGGATTCGCGCGGGTAAGGGATGTGATCGTGGCTACGGATTCGACCATGCGACTCCCGGTGACCGCCGCCGTGCTGGCGGGCGGGCGCAGCTTGCGCATGGGCGTCGACAAGACCCTGCTCGCGCTTGACGGCCGCACCCTCGTGGCGCGCGTCTGCGACGTGGTGGCCGAGGTCTGCGAGTCCACCATCGTCGTCACCAACCGTCCCGAGGTCCTCGACGACGCGGGTCTGCCCGCGGGCGTGCGCGTGGTGCGCGACGAGGTCGCCTACCAAGGTCCGCTCGGCGGTCTGGTGAGCGCGCTCGCCCAGGCGGACCAGGAGTGGATCCTCGCCGTCGCCGCCGACATGCCCCACCTCGAGCCCGGCATCATCCGTGCGCTGTGGGACCTGCGCGACGGCGCCGATGTCGTGGTGCCCGTCACCGACAAGGGACCCGAGCCGCTGCTGGCGCTCTACCGCGTCGCGGCCTGCCTCGGCCCCGCGCGCGACGTGCTCGACACCGGACGCCGCCGCCTCGTGGCGCTCTTCCCGCAGGTCACCGTGATCGAGGTGCCGGTCGATGCGCTGCGTGGCGCGGACCCGGACCTGCGCTCACTCGTGAACGTCAACACACCGGCAGATCTCGCGGAGGCCCGCGAGGCCGTCGAGCCCAAGCGCGAGCGCAGGCTCGAGGTGGTGGAGGTCGCCACGCGCCGGGCGCGCACCATGCCCAGCGAGCGGCCGGTCACCATCGTGCTCAACGACGCCGAGGTCGCCACCGTGCAGGCCACCCCCAGCGACCTCGAGGAGCTCGCCGTGGGCTTCCTGCTCTCCGAGGGGCTGCTCTCGGACCGCTCGGCGTTCCTGGGTGCGGACCACGACGCCAAGCGCGGCTTCGTATGGGTCTCCACCGCCGAGGAGGTCCCGGCGGACCTGTCGGAGCGCACGCGCTACCTCACCAGCGGCTGCGGCAAGGGCGTCACGTTCTCGAGCGTGGGCCACGCGCGCGGACTGGCCCCGGTCGAGTCGGACCTCACCGTCACCGCCGCCGAGGTCTACGCGCTCGTGCGCGAGCTCGCCGACGCGGCCACCATGTATCGCGACTCCGGCGGCATGCACGCCGCCGGCATCGGCAAAGACGGCGTGCTGCTCGTTGCGCGCGAGGACGTGGGTCGCCACAACGCCATCGACAAGGTGCTGGGCCGAGCCTGGCTCGACGGCATCTCGACCACCGACACGGTCCTGGTCGCGACGGGTCGCATCTCCTACGAGATGGCGGTCAAGGCCGCCAAGGCACGCGTGCCCGTGGCCGCCTCGCGAAGCGCCGTCACCGATCTCGCCGCCGATCTGGCCGACTCGCTGGGCATCACGCTCGCCGGCTACGTGCGCGGCGGCAAGCTCACCGTCTACACGCGCCCCGAGCGGGTGCTCGTGCCCGAGGAGGACTGAGCATGACCCGGGTCATGACCGTCGAAGAGGCTCGTGAGCTCGTCTTCGAGCGCGTGAGCCGTCTCGAGATCGAGCGCGTCGCCCTGCTCGATTCGCTGGGCCGCGTGCTCGCCCAGCCCATGGCAAGCGACATCGACGTCGCGCCGTTCGACAACTCGGCGATGGATGGGTTCGCACTGCGCGCGGCAGATCTCGCCGGCGCGACCGAGGATGCTCCCATCGCCCTCGAGGTCGTTGCCCACATCGGCGCCGGCGACTACTGGGAGGGCGAGGTGGGTGCGGGCCAGGCGGCGCGCATCATGACCGGCGCACCCGTGCCCGCCGGTGCGGACTCGGTGGTGATGGTCGAGCGCACGCACGTGCTGAGCGGCGACGGCGGCATCGGGTCGAGCGTCGCGTTCGAGCTCGAGCCAACCTTTGGCGAGCACATCAGGCGGCGCGGCGAAGAGGTGCGCGCCGGCGACGAGGTCCTGTTCGCGGGCGAGGTCATCGGACCTGCGGCGATCGGTCTGCTCGCGGCCACCGGCCACGGCGAGGTGCCGGTGTTTCGCCGCCCGCGCGTCGCGATCATCTCCACCGGCAGCGAGCTCGTCGAGGTCGCCGAGCTGCCCGGCCCCGGCAAGATCCGCAACTCCAACAGCTACTCCATCGCCGCGCAGGTCATGGCGGCCGGTGCGATCCCCGTGCGCTATCCCATCGTGATCGACGAGCTCGAGCCCACGCGCGAGGCGTTCACGCGCGCCGCCGCCGAGTGCGACTTCATCGTCACGTCAGGTGGCGTGAGCGTGGGCGACTTCGACTACGTCAAACCGGTGCTCGAAGAGCTGGGCGAGCTCACCTTCTGCAAGGTCATGATGCGCCCCGGCAACCCGCAGACGCTGGGAACCATCGGCGGCGTGCCGTTCTTCGGGCTTCCCGGCAACCCCACCAGCACCTACGTGGGCTTCGAGATCTTCGTGCGCCCGGCGCTCAGGCTCATGCAGGGGTTCTCGGCGATAGACCGGCCGGTGACGCGCGCCGTTCTGGGCCACGACGTGAAGAAGAAGCAGGACCGCCGCTACTACCTGCGCGGGCGTGTCGAGGCCACCGCCGAAGGCTACGTGGCCTCACTGCCGCACAGTCAGTCCTCGGCGCTTCTGACGGCAGCCCACCGGGGCAACTGCTTCGTGGTGCTTCCGCAAGGTGAAGGCGTCTTTCCCGCGGGCACTCAGGTGGAGTGCGTGCGGCTCGATATGGAGGAGGGCACACCATGAGCGACAAGGGACCCAAGGAGCTCGACCCGCGCTGGGTCGCACAGGTCACCGACGAGATGAAGGCCGAGGTCGCCGCCAAGGCGATCGACGGCAAGATCACGTGCCCCGTGCTGCGCAAGTACGCCGAGGACAAGGGCGTGCCGTACAAGGTCGCCGGCGCCGCTGCGGACCTGCAGGGCATCCGCGTCCACAACTGCGACCTCGGCTGCTTCTAGCCGAGAGACTGGGGTAGGGCATGACACCACAACCGAACACGGTCCCCGTGGTATCGGTGGTAGGGAAGGGCGACTCCGGCAAGACGACCTTCCTCGAGAAGCTCATCCGCGAGCTCGCGTCGCGCGGCGTGCGCGTCGCGACCGTGAAGCACCACGTCCACGACTACGACGTCGACACGCCGGGCAAGGACTCCTGGCGCCACGCGCGTGCGGGGGCCGTGACCACCATGGTCTCGTCTCCCACGCGCTTCAGCCTGGTCTCCTCGGTCGCGAGCGAGATGACGCTGCCCGAGCTCGCGCGCGTCGCCCACGACTCCGGGTCGCATCTGCTGATCACGGAGGGCTACAAGCGCGAGGGGACCAACCGCATCGAGGTCTCCCGCCGAGCCCGCTCCGATGAGCTCGTGTGCGCGGCCGAGGAGCTCATCGCCCTCGTGACCGACAACGACGAGATCGACTGCGACGGCGTGCCGCGTTTCGGGCTCGATGACGCCGCGCCGGTGGCCGACCTCATCCAGGAACGCTTCTTGGGAGGTGGCCCGCATGGCGACTGACGCACACGGCAGGCGCATCGACTACCTGCGCATCTCGCTCACCGACCGCTGCAACCTTCGCTGCGTCTACTGCATGCCTGCCGATGGCGTCGCATGGAAGCCGCCCGCAGACATCCTCACCTACGAGGAGATCGAGCGTGTGGTCCGCGTGGCGGTGGGCGAGGGCATCTCCAAGATCCGCCTCACCGGCGGTGAGCCGCTCGTGCGCCGAGGCGTGCCCGAGTTCGTGCGCACACTGCTCGAGGACGTGGGCGTCGAGAGCGTCGCGCTCACCACCAACGGCACCCTGCTTCGCTCGTTCGCGCCCCAGCTCGCAGCCGCGGGCCTCAAGCGCGTCAACATCTCGCTCGACTCGCTCGACCCGCAGGTCTTCTCGGCGATCACGCGGGGCGGCGACATCACCGCGGCGCTCGATGGTATCGAGGCGGCGTTCGAGTCGGGCTTCGACCCGGTCAAGCTCAACGTGGTCGTGGTGCGCAGGCTCGCACAGGACCTGCTGGGCTTCGCGCGCATGAGCGTCGAGCGGCCCTTGCACGTGCGCTTCATCGAGTACATGCCGGTGGGTGAAGCCGAGGAGGGCAGCGGCTGCCATGCCGAGGGCGGCGTGGAAGGCGGCTGGACCCGCGCCGACACCGTCCCCAGCGACGAGGTGCTTGAGCAGATCTCGGCGCAGGGCGAGGCCGCCGGGTTGGGCCCGCTGCTCGCGATCGATCGCGACGAGGCGCCCGGCGGGTGGGGCCCTGCGCGCTACTACCGCTTCGAAGGCGCGCGCGGCACGGTGGGCGTGATCTCGCCGCTCTCGCACCACTTCTGCGCCGAGTGCAACCGCCTGCGCCTGACCGCCGACGGCATGCTGCGTCCCTGTCTGTTCTCCGACGTCGAGTTCGACGTGCGCTCGGCACTGCGCGAGGGCACCGATGACGACGTGCACGAGCTCATCCGCACCGCGCTTCGCGCCAAGCCCGAGAACCACCATGACCGGGTGGGCACCGACCGCAAGATGTCCCAGATAGGAGGCTGACGCATGTCCGAGGAGTCACGCACGGACGCACAGGCCCCGCGCCTCACGCACCTCGACGACGCGGGCCACGCGCACATGGTCGACGTCGCCGACAAGGCGGTCACGCATCGCACCGCGGTCGCCTCGGGGTTCGTCGAGATGGCCCACGACACGCTCAAGATGATCGCGCAGGGCACCGCCGCCAAGGGTGACGTGCTCGCGGTCGCCCGCGTCGCCGGCATCATGGCCGCCAAGCGCACGAGTGATCTCATCCCGTTGTGCCACCCGCTCTCGCTCACCCGCGTGAGCGTGGAGCTCGTGCCCAGCCACGGGCCGCGGCACGGCGTCGCGATCACCGCCACGGCGCAGACCGACGGCAAGACCGGCGTCGAGATGGAGGCGCTCACCGCCGCATCGGTGGCCGGCCTCACCATCTACGACATGTGCAAAGCCGTCGACCGCGGTATGGTCGTCACCGACGTGCGCCTCGAGCGCAAAGAAGGCGGCAAGTCAGGTACGTGGACCCGCGAGGAGGAATCGCGATGACGCTCTCCAACACCCCCGGCACCACCGGCACGGTGGTCTCGGTCAACCTTTCCGAGAAGAAGACGGTGCGCAAGCAGCGCTTCGAGCGTGGCACCCTGGTGCTCGACCGAGGCTTCGACACCGACGCCCACGCCGGCGACTGGCACCGCCAAGTCTCCCTGCTGGCGCTCGAGTCCATCGACGAGATGGTCGCCAAGGGGCTCGACGTGGGACCGGGCGACTTCGCCGAGAACATCACCACCCAAGGCGTCGACGTGATGACGTTGCCGGTGGGATCGATCGTCCGCATCGGCGATGAGGCGGTGCTCGAGATCAGCCAGGTGGGCAAGGTCTGCCACACCAAGTGCGCCATCTACTACCAGGCCGGCGACTGCGTCATGCCGCGCGAAGGTGTCTTCGCCGTGGTCCGCACGCCCGGCGAGGTCGCCGTTGGCGATACCATAGAGATCGTGAGCCTGGGCGACGGATCGTGCGATCGTTCGCCGGAGGACTCGCTCGCACAGTCCGAAGAGGTGCGCTCGGCCAACGAATGCCGCAAGGTCGAGGCCGCACAGAAGGGGTGACGTCACGGTGGCAGAACTTCGTGTAGGCGTGCTGACCTGCTCGGACACCCGCTCGCGCGGAGAGGCCGAGGACACCGCCGGCCGCGCGCTCATCGATCTTGTCGAAGAGCGCGGCTGGCTCGTGGTCTCGTACCACGTCTGCCCCGATGACCGCGAGTGCATCGCCGCCTCGCTCATGGAGATGTGCGACATCGAGGAGGCCGACGTCGTGCTCACCTGCGGCGGCACCGGTCTCGGCCCACGCGACGTCGCCCCCGAGGCTACCGGTGACGTCGCCGAGCGCGAGGTGCCCGGCATCGGCGAGCACCTGCGCGCCGAGTCGCTGCGCGTCACCAAGCGCGCCATGCTCTCGCGCGGCACCGCGGCCCAGCGTGGCCGCACGCTCATCATCAACCTCCCGGGCTCCGAGAAGGCGGCCCGCGAGTGCTTCGGCTTCGTGGCCGACCAGCTCGAGCACGCGGCCGACATGATCGCGGGCGGGGGGCACGGCTAGCCGATGACGCCCCAGGCCGCTCATCCGCACGCCCCGCTCATCTACCTCGATCACGGCGCGACGTCGTACCCCAAGCCGCCCGAGGTCGTCTCGGCCGTGGCTGATGCGCTCACGAGCTTTGGCGGCAATCCGGGGCGCGGCGCGTATCGGCTCGCCCTCGACACCGGCCGCGCGATCCACGCGGCCCGCAAGGACGTCGCGGCGTTCCTGGGCGTGAGTGACGCCAAGGACCTGTCGTTCCAGCCGGGATGCACGCAGGCGATGAACCTCGTGCTGTACGGCCTCATCGGACCCGGTGACCGCGTGGTCGCCTGCTCCGCCGAGCACAACGCCGTCGCCCGGCCGCTCAACGTGCTTGCCGCGCGCGGCGTCGAGGTGGTCGTCGTCGACACCGACGAGGCCGGCGTCGTCGATCCCGACGAGGTCGAGGCCGCCGTGTGCGCCGCGCCCACCCGCGCGGTGGTGTGCCAGCACGCGGGAAACGTCACCGGAGCGATACAGCCCGTGGCCGACCTCGCAGACATCGCTCACGACGCCGGTGCGCTGATGCTCGTCGACGGCGCCCAGGCGGGCGGGCATCTGCCCGTCGACCTCGCCAAGCTGGGCGCTGACGCGTGGGCGTGCGCCGGCCACAAAGGACTTCTCGGCCCGCAAGGTGTGGGTCTGCTTTACCTGGCTGCGCACTGCGAGCCTCGCGAGCTCGTCGCCGGCGGCACGGGCTCGGGCCACTCCGAGCTCCCGCTCCAGCCCACCGTGCGCCCCGACCGCTACGAGGCGGGCACGCCCAACACCCCCGGCATCCTGGGGCTGGGCGCCGCCGTCAGGTGGCTCGGAGCCAACGCGGCAGCCCAGCGCGCCGAGGAGGCCCGGCTCGCCCGACGCCTGCACGAGGGGCTGCTCGACGTTCCCGGCTTCCGTGTTCTGGGCCCCGAGCCCCACGAGGCGCGCGTACCGGTCGTCTCGGTGGTGCATGACTCGATCGACGCGGACAGGCTGGCGTTCGCCCTTGACCGCTCGTATGGGGTCGCGGCTCGCGCGGGTCTGCACTGTGCCCCGTGGGCGCATCGAAGCGTGGGTACCCTCGATACCGGCGCGCTGAGGTTTGGCGTGGGCTATGGCAACACCGACGAGCACATCGACATCGTGCTCGACGCGATCCGGACGCTCTCGCGGGAGCTCTCGTGAGCGCGCGCGAGCGGCGCATCTTCGAGGTGCTGGGGTTCTCCTCCACCCACGAGGTGCTCGATGCCGAGGCACTGCTCGAGGACATGGGCGTCGACGTCGTCCCTATCCCGGCCCCGGCCGTCTTGAGCGCGATGTGCGGTATCGCGCTGCGCATCCCGCCCGAAGAGCTCGAAAGGGCCGAGCGCTACCTCGAGCGGGCGGGCCTGAAGGTCGTCAATCGCACGCAGATCGAGGACGTGTAGGGGGGTGGGTTCGTTGACTTCACACCGTACCCGCCCGTATCCTGCTCGTAACTGCTGTTACAAGCCCTTTCAAGAGTTCTCCGTGACGTCCGGACAGCGTCACGGTCGCGCACACGCGCTACGCTTGAAGAGGGGACCATTGCTCGAAGCACGGGCGCGATCGGGAGTAGGGGGTGTCAGCTGATGACGCTGACGCAGCTCAATGTCTGGCTGGATGTGGTGTTCGTCACGGTCTACGTACTCATGGTACTGGCCTTGTCGGGACACTTCGTCGGTAACATCCTCACGGGGCGTGCGAAGCGCCGCTTCGGCAAGGAATGGGCGTGGCCGCATCACGACAGCCACCCGCCGTTCCTGCCCAAGTTCCTGCACTTCCAGCACGTGTTCAGCATGATCATGCTCGGCGTCTCGGGCATGCTCATCCGCTTCCCCCAGTTCGACCGCACGCCCATGCGTGTCGTCCACTACGTGTTCATGGTCATCGTGATCATCAACCTCGTGTGGCGACTGTGGTACGCGTTCGCCTCTCGGCAGCGTGACTACAAGGAGTTCGCGATCAACAAGCGCGACATCACCACCATGCCGCAGGTCGTGCAGTACTACATCTTCGTGAAGCCCTCCAAGCCCCACCTGGGCAAGTACAACGTCATGCAGAAGGGCACCTACACGCTGTTCGTGCCGCTGCTCATCCTGCAGGCCATCACCGGTCTGATGCTGTGGCGTGTCGACTTCCCGCTCGTGGACAAGAGCCTCTACGACTTCGCCGCGATGCTCCTGGGCTCCGGCGGCATCTTCTGGGTGCGCACCACCCACTACATCATCAACTGGCTGTTCATCATCCTGACCACGGTGCACGTGTACCTCTCGGTCACCGAGGACTTCCCGGCGTTCCTGGACTTCTTCGGGCTCAGCATGTTCGACCGCCACGTCGACCACGGCGAGGGTGGCCACGACGATCACGACGACCATTCCGAGGAGCCGGCTCCGGCCTACGCCTCGGCTGACCACGCGTAGCGAAGGACATCGACACGTGCGTAGCCGACTGGCCATAGCCGCGTTTCTCGCGGTGATCGCGGCAGGGATGATCGCCCCTGCCGCGTTCGCGGTCACGTCAGCCACCACCACGTCGTCCGAGTCCGCGACGCGCACCTATGACTTCGACTTCACCCTGCCCACGGCGGGCAAGTCGGGGTGCCAGGTGTGTCACGGCGACAAGAACCTGGTCAAGCCCAGCGGGGACAGCACGGTCTCGCTCTACGTTGACCAAGCGGAGCTCGACGCCTCGGCACACGTGAACACGGTCTGCTCGGGCTGCCACGTGGACTTCGCCTATGAGACGCCGCACGAGAACGTCGCCAGCGGCGACGACTGGCGCGCCACGGCGAAGCTCGCCTGCAAGAACTGCAAGCAGCACCAGCCGCAGTTCACGGACTACGCCTCCGGGGCTCACTCCCCGGCGCCGCGTCCCGGTGAGACCGAGAGCCAGACGGTCGCAGGCCGACAGGCCGAGGGCAAGCCGCTCTACGTGCCCTACTGTGGCGACTGCCACGGTAGCCACGCGATCCCATCGAAGAACGACACCGAGGCTCGCCTCGCGTATCAGGACCAGGGGATCAAGGTGTGCGGCGGCTGTCACACCAAGCAGTCGGACAGCTACGCCGACTACTACCACGGAGCCGCGTATCGCGAGGGCGCACCGGATGCACCTGCGTGCTGGGACTGCCACGGCACGCACGAGATCCTGCCCGCCGCCGACAAGCGCTCGATGGTCAACGAGCAGCACATCGTGGAGACATGCGGGCAAGAGGGCTGCCACATCAACGTGTTGGAGCAGCAGACCCAGTTCATCGAGTACGCCGCGTTCATCCACGGTCGCAAAGACGAGATGCAAGACAACCCGTTGGTCGCGTTCTACCAGTCGGCACTCGAGACTGTGTCGTCATGGTTCAACTAGCAAGCGCGCGGTCTGTTGGCCTCGCAAAGGGAGAAGGGTAAGACGAGATGGCGCCAAGGTTTCGAGCACGCCCCGGCAGGCTGCTCGCCCTCGCGCTGGCGGGAGCCGCGTTTCTTGCGGTTCTCACGAGCGGCGTAGCATACGCCGCCAGCCAGCCGAGCGAGTTGTCGTTCGAGCAGCTCTATCAGCAGCTCCAGAACACGCCGGTCTACAAGGATGCCTGCACGAAGACGTGCCACGGCAACATCGCCAAGACGAAGAACTACTCGTCCGCGATCAACTTCCAGCACGGCTATCACCAGCTGGTCGCGTGCAGCAGCTGCCACCCGCGCTTCCCGCACCGTCCTGACACCACCATCGAGCGCCCCACGATGAAGGGCTGCTTCGACTGCCACGGCCTGCGCCACGGCCCCATGGGCTCGATCGCATCAGGCGAGTGCGACGCATGCCACGTGACTCCCAAGGAGCGCCTGCGCCCCTCCTTCCACACCTTCGGGTGGGCGGGTACCGAGCACGTGGGTCCTGCGAACAAGGAGTTCAACACCAAGTGCGCGATGTGCCACGAGCCCAAGTCGTGCACCGAGTGCCACGATGCCGAGGGCGTCGTGTGGAGCCCCAAGAGCTGGGACTACAACGCCGGTGACGGCTGCCTCGCGTGCCACGGCAACGCGGCCCTGACCAAGCAGTCCTCGGGCGGCATCAAGTCCTTCGAGGTCGGCGGCGTCCAGGAGTCGGCCCACCAAGACATCACCTGCCAGCAGTGCCACCCCGACTATCGCTACGACGACAAGCCTCAGGCGTCACAGCTGTGGTCGATCAACGCGGGCCAGGCGTGCGCGGACTGCCACAAGACTCAGAAGGACAAGCGCCTGAGCGAGCCGGTGGACAAGTACGACCTCTCGGTCCACGCCGAGCAGATCCGCAAGGGGAACTACGACGCCGCCACCTGTGCGTCGTGCCACGGCGGTCACTACATCGCGAGCCTCAAGGGCGACAAGCTCGCTCAGGAGCGCATGCACATGGCGTCGTATCGCGTGTGTTCGCGCTGCAAGCAGCACGGCGACGCGTACGACACGTATGATGACTACTATCATGGACGTGCCTACAAGGAGGGTGCTGCCGACGCTCCCGCGTGTTGGGACTGCCACAGCAGCCACAAGATCCTCCCCAAGGCGAGCAAGGAGTCGAGCGTCAGCCCCGTCAACGTGGGCGCGACGTGCGGTCAGACCGGGTGCCACGAGTCCTCGCAGCAGTTCACGGCGGAGGACGCGAAGTTCATTCACACCAAGGCCGAAGAGGCCGAGAAGAACCCGCTTCGAAAACTGATCGCGAGCATCACGGGCGGATAGCCTGAGGACTCGTTCCACGACATGTGAGGAGATGCGCGGTTCGCGTGAAGCGCCGCATCGACAGACGGTACTTTGTATGGGGGGTGGCCGCGATCGTGCTCGCGGCCGCCTTCCTGCTTGCGTCCGCCCGTTTCAGTGACGCCGCATCCGAGCAGGTCATCGATACCGCGGCGCCGGTCACCGAGCTCGCCCAGTGCGCACCGTGTCACCTCAACATCGGCACGGTGAACGAGCCCGGCCTGGTCTTCAGCCACGGAAACCATCTCCTCGTGAGCTGCGACGGGTGCCACGACCGCCTGCCGCACCAAAGCGGCAACACCGACAAGGTGCCCATGGAGCAGTGCTTCGCCTGTCACGGCGTCAAGCACGGCCCGCAGGGCGAGCTCGCGACAAGCGAATGCCGCGCGTGCCACACGCCCTCATTCGACTTGCGCCCCAGCACGCACACCAAGGACTGGGCGAAGAAGCCGCACGTCGAGGCGAGCAACCGCGTGGGCGTCAACAGCTGCATGATGTGCCACGATGCGCCCAAGGACTGCGACAAGTGCCACGCCAAGGAAGCCCCCGGCGTGCCCAAGATGCCCAACGCCTATCACTCGATCCTCTACCCGCGCCCCGCAGGGCCCTCCATCAAGATGTATCCCGAGGGCAAGGTCAGCATGTCGCAGTGCGTCTACTGCCACCCTGACCTCGACGCCATCACCCCGGGCCGGCTCATCTTCGCCCACGCAGACCACCTTCGCCGCAACTACAGCTGTGAGGCGTGCCACCAGTCGTTCCCGCACAACGAGAACGGTGCACAGCGGCCTGACATGCTGTCGTGCTATCGCTGCCACGGGCTGAGGCACAACGGGCAGGGCCAGGTCGCCACCGAGGAGTGCGATCGCTGCCACCCCAAGAAGTTCAACCTGAAACCCGCCAATCACACCAAGGCCTTCGTCAAGGGCGACCACAAGAAGATGGCCGACCAGCAGCCTGAGTACTGCGCGATGTGTCACCCCAGCGACTTTTGCGTGGGCTGTCACCGTGGCCTCAAGGTGAGCCCCAACGCACCCGGCAAGCCCGTCATCCCCACCGATCACCGCAAGGCCACCTGGCGGACGGGTCACGGGTCGATGTACCTCGCGGGCGACGGCGCGTGCGGCTCCTGCCACACGGACCAGTCGTGCAAGCGTTGCCACAAGACGGTCATGCCGCACCCGGTGGGGTGGATAGAGAACCACAAGCCGGCACCCGGCATTCCGGCCTCGGACTGCAACGTCTGCCACACGGACCGCAGCCGCTGCCAGAAGTGCCACCACAACACTGTGCAACGCGCAGAGCTTACCGCGGCCAACTGCACGCCCAAGCCCACGGGCACAGGGTGTCATCCCGAGATGCAGAAGAAGCCCGCGACCTCGATCCAGCAGAAGTCCTTCGCGGAGCACGCCGTACACTTCAACGTCGCGAAGAAGAAGGGCAAGCCCTACACGTGCGACGACTGTCACATCGGCTTCGGGCCTGCTTCGACCACGCAGAACATGGGTGGCAGCGATCTCGCTGCTGCAGGGCATGACGTTCGACTGTGCTACGGCTGCCACGGGTCTGTCGACTACCTCAACCGTCAGATCGCACCGTGGCCCGGCGCCCAGTTGTGTATCAGGTGTCACAACAACATGAACCTGTGACGCCACTTCGTGGAGTCTGTGTGTTCGTGACTATGTAACAATTGACACAAAGTACGGGCATCACCAGACTGAGAGTGAAATGCAGTGCGCCGATCACAGGGTCCCGGCAGACTCTCGGCGCTCATCAACCGCGTAAGGGAGCTCGCGTGCTCGATCTCAAACGAGTGCGGCCACTCGACGCCGTCATCATCGCCGTCGCGGCCCTCGTCATCATCCTTGGCGCTTATCTCGGCTACTCCGTGTGGGCCTCGAAGCGTGCGCTGGTGGCCAGCACGCCGGCGGCTCGCGCGATCGCGGATCTCGAGGCCAAGGTGCGGGCGAACCCCAACGACCTCCCAACCCGCATGAATCTCGCGCAGGCCTACGCCGTGGGGGCGCGCGACAACGACGCGGTCGCCCAGTACAAGGCGATCCTGTCGGTGAACAAGGACTACGTCCCGGCGCTCTCGGGCCTCGGGTTCATCGCGCTCAAGCAAAAGCAGTACAAGACGGGTGAGAACTACTACCGCAAGATCATCGAGCTGCTGGCCGGCGATGACTCGAAGGGTGCGGAGACCGCACTTGAGATCGCGCATCACTATCTGGGCATCTCGCTGATGGAGCAGAAGCGCTACGAGGAGGCGGCGGGCGAGCTCAAGCAGGCGCTCCGCTACCGTCGCGACGCGTCCGACACCCACTACGCGCTTGCCGTGACACTGCGGGAGTTGGGGCTCGAGGACGGTTACCGCGATTCCCTCCAAAACGCACTGCTCTTCGACCCCAAGATGCCCGAGGCGAACTACGACTACGGGAATCTCCTGCTCAAAGACGGCAAGAAGGCGGACGCCGCCGAGTACTTCCGCCGAAGCGCTGATGCCGCGCCGGCCGTCGACCTCCCGGTCAAGGCGCTCGAGAAGCTCGGCCCGTTCAGCGATCGGCTCGCCGAGGCGAAGAAGTACCTGAAGAGCGAGCCGGCCAAGGCCCTTGAGGCCGGCCGAATCGCGGCCGCCATCGACCCGCGTTCGGTCGAGGCGTCGCTACTTGTGGCTCGGACCTATGAGGAGCTCAAGCAAAACCAGCGCGCTGTCGCCTGGTACAAGCGAGTCCTTGCTCTCGAACCTGACAACGCCTCCGCGAAGGCCGGCCTGAAGCGAGTGGATGATGGCTCCTGACACTGATGTGACTCGCAGGTCGTCGGCCGGCCGCGGGCGTGGCCTCACCCCGCGTGAGCGACGTCGGCGGATCGTGCTGTTGATCGTGCTGTTGATTCTTCTGGCGCTGCTTTCCTACGCCACGTACTACTTCGTTCAGAACAGGCGACTTCCCTCACTGCAGGTGGAGCAGCCCAAGGCCGCTGTGCAGCCTCCGGAGTACCTGTTCTCGTTCTCCGGCAGGGGAGCGAACCAGCTCCAGCGCCCCGTGGGAATCGGGATCGGTCCGGACCGCCGCGTCTATGTGGTCGACTTCGGTCGCCGTCGCGTGAGCATCTTCACTGCGAACGGCCGCTATCTCGCGTCGTTCAACAAGGTGGGCGGCGACGTGCTGCGCAACCCGGTACACCTCTGGGTGACCGACTCCGAGGTGTGGGTGACCGACCGACGCCACCGCGCCGTCTTCGTCTTCGATCTCGACGGCAAGTTCAAGCGACGCTTCACTCCCAAGAACGAGAAGCTCGAGTGGACCCCGCTGGCCATCGCTTTGACCTCGAACGGCGAGCCGCGCATCACCGATGTCGGCGCGACCATGAAGCACCGCGTTCACTACTTCACGAGCGAGGGAAGTAGGACGGTCACCTTTGGCAAGACCGTTCAGGCCAATGCGCTCGATGACTCGCCCGGCGGGTTCTACTTCCCCAACGGCATCGCGATCTCCAAGGACGGGCGCGTCTTCGTCTCCGACGGTGACAACCGCCGTATCCAGGTCTTTGACGATCAAGGCGAGTTCAAGGGCTTTGTCGACACCTCCGGCGTGCCGCGCGGTATCGCCATCGACGCGAAGCAACGGCTCTACGCGGTCGACGCGCTCGCTCATGCGGTGGACATCTACTCGCTCAAGGGCGAGCGCATCACGCAGTTCGGCAGCCAGGGCTTCGGGCCGGGCCAGTTCAACTATCCCAACGACATCGCGCTCGACGACTCGCGCGGCCGCATCTACATCACGGACCGCGACAACAACCAGGTCCAGGTGTGGGGCTGGCCTGTCGCGGCCGCTCCCGCGGTGCCCGTGCCGTCGTCGCCCCTGGGGTGGCTCGCGTGCCTGTCGCCGCTGTTCTTGCTGCCGTTCCTGCTGCTGCTGCGCAAGACGCGCTTCGTGGTCACGCCTGACTTCGTGGATGCGCTCGTCGAGGCCGGAGCGGTGCGGGCTGTCCATGAGCGCCGCCGCCTGAGGCTCGTCGCGCCCCTTGAGGATCGTCCGCTCTACGAAGGACGGATCGCCGAGGAGATCGCGCTTGTCGACCTCATCGACTTCGAAGAGCACTCTGAGTCCGACGCGCGAGCGATCGGCGCGAAGCTCGAGGTAGACGAGCGTGAGTCGATTCTCTTGGCGATGGCATCACGCGAGAAGGGTCTCGCTACCGAGAGCCGTGAGCTGAGGCGTCACGCCGTGCTCGCGGAGCTGCGCGCGCTCGACTTCGAGGAGTTCCGCGAGGACTACCTGAACAGAGGCTGATGAATCCTGAGAGGCCTCACTGATTGACGCACATTTGTGCGAGGAGTACGCTCTGAACCGTGGCTCTTGTAACGCGTGTTACAAGGGAGCGTGTGGGCCCCGGCAGGCTGCATGCGAACCACATTGACACAACCGCATATGACGGTCTCCGAGCCCCCCTGACCTACAGCGAAAGCCAAGGTCGTCGGGCCGATAGGGTGTACCGGGGAAACCCGGGCGCCTCCCGCGCTTGAAAAGGGGATCGCGGCAGAACGGCTACGGCTCACCGGCGCACTAACGGGTCGTGTGTTCTGCTTTTCCCGGGGTAAGGGAGGCTCGTCGCATATGTGTACTACGACCGGTGCATGGCATCAGCCGAAGGCTGTTCCGTGTCCCGGTCTTTTTGTTGTTCGCTCTCGCCGACGCAGTGTTTCGTCTCGAAAGGAGGGGTGGCTCCAACTGCTGTCGCGCATCGCCCTGAAGGGTGGGAGCTCCCAGTTTGGCTTGCAAGACACCCATTGGAAGGGAACGAGGAATGGCAACTAGGGACACCGGGCAGCCGTCCTCGGGAATCAGCAGGCGTGATTTCCTGAAGACGACCGCTGCTGCCACAGCGGTGGTCGGTTGCGGCCTCGACTTCGCTTTCGATGCCGAGAAGGCCTCGGCATACGAAGGCGTGGCAGGCTACACGATCACTCCGACGACGTGTCCGTACTGCTCGGCGAGCTGCGGGCAGCGCGTCGTCAAGGACAATGCCACCGGCAAAGTCGTCGACATCTATGGCGACTTCGAGTCGCCGTTCAACTCGGGCGGTCTGTGCGCGAAGGGCGCCGGCTCGCTCCAGTTGGTCACCAACCCGCGTCGCATCGGCGCGTGGAACCTCAACGATCCGGAACTGGCGGCCTATGGGGGCCACCACCCGGTCAACGACGTGTTCCTCGCCGACACCGCAGGGTACCCCAACGGCATCGCCTGGAAGCGCACGGGTAACGACCCGTGGCAGCCGATGGACCTGCAGACCGCGATGGACCAGGCCGCGGCCGCGCTGACCACCGCTCGTGGTGCGGTCAACGCCGGCAACAACTACAACAGCAAGTCGATCGCGTTCTTCGGCTCCTCGCACATGAACAACGAGCCGAACTACCTGTATCGCAAGCTGATCGCGGACTTCGGCACGAGCAACGTCGAGCATCAGGCTCGTATATGACACAGCTCCACGGTGGCCGGTCTGGCCGCCGCATTCGCTCGTGGCTCGATGACCAACAACTGGACGGACATCGGTAACGCGACCCTCGTCGTCGCGTTCGGTGCCAACCCGTCCGAGAATCACCCCGCCTGCATGGCGCACATCAACCGTGCACGCGAAGACCTGCTCCTGACCGCTCCGGCGTCGGGTTCCGTGACGGTTGCCGGCCCCAGCGGCCCGGTCACCTTCTCGGTGACGCCCAACGGCAAGTACAAGGTCATCTACGACCGCGCAGGCAACCCGTACGTGAGCGAGAAGCCGAAGGCGAAGCTCGTCGTCATCGACCCCCGCAAGACTCGTACTGCCGCGCAGGCGGATCACTACATCCGTGTCCGCCCGGGTACCAACCAGGCGTTCATCAACGGCGTGATGAACTACCTCATCAACGCCACCTCGGGTCAGTTCAACCAGGCCGGGTTCCCGGCTGTCCGTACCGCCATGGGCGACCCGGACCTGCCGACCCTTAAGGCCCGCCTGAAGAACTACCACGAGCAGACCACCACCCGTAGCTACCTGAACGACACGGGTGCCGGCACGAGCACCGCGATCACGTGGCCCAAGTACACGGACGCCACGTTCAAGGTGGTCTCCACCTCGCCGCTCAACGTGGACTACGCGCGTCGCGACGTCGCGACCAGCGGCATCAGCAACCTGCCCAAGTCCACCGCCGCGGGCATGCCCGACGCGGATGCGCTTGGTATGGAAGCGGCCGGCACGGTCTACAGCAAGCTGCAGCAGCACGTCGCGGCGTACGACCTCGCGACCACCGCTGACATCTGCGGGTGCACGCAAGACGAGATCAAGCTCGTCGGCGACCTGCTCATCGCGAACAGCCGCATGGCCAGCTACAACGGCACCGTGACTCACGATCCCAAGAGCCCGGCGTTCCGTTCGACCACGTGGCTCTACGCCATGGGCCTCACGCAGCACACCACCGGCGGCCAGAACGTCAAGTCGCTCGCGGTCATCCAGACGCTGCTCGGCAACATGGGTCGTTGCGGCGGAGGCATCAACGCTCTCCGTGGTATCCACAACGTCCAGGGCTCGACCGACATGGGCCTGCTGTACGGCAACATCCCCGCCTACTCGGGCAACCCGGGTGTGGGTGTCGGTTTCGGCGCCTACATGGACGGCCTGTTCGGCAACCGTCTCAACGTCAAGGTCAAGGCTTCGCGCACGGTGGGCGTAGCCGTTGACGAGCAGGTCATCTACACCGCCCGTTTCGGCGGCACCGGTGGCAACAGCCTGCGCGTCGCCCACGTCAACGCCGGCGCGAACCAGACCCTGTCGGTCGCCGTGAGCGGTAACGACATCACGGTCAACCTCGGCACGGATGCCGGCGGTGTCGTGACCTCGACCGCAGCCCAGGTGGCAGCGGCCGTCAACGCGACCGTCGCGGCGAACATGCTGCTCATCGCAACGCTTGGCGGCACGGGCGCGAGCCTGGCCGTTGCGGATGCGATGACCGCCCTTGCGGGTGGCAGCAACGATTACACGCGCGCCTACACGTTCAGCAACGGCGGTATCCAGCAAAAGGGCTTCTTCAACATGACGAAGGCCTTCTTCTCGGATACGGCGCTCCGTACCGGCGGTACCTCGAGCGCTGCGGGCACCAACGCCTCGGCGATCACTGAGAACCAGGCGAACCTCGACGCCATCTACGCACTGTGGCCCAAGGGTAACGGCTACAACCACATCAAGATGTTCCGCGAGATGGCCGCCGGTCACATCACCGCAGCGGTCGTGTGGGGCCAGAACCCCGCGGTCACCGAGCCCAACCAGGGCAAGGTACGCGAGGGACTTCGCGCGCTCGACACGCTCATCTGCACCGACATCTTCGAGACCGAGACCGTCGCTTGCGACCGCAAGCCCACCGGCGTGACCTTCCTCTTCCCCGCGTGCTCGCACGTTGAGGAGGCCGGTTCCGCCACCAACTCCGGTCGTGTCCTGCAGTGGCGCTACGAGGGCCGCAAGCCCGCCGGCAACAGCAAGTCCGACATCGAGCTGCTGCTCAGGTTCGCCTACGCGCTCGATGGCGCGACCCCCGACGCGTTCAGCCACATCAAGTCGGTGTGGAACGCAGCCCCGCTCAGCCTCGGCTGGACCAACGCGTACGACAAGCTGTTCGGCGCTCAGTACGGATGGACCCCTGGCAGTGCGTTCGACTGCGAGACCGTCGCTGTCGCCATCCACAAGCAGATGGTCGGTTCGCTCAACAACGGCGGCACCATCTGGATCTACTTCGACGGCTACGAGGACGGCGCTCAGGGCGCTCGTGGTGGCGGATGGTCTTCGACCGTCGTCATCAACGGCGTCTCGTATCCCACCAACGGGATCCGCGCCAAGTCGAGGATCAAGGTCGACGTCGGCGCAACTGCGACGGACGCCAGCGACCCCGCCAACCCCGCTCGTGTCGCTCGCAAGAACGGCAACTTGATCTACAAGAACTGGGGCTACTCGTGGCTCGTCAACCGTCGCGTGCTGTACAACAACAACAGCAGCACGACGTTCGACGGCGACGTGCCCGGTGACCAGAACGACGTCTTCGTGACGCCGGAGAACGTGTCCAAGTTCCTCACGACCACCTTCACCGGTGTTCTGGACTACGCGCTCAACTACCGCACGGTTCATCGCCTCAACGACACGCCGCGCAAGTCCGACGGCACCGTTCCCGCGATCCACGTGCTGCCGGGACGTTTCCCGTCGCACACCGAGCCGTACGAGTCGCCGCGCACCGATCTCGTCGCCACGTGGGGCAAGAACGCCACCACGGACGCCAGCATGGGCACCTTCGTCGCCAGCACCTATGAGAACCTGCTGCCGGCCGGTACCAACTTGGGCGCCTACGGTGACCCCGTGGCCGACCCCACGAAGTTCAATCTCGTTCTCACCACCATCCGGTGCGTCGAGCACTTCCAGGGCGGCCCCATCACCCGTAACAACTGGTGGAACGTCGAGGCCGAGCCGGAGCCGTGGGTCGAGATCAACTCGGTCGACGCTCGCTCCGCGGGCATCAAGGACGGCGACATGGTCCGCGTCATCACGCGCCGCGTGACTGACAACGCCGGTGCGTTCGTCGAGCCTGTCGCCTACGGTTCGGGCTTCCGCGCTCGCGTGGGTGTGGGTCTCCAGAGCAACCAGCGTGTAGGTGCGGGCGTCGTGGCCATTCCGTGGCACTGGGGTGAGAAGGGTCTGTCGACCGGTTCTCGCGCCAACGACCTCACCGTCGATGCGATGGATGCGAACACCACGATTCCTGAGTACAAGGCCTGTCTGTGCCGTATCGAGAAGATGTAGGGAGGTGTGACCGATGAGTAATGTGATGGCTGTCTTCCAGGATCTCGACAAGTGCATGCGCTGCAACGGCTGCGTTATCGCCTGCAAGCGCGAGTGGAAGCTCAAGCTTCCCACCGATATCAACGATGTGAAGCCCGCCCGCTCCACCGTCAACGCGCGCCAGCGTCTTGCGATCAAGAGCATGAAGCGTGTCGACATGGGTCCGTTCCTGCGCTTCACCTGCTGGCACTGCCCTGATCCCCCCTGCGCCGGACGTTGCCCGCTCAATGCGATCAAGAAGGAAGCAAGCGGCGCCGTCAGCGTCAACAACGCCCTGTGCGATCCGAGCGCATGCGTGACGGTCGATGGGCAGTACCCGTGTGTCATCGGGTGTCAGCGTGGTGGCTATCCGCAGGTCGGCAAGGCCTACGAGACCGGTACCTACGCGGGGCTTGATCGGATGAACAAGTGCACGCTGTGCCACGGTCGCGCCGGGGATCCCGCCACTGTTGGCACGGATGCCCTGCCTACTCGCGCTCGCAAGGATGCCTCGGGCAACTACGTGACGGATCTCACCCTGAGCTCCGGCGCTGCGATGCCCAACCCGATCGTCCCCGAGCTCGCTCACGAGCCGGCATGCGTATCGAGCTGCCCTGCCAAGGCCATGAAGTGGGACACCCGCGCCAACATCCTGGCGTGGCTGGACGACCCGGCCAACGGCTTCGTGTGGGGCCCCGGCACGGTGGCTCCCGGCACCAAGAACTGGGCCGGCAACGGCTCCATGTTCTGGGCAAGCCGCAAGACGCTCATCATCCCGCCCAAGGCTGACCCGTTCATCGAGGATCACGTCGCCCCGATGACCTCCAGCCTGCTTTCGGCCGGTCGCATGGTCGTCCCCACGCTCGTGGTGGGCGGTCTGGCCGCGCTGTCCGCACGGCGGTCTCGCATCGAAGAAGCGTCCGCTCTGACCGGAGAGGAGGTGTAGGACGAGATGAAGACCACAAAGCTGTTTGTTGCACTCGCCCTCATCGCCCTCACGGCGCTCGTAGTGCCTACGGTCGCCAGCGCCAACTTCGCCATTCACGGCAACTACGTGTCTGACACCGATGCGTGCGCCGGTTGCCACCGCGCCCACACCTCGGTCAGCTCGATCACGTGGGACGGAAAGGGCACCGAGCGTAGCGCCCTGCTCGTCAGCTCGGCGACCAAGATGTCTGAGTTCTGTTATGCCTGCCACGACGCCACGGGTCAGGGTGCTGACACCAACGTCCAGGAAGGTGTGTACGAGGGAACGCTGTACGGCTCCCAGGACGCCACGCTCAACGGTGGCGGTACCGAGTGGATGCCGGTGTACAACACCTCGCTCGGCCAGTGGGTCAACGCACCCGTCACGTCGAGCCACATCTACTGGGGCGACTCGTGGGGCGCCTACGGCGGCGGCCTTCCGGGCAACAGCCCGTATCCGGACGGCAACCCGTCCACGTCGCCCACGATGGCTGCGGGAGAGTCGGTCCAGATCAAGATGGACTGCGCGACCTGCCACGATCCTCACGGCAGCGCGAACTACCGTATCCTCAAGGCCCAGGTCAACGGCAACAACGTGGGTGGCTACGTGGGTAGCGGCACCGACCCCGATCCTGACGGCTTCGTGTCGTCGGTCGAGACCGGCTGGCCGGCTGGCGGCTTCCGCCTCCACACCGCGTATCCCAACTACAAGCCGGACTACACCACGCCGCGCTACGCCAAGGGCTACGACATGATCGCTGCCGGTTCCGGCACGCTCACGGAGAACACCACCAAGGGCATGAGCGGTTGGTGCGCCGGGTGTCACACCACGTACCTGCGTGACGCCAACGAGCTGTTCACCAAGTCCGACGGTACGCCGTATCGCGCCTCGGCCAGCACGTACAACGCTGGTGAGGGCGGCGGCCTGCGCAGGCGTCATCGCCACCCGATCAACGTCCCGCTCAGCGCATACGCTGGACCGGACGCCGCGTCGATGGTGATCACCGCCAGTGTCCTGCCGCTTGCTCACTCGCTCGACGAGTCGGCGACGGGCCGCGCGCAGACCTCTGGTGACTGGATCGAGTGCCTCACCTGCCACCGTGCCCACGGAACCGTGGCCACGATGACCGGTTGGGCCGACAACAACCTGGCCGCCACCGAGATGGGCAACCAGTACATCTCAGGTACGCCGTCAGCGCTGTTGCGTCTCAACAACCGTGGCGTGTGCGAGTCCTGCCACAACAAGTAGGACCGCAACTCCACACAGAGTCTGATAACGTCGGAAGGGCCGGGGGAGCACGAAGCCCCGGCCCTTCCCGATTGATTGGGGTCACCCAGGGTGCAGGCGAACGAGCTCAGAACCGCAGCTGCCACTGCTGCCGCCGGCGCGGCGGGCATCTCGGGATGGTTCGTGCTCTCCACGGTGCTCATGGACCAGGTACCTGATGTGGTGCTCGTAGCGGTACCGTTCATGATCGCGGCGGCGATCCTGCTTGCGGGCGGCTGGCACCATGCGGTCACCGCGTTCAGGGCGTCTCGGCGTGAGGCCGCTCTTGTCGCTCTCGGCGGGGTCGCGGCGTGGTGGGCGGCACCTCTGCTGGTGCTGACCCAGCGCGCCTCAGACGCTCCTTCCGGCTCGGAGGTCCTGTTCTTCGTGTCGGCCGGGTGGGCGATCATGCTCGCACTCGTGGGGCTGACGTCGCGCATCGACGGCCGTCGGTCGTGGGTGGGTATCGCCATCACGCTCGCGGGGGCGGCGGGCGCTGCGGGGATCCTCGCCAACTGGGAGCGCCCCAGCTCGTTCTCTCCTCTGGGCAAGTTCCCGGTCCAGGAGCTCTGGATGCTCGTTGCCGGCGTGGTCTTCGCCGCCGGTCTGCTCGCAGTCAGGAAGTATGCGACTTCGCTCGGACCCAAGGCCGGCCCGGTGGTCTCGGTGGCCGCCGCCGCGCTTGTGTCGGTGGCTGTTGCGGTGACGTCGCTGCCCTCGGCGCTGCCCGCGCTGGAGCGGCAGCCCACGGAGTTCGTGCTTCTGGGTGTGTGCGCCCTGG
>CAYOHY010000023.1:0-30683 GCA_964403885.1 uncultured Eubacteriales bacterium
TTCCACTGGCCCGACGTCGACGTGGTCTACGCCGGCAAGGCGTTCATGTCGCTCGCCATGGTCAAGCTCGTGGCCGAGGAGGGCTGCTGCCTCGACGTCTCAAGCGGCGGCGAGCTCGCATTCGCCCGCCGGGCCGGATTCCCGATGGAGCGGATCTACGTCCACGGCAACAACAAGACCCCTGCCGAGCTCATCGAGTGCCTCGAGGCGGGCGTGGGTCGCATCGTGGTCGACTCGTTCGAGGAGATGGACCGCCTGAGCGCGCTCGCCACCGAGCGCGGCGTCTCGCAAAAGGTGCTCCTGCGCGTGACGCCGGGCGTCGAGGCCGACACGCACGACTTCATCATGACCGGCGCCGAGGACTCCAAGTTCGGCTTTGGCCGCAACCAGGGCCTCGCGATGCAGGCGGTCAAGCGTGCGATCGAGCTTCCCGGCATCGACTTCGACGGCCTGCACATGCACATCGGCAGCCAGATCTTCGCGCTGCACAGCTTCGCGAAGGCGATCGAGGTCATCGTCGAGTTCATCTCGGAGATCAAGGCCGAGACCGGGGTCGAGGTCCGCATGCTCGACACGGGCGGCGGCCTGGGCATCGCCTACGGCCTGCCCGATGAGCCCAGCACCATCCAAGACTACGGCAAGGTCGTCGTCGACGGCATCAAGGAGGAGTGCGAGAAGCACGGCCTCACGGTGCCCGCGATGGCCGTCGAGCCGGGGCGTTCGATCGTGGCCAACGCCGGCGTGACGCTCTACACGGTGGGCTCGATCAAGGAGATCCCCAACATCCGCACCTACGTCGCCGTCGACGGCGGCATGTCGGACAACATCCGCACCTCGCTCTATGACGCGCATTACGAGGCGTTCCTCGCGAACAAGGCCGACCAGCCCCGCGAGATGGTGGCGACCGTCGCCGGCAAGCACTGCGAGAGCGGCGACATCGTCGTCAACGACGCTCCGCTGCAGTGCCCGGAGGTGGGAGACGTCTTGGTGGTGTGTGCGACCGGCGCGTACTGCCAGTCGATGAGCAGCAACTACAACAAGCAGGTGCGGCCTGGCGTGGTCTTCATCAACGAGGGCACGTGGCGCTGGGTGGTCCGACGCGAGACCTACGACGACCTCATGAAGTGCGAAGTCGAGTAGCGGCTCCACCGATCAGGGCCTGAAAGGGATCACGATGAGCGACAACGGATGCCCGGAGTTCGACGAGTTCGACCTCAAGGGCCGCTTCTGGAACACGCCCAGCGTCAACGCGCGTCTTCACGAGACCTTCTCGGCGGAGCAGCGGCCGGCGGCCTCGCTGGCGCTGGTCGGCTTGGTGGGGGAGGTTCCGGATGCGGATGCAGAGGCGTCGGACCTGAGCACCTGCCGGTTGATGCTTGCCGCGATCAGGGTGAGCGAGGGTGACGTCGCCAAGCTCGCCATGTGGGTCGAGGTGGCACGCCAGGACCCGCGTGACCTGCTGGCCGCGGCGGAGTACCCGCGCGAGTTGCAGGGTGGTGGCGAGGAGGTCCGCGACGCAGACCTCGCCGAGTACCTCGCGTGGGTGTCGGGAGAGGGCAGGTAGCCCAGCCCTGTAGCGGCGTCTCCTGCCACGGCGAACGGCCCGCACTCGGGTACAATAGACGGCACCGTCGATACAGGACGGTGCCGTTTCTCGTTTCCTCGAAAGGTAGATCCCATGCGTACGATCCGCGTCGGCCTCATCGGCCTGGGTACCGTCGGTTCCGGTGTCATCGAGATCCTGCGTCGTCACCGCGACGACTTCCGCAGCCGCGCCGGCGTGGACATCGAGCTGGCCGCGTTCGCGGATCGCAACACGGAGCGCTTCGAGCAGCTGGGACTGCCGGCAGACGCGTGCCACACCGACGCTGCCGCCGTGATCGCCGACCCCACCCTCGACGTGGTCATCGAGCTCATCGGCGGCACCGGGGTGGCCCGCGACGTGGTGCTCTCGGCGCTCAACGCCGGCAAGAGCGTGGTCACGGCCAACAAGGCGCTGCTCGCAAGCCACGGCGAGGAGGTCATGCAGGCCGCGGAGGCCGCTGGCGTCGACATCCGCTTCGAGGCGAGCGTGGGCGGCGGCATCCCCATCATCGAGCCGCTCAAGCACTCGCTGACGAGCAACGAGATCATCAAGGTCATGGGCATCGTCAACGGCACCACCAACTACATGCTGTCGCGCATGGCCGACAACGGCCTCGACTACGCCACGGCGCTCGCCGAGGCGCAGCAGCGCGGCTTTGCCGAGGCTGACCCCACGGCAGACGTCGACGGCCACGACGCGGCCGCCAAGATCGCCATCCTCTCTTCGATCGCCTTCAACAGCCGCGTGGTCATGAACCAGGTGCCCGCCGAGGGCATCCGCTCGCTGGCGCCGGCCGACATCGCCTATGCCCGTGAGATGAACTGCGTGATCAAGCTGCTCGCGATCGCCGCGCGCACCGACAGCGGTGTCGACATCCGCGTGCATCCCACGATGATCCCGGTCTCGCACCCGCTCGCCAGCGTGAATGGCGTCTATAACGCCATCTACGTCGTGGGCGATGCGGTGGGCGAGACGATGTTCTTTGGCGAGGGCGCAGGCTCGCTTCCGGCCGCGTCCGCGGTCGTGGGAGACCTTGTCGAGGTCGCGCGCCGCATCCAGAGCGGCTGCGCGCCGCTTGTGGGCTGCACCTGCACCGAGACGCTTCCGGTCCGCGACATCGCAGATCTCGAGACGGGCTACTACATCCGCCTCGAGGTCGCCGACAAGCCGGGTGTGCTCGCCGCTGTGGCGAGCGTGTTCGGTGCCCACGAGGTCTCGATCGCCTCGGTCATCCAGAAGCGTGCCGACGCCGGCGTGGCCGAGATCGTCTACGTGACGCACCTTGCCCGCGAGGCCTCTGTGCGCTCCGCGCTGGCCGAGATCGAGGCGCTCGACGTGGTGGATCGCACTGCGGCCGTCATCCGCGTGGAAGCGATCTAGCATCGTGGGAGCAGCTGTTCTCGTTCCTGCGACCTCGGCCAACCTGGGCCCGGGTTTTGACAGCTTCGGGCTCGCTCTCGACCTGCATAACCGCTTCGAGGCGCAACTCGCCGACGAG
Source organism: uncultured Eubacteriales bacterium (assembly GCA_964403885.1). Taxonomy (GTDB): domain Bacteria; phylum Actinomycetota; class Coriobacteriia; order Anaerosomatales; family PHET01; genus CAYOHY01. The sequence continues at coordinate 3,084 of CAYOHY010000023.1, forward strand.
TGGCGGGTCGACGTGAAGGGCGCGGGCGCGGGCGTGCTCGCCACGGACGGCACAAACCTCGCGGCCCGGGCGATGAGCCGCGCGTTCGCCGAGGCCGGCAAGCCTGAGCTGCGCGCCGAGATCGGCTGCGTGAACAACGTCCCTACAGGAAGTGGCCTGGGCTCCTCCTCGGCTGCGATCGTGGGCGGGCTGATGCTCGGGGCTGCGCTTGCGGGTGTTGACCTGGGCGATCAGCGGATGCTCGAGCTCGCCACGGAGATCGAGGGTCACCCCGACAACGTCGCGGCCGCCCTCTTCGGCGGGTTCACGGTGTGCTGGAACGAGACGGGTGCCCCGCACTGCGCTCGTTTCGAGCCCGCGCGCGGCCTGGCGGCTGTGGTGGTCCCGGCGGTTGGTGAGCTGTCGACGCGCACCGCGCGCGCCATGCTGCCCGAAGCGGTCCCTCATGGCGATGCGGCCTTCAACGTCGCGCACGCCGGCCTGCTTGCAGCGTCGATCGCCACGGGGCGCCCCGAACTGCTGGGCGCCGCGCTCGCCGACCGGCTCCATGAGCCGTACCGCGCGGCGGCAGTAGGCGACCTGCAGCTGGTGCATGACATCTTGCGTGACGCAGGGGCCGCAGGAGTCGCGTTGTCGGGAGCCGGGCCGACGGTGATCGGCCTCGTCGCCGGCGATACCGACGAGAGCGCACATGAGCTCGCGCGCGCCGTGGCCGAAGCGGCCGCCGGCCGAGTGCGCGAGCTGGGCACTCGGCGAGCACCCCAGGCGCTGAGGATCGATCGCGCCGGCGCGAGGATGTTGTAGTCGCGCGTTGACCGTCACCTGATGCTGGGGAAGAATCTAGGTGTCTTCGCACCCGCATTCGCGAGGTGCCGTCTCCCGAGAGGTAGCTCATGACCGAGCAGTTCCCCGGATCATCCGCACCCCAGGTTCCCGGGCCGCAGGCCCCGAACGGCCAGCAGACCCCGCCCCAACAGGGGGCTCCGGCCGTCTACCCGGTGCAGCCCGGTCCCCGGCCGCCCGAGGCGCCCCGCAGCAAGGCGTGGATCTGGTGGACCCTGGGCATCGTGTTCACGGTGATCCTGGTGGTGGGCAGCTGCGCGTTCGTGCCGATGCTCATCTTCTTTGGCGACACCTCGGGTACCGGGTTCAGCACGAGCATCGGCGGCGACGCGGTCGCTGTCATCCGGGTCGACGGCGTCATCGCGGGCAGCGGCTCGTCGATCGACGGCTACATCAGCCCCGAGTACTTCGGTGACCTGCTCGGCCAGGCCGAGGACAACGACATGGTCAAGGCCATCGTGCTACGCGTGGACTCGCCGGGCGGCACCGTCGCCGCGAGCGAGGAGATCGCGCAGTACGTGAAGGACTGCAAGAAGCCGGTCGTCGTGTCCATCGGCGACGTGGGGGCGTCAGGCGCCTACATGCTCGCCTCGCAGTCCGATGAGATCTGGGCCATGCCCGGCTCGGCGGTGGGCAGCATCGGCGTCATCTCCGAGATCCCCAACGTGTCAGGGCTGCTCGACAAGGTGGGCGTCGAGTTCCAGGTCATCACCGCCGGCAAGTACAAGGACGCCGGAAGCCCATACCGCCCGCTCACCAAAGAGGAGACCGCGCTCATCCAAGGCGAGGTCGACGATGCGTACGGCCAGTTCATCGACATCGTCGCCGAGGGCCGCGACATGCCTCGCTCCAAGGTCGAGAGCCTCGCGACCGGATGGGCGTGGAACGGCAGCAAGGCGAAGGAACTGGGACTTGTCGACAAGATCGGCACCTACAAGGACGCGCTCGAGTCCGCCGCCGACAAGGGCGGCATCAAGGGCGGCTACGACGTCATCACCTATGACGACGATCAGCTGAGCGACGTGCTGGGTTCGCTGCTGGGTATCAGCCGCAAGCTCGACACGCTGGGCGCGCTGTCCGAGGGTCAGGGCTCGGCGGTAAGGCGGTCGTTGCCGCGCTAACCGCACACGGAGGGGGTGTTTGCGGTGGGGGAACCGACGGTCATCGCGCATATCTCGGACCTGCACTGCGGTTCGAGGTATCACATCCCGTCGCTCGCGAAGCGGGTCATCGACGAGCTCAACGTGTTGTGCCCCGACATCGTCATCGTGACGGGCGACCTCACCGACATGGGCTTTCGCCACGAGTTCAAGGCGGCGCACAGTCTTCTTGAGCGCATCGCCTGTGACCGGCGCGTCGTGCTGCTGGGAAACCACGACGCCCGAAACGTGGGCGACGAGCACTTTCTCGAGCTGTTCGGGGCGCGGAGTGTCGATCTCGCCTACAACGACGTGCACATCCTGGGCATCGACTCGAGCGAGCCCGATCTCGACACCGGCCGCGTAGGCCGCGAGCGCCACCACTGGGTGGAGGAGCGCTTGGGAGAGCGCCCCGACGAGTTCAAGATCGTCGCGATGCACCACCATCTTGTGCCGGTGCCCGGCACGGGGCGCGAGCGCAACATCGTGCACGACGCAGGCGACCTGCTGCGCGTGCTCGCCAACACCGGTGTCGATCTCGTGCTGTGCGGCCACAAGCACGTGCCCAACGTGTGGCGCCTCGAAGACATGCTCATCGTCAACGCGGGCACCTGCTGTACGCATCGGCTCAGGGGCAAGGGGCGCCCCTGCTACAACATCATCGAGATCCATGGCTGCACGCGCGTGAGGGTCCTGCTCAAGGAGCCCTACGTCGACGCCGAGGTCGTGGCCGACTACGAGGACGTCAACAAGCGCGCCTGCCGCTGGCGGCCCGCCGACGTCGACGAGACGGAAATGGGGCATGCATGAGCCGTGTCATCGCGCTCATCGACGGGGAACACTACCCGCCTGTCGTCCGATTCGCGCTCACCGCTTTGGGAACCGAGGCCGAGGTCGCGGCCGCCGTGTTCATCGGCGGCACCGAGAAGGTCGACCTTGAGAAGGGCTTCGACACCTACGGCGTGCCGGTCGTGACAGGCGAGACGGCCCAGGTCGCGCTTGGCTCGGCGATCGAGCGTTTTGGCCCGGACGTGGTGGTGGACCTCTCCGATGAGCCGGTGCTCTCATCGGCCGATCGCTTCGAGCTCGCTTCGTTCGCGCTGTCGCGCGGGGTCGAGTATCGCGGCGCCGACTTCACATTCACGCCGCCGCGCGATCGCGTGGTCCCCTGCACGCCCACGCTCGGCATCATCGGCACCGGCAAACGCGTGGGCAAGACGGCGGTGTCGGCATACGTGGCGCGCAGGCTCAAGGGCGCGGGCCGAGACATCGTGGTGCTCGCGATGGGCCGCGGTGGTCCCAGCGAGCCGGAGCTCATCCACGGCGACCGCGTCGAGCTCAAGACGATGGACCTGCTGGAGCTCGCCCGGCAGGGCAAGCATGCGTCGAGCGACAACTACGAGGATGCGGTGATGAGCCGGGTCACGACGGTGGGATGTCGCCGTTGCGGCGGCGGGATGGCTGGCGAGACGTTCTTCAGCAACGTCCCGGACGGCGCTCGCCTGGCCGACGGGCTGGGCAAGGAGCTCATGGTGCTCGAGGGCTCCGGGGCCGCGATACCCCCGGTGCACGCCGACGCCTCCATCATCGTCATCGGCGCGGGCCGCGGCGTGGGCTACGTGCGGGACTACTTCGGTCCGTACCGGGTCGCGCGCGCCGACCTCGCGATCATCGCCTCGGCCGAGGAGCCCATCGCGTCAGCCGAGCAGGTGGCCGAGTTGCGCGCCGCGCTCGCTCAGATCGCGCCGGACCTGCCGGTGGTCGCGACCACGTTTCGCCCGCAGCCACTGGAGCCGCTCGACGGCAGGCGCGTGTTGTTCGCGACCACCGCGCCCGAAGCGATCGCCTCCAAGCTCGCCGACCACCTCGCCAACGAGCATGGAGCGCATGTGGTCGCGGTGACCACTCACCTGAGCGACCGCAAGCGGCTTCGCGCCGACCTTGCGCGGCACGCCGGCTCGTTCGACACGCTCGTCACCGAGCTCAAGGCCGCGGCGATCGACGTGGTGGCAGCCGCGGGCCAGGAGGTCGGTGTCCCCACAGTGCTGTGCGACAACGTCCCCGTGGCCATCGACGGCCACGACCTCGCGCACCTGGTGGACCGCGTCGCGGCGACCGCCGTGGAACGTGGAGCCGGTCGCCGGGGGAGGGGCTGACGCATGCCGCAGCAGGCGCCCACCATCATCATCTCCGACAAGGCGCAAGGGTTGCCGTTCAGCAAGGGTCTGCTCGCACAGTCCCTCACCGCGACGGGGCTCGCGCCGAGCGTGGCCTACGACGTGGCCCAGGCGATCCAGGTCGATCTGCGCACGCACGCGGAGCTGAGCATCACGAGCGAGCGGCTGCGTGAGCTGACCGCCGACTATCTTCGGTCGATGACCGACGAGTCCTACGCCCGCCGCTATCTGCGCATGCGCGACGTCGTGCGGCTCGATCGGCCGCTGATCATCCTCATCGGCGGCACCACAGGGGTGGGCAAGTCGACCATCGCCACCGAGGTCGCCCACCGGCTGGGCATCACCCGCATCTCGTCGACGGATTCCATCCGCGAGGTGATGCGTGGTATATTCACTCGTGACCTCATGCCCGCGATCTACGAAAGCGCGTTCAACGCGTGGCGGGGTCTTCGAGTCCCGGTACCTCAGGGCGCCAATCCCGTGATCGTCGGATTCCGCGAGCAGACCGCCGTGGTGACGTCGGGAGTGAAGTCCCTCATCGACCGGGCCTTGCTTGAAGGGACCTCGATGGTCGTCGAGGGTATCCATCTGGTCCCCGGGTACCTGGATCCCCGCCAGTTCAAGAACGCGCGGGTCGTCCAGCTCGTCATCGGAGTGGACGACGAGCAATCGCACCTGAGCCACTTTTACATCCGAGAAGTGCAGACCGAGGGGTCGCGGCCTCAAGACAGGTACAAGTCCGGGTTCAGCAGCATCAGGCAGCTGGGACGCTACATCGAGGACCTGGCCCGCGAGCACGACATCCCGGTCATCTACAGCCACCAGCTCGACCGGACCGTCGCCGACGTCCTCGAGCACGTGGTCTCGGTGGCCATAGAAGAGTGAGAAAGCGTCGGCCAATCGGTCGGCGATACCAATGAAAGGGAGCGCATACGTGAAGTTCTTCCTGGACACGGCGGACATCGCCGAGATCGAGGAGGCCGCAAGCTGGGGCGTGCTGGCCGGTGTCACCACCAACCCCACGCTCTACGCCCGTGTAGGCGGCAAGCTGGCCGACTTCCACAACCACCTCAAGCGGATCTGCGACATCGTCGACGGTCCGGTCAGCGGTGAGACCGTGGGTCTGACGCGCGACGAGATCATCCGTGAGGGTGAGGAGCTCGCTCAGATCGCCCCGAACCTCATCGTCAAGGTCCCCACGATGCCCGAGGGTCTGGCCGCCACCAAGGCGCTGTCCGACAAGGGCATCAAGGTCAACATGACCCTGTGCTTCACCGTCCCGCAGGCGATGCTCGCCGCGCGCTCGGGCGCGAGCTACATCTCGCCGTTCGTGGGCCGCTTCGATGACATCTCCGAGGACGGCATCGCTCAGCTCGCCGACGTTGTGGGCGCGCTCAGCAACTACGACTTCGGTCACGACGTCGAGGTCATCGCGGCCTCGGTCCGCTCGGCGAACCACGTCACGCAGGCTGCGCTGATGGGCGCTGACATCGCGACGGTTCCCTTCAGCGTGCTGAAGAACCTCGTGAAGCATCCGCTCACCGACCGCGGCCTCGAGTCGTTCCTCGCCGACTGGGAGAAGGTGAAGAACGCGTGAGTGCCCGTCCGCGCAAGCGCGGCCGTCGCGGTGGTGGCGGTCCCGCCGAGCCCCAGCCCTCTGTCACCCGTGAGCAGCTCATAGCGCTCACCGTCGCGCAACTGCGCGAGATGGCGGGGGAGATCGGCGTCGACGTCAAGGCGCTCAAGAAGAAGGACGAGATCGTCGACGCGGTCCTCGAGGCCAAGGTCAAGGCCGAGGGCTTCATCGAGATCGCCGGCATCCTCGACGTGCTGCCCGAGGGCTACGGTTTCGTGCGCACGAGCGGCTATCTGCCGGGCGACTCCGACGTCTACGTCTCGATGTCGGCCGTGCGCCGCAACGAGCTGCGCCGCGGCGACGTCATCGTGGGTCAGGTTCGTCCCCCGCGCGACAACGAGAAGTACCCCGCCATCCAGCGCCTGGACAGCATCAACGGCCACCCGGCCGAGATGGCTCGCGGCCGCCGCAAGTTCGCCGATCTCACCCCGGTCTACCCGGACGAGCGCCTGCGCATGGAGCACGGTCCGCAGCAGCTCACCGCGCGTACCATCGACCTCGTGGCGCCCATCGGCAAGGGCCAGCGTGGCCTGATCGTGTCGCCGCCCAAGGCCGGTAAGACCACCGTGCTCAAGGACATCGCGGCGGCCATCACGGCCAACAACCCCGAAGTCCACCTCATGTGCCTGCTCGTCGACGAGCGGCCTGAGGAAGTCACGGACATGGAGCGCTCCATCCGCGGCGAGGTCGTCTCCTCGACCTTCGACATGCCGAGCGACCAGCACATCGCCGTTGCCGAGCTCGTGATGGAGCGCGCCAAGCGCCTCGTCGAGATGGGTCACGACGTGGTCATCCTGCTCGACTCCATCACCCGCCTTGCGCGCGCCTACAACCTCGCGACGCCGGCATCCGGACGCATCCTGTCCGGTGGTGTGGACTCGCAGGCGCTCTACCCGCCCAAGAAGTTCTTTGGTGCGGCCCGCAACATCGAGAACGGCGGCTCGCTCACCATCCTCGCGACCGCACTCGTCGATACCGGTTCCAAGATGGACGAGGTCATCTTCGAGGAGTTCAAGGGCACCGGTAACATGGAGCTGCGTCTGGACCGCCGTTTGGCAGACCGTCGCATCTTCCCCGCGATCGACGTCATCAGCTCGGGTACCCGCAAGGAGGAGCTGCTCCTCGATCCGCAGGAGGCTCCGTTCGTGTGGGGCGTGCGCCGCATCCTTCACGGCGTGGACAGCCCGGAGCGTGCGATGGACATGCTCATCAAGGGCCTCAAGCAGACCAACTCCAACATGGAGTTCCTCGCCAAGATGGCCCGCAAGGCCTCCGAGAAGTCCAACGGCGTCGAGTTCTAGGACGCATTCGTTTCACAGGATCATCCGAAGGCCGCCTGACCGGGCGGCCTTCGTGTTGCGCGGGGTCGCTTCGGGCGGGGGTTGCCTCCACGGGTGGGTGGTGCGCCACAATGGCTCCCATGTCAGCTCACGCTCGCTTCATCGGCCGCCCCACGCGCGGCAAGACCGCCCTCAACCGGCTGCGGCAGGTCGACGCCTATGTCGCCATTGCCGAACCCGGGGCGCTCAGGGGTGGCTCACCGCTGGTGGTGGACTTGGGCTACGGAGCGAGACCGTGGACCACGCTCGAGATGGCCGACCGGTGGTGGCGCGTGAACCCTCGACTGAGGTTTCTCGGTATCGAGATCGATGCCGAGCGGGTCGCGGCAGCTCAGCCGTTCGCGCAGGAGGGGCGGCTCTCGTTCGCGCTGGGCGGGTTCGATGTCGCCCAGACGACTGGGCGGGGGGCTGCTCGGCTCGTGCGCTGCTACAACGTGTTGCGCCAGTACGACGAGCACGAGGTCGAGCTGGCACTCGAACGCATCCGGCCGGCGATCGAGGAGGGTGGCTGGCTCGTCGAGGGGACGTGCGACCCGCTGGGCCGCATGACCGCGTTCGACGTGTACCGGCACCGCGCGGGCAGACTCGAGCATCGCGCCCTGGTGTTTGGTACCAACTTCCGCTCTGCGCTTGAGCCTGCCGACTTTCGGGCGATCCTGCCCAAGAGGATGATCCATCGGATGCTCGAGGAACCCCAGGCCCGGTTCTTCGCCGACTGGTCCAACGCGTGGATGATCGCCCGCGGTCAGGGCCTGCGCTCGGAGCGCGCTGTGTGGGCTACGGCCGCGCGTGAGCTGCGCGAGCGCTTCTGCCACCTGGTGGACACACGTCCGCGCATCCTGCGCCGAGGCTACCTCGTGGTGCGCGACGACCTGAGGTGAGGTAGACGCGTCCGACGGAATCCGGGTTCGAGCGCGCATGGCGCGGTCGAGCAGACCGCGGTCGGCCCGAACCTTGCCGGATCTGATTGCTCGGCCCGCCATGCGGTGATACACTACGCGGGCTGTCCTCAACCCTGGTCGGAAACCAGGGTGCCATCGGAGGTGTTTTCAGTGAAGCAGGGTATCCACCCTAACTACGAAACGACGTCCATCATCTGCTCGTGCGGCTCGAAGTTCGAGACCCGCTCGACCAACGGCGGAGAGATGCACGTCGAACTGTGTGACAAGTGCCACCCGTTCTACACCGGTCAGCAGAAGTTCGTTGACACCGGTGGACGCGTCCAGCGCTTCTCGGACAAGTTCGGCTCTGCTGCCAGCGCCGTGCTCGAGAAGGAGGCCGCCGAGAAGGAGGCCCGCCGCAAGTCCGCGGAGGAGGCAGCGCTCAAGGTGAAGCAGGAGCGCGAGGCCAAGGCTGCCGAGAAGGCCGCCCGCGCCGCCAAGTTCGAGGTCGAGGGTGCCAAGGAGGCCGCCAAGGCCGAGCTGGTCGAGGATGCTCCCGCTGCCGAGGAGGCCGCGGAGTAACTCGCGTTCGACGCGCAAGCACGACTAGAATGGGGAGGCGCTCTTGCGGGCGCCTCCCCGTCGTTTGAGCGGGTCCGCTCGCGCCCCATCCACGAAAGGCTCTCATGGACGTCCGCCTGCTCTACCACACGCCCGATCCCGAGCGCGCCGTCGCCGTCGCTGCTCGTCTGTGCTATGCCCCGGTGGGCGCCGCTGAGCTCATGGAAGGCATGAGCGAGGAGGCCCAGACCAAGGTCCTGCGCATCATCATGGAGAGCGGCCACTTCTCGGCGCTCGAGCACGCGACCTACACCTTCGCCATCGACGGCGTGTCCCGCGCCCTCACGCACCAGCTGGTCCGCCATCGCCTTGCGAGCTACAACCAGCAGTCACAGCGCTACGTGAGCTACAACGACGACCCGTCGTTCATCGTGCCCCCGGCTGTGGATGCGAACCCCGAGGCGCGCGAGGCGTTTCTGGCGGCGTGCGGTGCGGCGTACCTGTCGTATCGCGAGCTTCTGGACGCCGGCGTTGCCCCCGAGGACGCGCGCTATCTGCTCCCCAACGCGATGGAGACCAAGATCGTGGTCACCATGAACGTCAGAGAGCTTCTGCACTTCTTGGAGCTTCGTTGCTGCAAGCGTGCCCAGTGGGAGATCCGTGACCTGGCACTGCGCATGCTCGAACTCGCCGAGCCCACCGCGCCCTACATCTTCATGGACGCCGGTGCCTCGTGCCGCCGCGGTGCGTGCCGCGAGGGCAAGATGACCTGCGGCGATCCGTACCCCAAGGCCCCCAAGCGGGAGGCATCGTGAGCGACACCGTCGAGCGCATCGAAGCGCCGATCACCCATACCCACATCGGCGGCCAGGCGGTCCTCGAGGGCGTCATGATGCGCGGCAAGCTCAACTGGGCCGTCGCCGTACGCACCCCCGACGGCTCGATCCACGTCGAGCAGCACGACCTGCCCTCAGGGGCGTCCAAGCGCGAATGGATGCGCAAGCCCATCATCCGGGGCGTTGTCGCCCTGGTGGAGACGTTGCAGCTCGCCATGAAGGCGTTCACCGTATCGGCGTCGCTCGCGGGCGAGACCGAGGAAGAGCAGCTCTCGAGTAAGGAGATCGGCTTCTCGCTCATCTTCGGCGTGGTGCTCGCGGTGGGCCTGTTCATCGTCGCTCCTGCCGTGCTCACGAACCTCGTCGTCTCGGCGACGGAGCATCCGTTCGTCTGGAACGTGATCGACGGCATCCTGCGCGTCGCGGCGTTCTTCGCCTACATCTGGGCGATCTCGCGCATGTCCGATATCCAGCGCGTCTTCGCCTACCACGGTGCCGAACACAAGACGATCCACGCCTACGAGCACAACATCCCGCTCGAGCCCGAGGCGGTTCAGCGCTTCAGCACCAAGCACGTGCGCTGCGGCACCTCGTTCCTGCTCATGGTCATGATGGTCGCGATCCTTGTCTTCTCGCTCGTCCCGGTGCGGGCTATCGCCGCCGAGCTGGGGTGGACGAGCCGCTTTGCCGTGCTCGGCCTGCTCATCGTGTCTCGCATCATCTTGATCCCGCTCGTTGCGGGTCTCGCGTACGAGATCACCGTGAAGTGGGCAGGTAATCACTCGGAGAACCCGATCGTGAAGTTGATCCTGTGGCCGGGCCTCCAGCTGCAGAAGATGACCACCCGCGAGCCCGATGACGCCATGGTCGAGGTGGCCATCGCCGCCGTTCTGCCGGTCATCGAGCGCGAGGAGGGCACGGTGGCCAGCGTGCTACCATTGCCTGTCTCGGAGGCCGACGAGGTCCCGGCGTCAGGTGCACACAGCGATGACGCCCACGACGAGAATGACCCCGACCCGATGAGGGATTCGAACAACCATGCGTGAGAAACTCGAGAAGCTCCTGAACGCGTTTGACGATCTGACCGCTCAGCTGGGCGACCCTGCCCTGCTCGCGGACCAGAAGGAGTACACGCGTCTGGCCAAGGAGCAGCGTTCGCAGACCCCCCTTGCCGAGAAGGCGCGCGAGTACCTGAGCGTGCTCGACCAGCTCGATCAGGCCAAGGAGGTCCTGCGCACCGAGAGCGATCCCGAGTTCAAGGAGATGGCCGCCGACGAGGTCCGCGAGCTCGAGGCCGCGGTCCCGGTGCTCGAGGACGAGCTCAAGGTCATGATGCTGCCGAGCGACCCCAACGACGACAAGGACATCATCGTCGAGATCCGCGCGGGCGCCGGTGGCGATGAGGCGTCCATCTTCGCGGGCGACCTGTACCGCATGTACACGCGCTACGCCGAGCTCCAGAAGTGGAAGTACGAGGAGATCGACGCGTCGGAGAGTGACACCGGCGGCTTCAAGGAAGTCTCCTTCCGCATCAAGGGCGACAAGGTCTACTCGAAGATGAAGTTCGAGTCGGGCGTGCACCGCGTGCAGCGCGTGCCCGTCACCGAGTCGCAGGGCCGAATCCACACGTCCACCGCGACCGTTGCGGTGCTGCCTGAAGTCGAGGACGTCGAGGTCGAGATCAACGCGAACGACCTGCGCATCGACGTGTACCGCGCGAGCGGTCCGGGCGGTCAGTCGGTCAACACGACGGACTCGGCGGTCCGCATCACCCACCTGCCCACCGGCCTCGTGGTGCAGTCGCAGAACCAGAAGTCACAGCTCCAGAACCGTGAGGCCGCGCTTCGCGTGTTGCGCGCCCGCCTCTACGAGCAGGAGCTCGAGAAGCAGCAGGCCGAGCTCGGGGCCCAGCGCCGCAGCCAGATCGGCTCGGGAGACCGTTCCGAGAAGATCCGCACCTACAACTACCCACAGGACCGCATCACCGATCACCGCATCGGGCTCACGGTCCACAACATCCCTGCCGTCATGGCCGGCGAGATCGACACGCTCGTCGAGGGCCTCGTGGCCGCCGACCGCGCCGAGCGGCTCTCGGCGTTCGCGGCGGGGTAGGGCGGGTGTCCTCGCAGGTCTGGACGGTCAAAGCCGCGCTGGACTGGACGCGCGACTACCTCACCGAGAAGGGCGACGAGCACCCTCGGCGCAGTGCCGAGTGGCTGCTGTCGGCCGCAACGGGGCTGTCGCGCATCGAGCTGTACGCCTATCACGACCGCCCGCTGACTCCTGAGGAGCGCACGACGCTGCGCGAGGGCGTGAAGCGGCGCGCCACGGGCGAGCCGCTTCAGTACGTCACGGGCGAGGTCGCCTTTCGGCATCTCATCGTCAAGGTGCGCCCCGGCGTGCTCATCCCTCGCCCTGAGACCGAGATCCTGGTGGGGGAGGTGCTCGACGCGCTCAAGGGTGTCGAGGGCCCCCTCGTTGCAGACCCCTGCACGGGCTCCGGCTGCGTGGCGCTCTCGGTGGCCCACGAGCACCCGGGCGCTCGCGTCTGGGCGACCGACCTGTCTCCGGTCGCCGTCGAGGTCGCGGCCGCCAACTGCGCTCGTCTCGAACTCGACGACGCCGTCAGTATCATCGAGGGCGACCTGCTCGGCGCTTTGCCCGGCGATCTCAAGGGTCGTCTGCACGCCATCGTGTCGAACCCGCCCTACATCCCCAGCGCCGATGTGCCCGCCCTTCCGGCCGAGGTCGCAGGCTTCGAGCCGCACCTCGCGCTCGATGGCGGGCCGGACGGCCTGGATCTGTATCGCCGGCTGCTCGCGCAGGGCCTGGAGTGGCTCGCGCCCGGAGGCGTGATCGCCGTCGAACTCGACGAAAGAATGGTCCAGACCGCCGCTCAAGAAGCGCTAGAGTGGTATGTAGAGGTCAGGGTCGTGAAGGACCTCGCCGGGCGCGACAGGATCGTGACCGCGAGGCGACCGTAGGACCCTTTTGTCCGGCACAGCAGCGGTCTTGGGAGGGGTACACGATGAGCAAGTGCTACCACATCGATCCGGAGAACCCGTCGGCAGAAGTGATAAATCTCGCCGCCACCGTACTTCGTGACGGCGGGATCGCAGTGTTTCCGACCGAGACGGTCTACGGTCTTGGCGCGCTGGCCGACTCCAAGTTCGGTCCGCACGAGATGTTCGAAGTGAAGGTCCGCCCCGCCGATCTCCCCATCCCGCTGCTGGTGGAGACCGAGGACGCGCTCGACACATGGGGCGCCGAAGTCCCCGAGTACGCTCACAAGATCGCCCAGGCGTTCTGGCCGGGCGCTGTCACCCTCGTGGTAAAGGCCTCCGAGAAGGTCCCGCGCGACTTCCGCGCCTCCGATGGCACCATCGGACTGCGCAGCCCCAACCATGAGGTGGTCATGGAGCTGCTCCAGGCCGCCGGCGGCCCGATCTTCGCCACGTCCGCCAACACCCACGGCAATCCCGCCCCGGGCTCGTTCGACGACATCGAGCCGCGCATCATCACCGCCGCCGACATCGTCATCGACGGCGGGGAGACCGAGCATCAGCAGGCGTCGACCGTCGTGTTGTGCACCGGTGAAGAGCCGATCATCGTCCGAGAGGGTGCGGTCGACTCAGACAGCATCATGGCCGCCGCCAACGCCTAGGCACGTGGTTCTCGTCCCATCGAGTCATCCGAGACACCCGGTCACGCTGAGGCGCCCGGGTGTCTCGCGTCTGTCCGTCACCATCGCGTTGGCGTAGGGCCCGTCCCGATTGCGGTACAATCACGGGGCTTTTCTCAGCCTTACGCCTCAAGGGGGTCATCCGGTCACATGCGCGTAGCCATCGGCTCAGACCACGCAGGATACGAGCAGAAGGAGCGCCTCAAGGCGTACCTTGCCGAGCAAGGCCACGAGGTGGTCGACGCCGGTACCGCCTCGGCAGACGAGTCCGTGGACTACCCGGACTTCGCCATCGCAGTGGGCAAGACCGTCGCGGGTGGAGACGCCGAGTTCGGCGTACTCGTCTGCGGCACCGGTGTGGGCATGGCGATCGCGGCCAACAAGGTCGACGGCGTCCGCGCCGCCAACGTGACCGACCCCGAGTTCGCGCGTCTGGCTCGGCAGCACAACGACGCCAACGTCGTCACCGTCTCGGCGCGTTTCGTGCCCATCCAGGTCAACGAGCAGATCATCGACGCTTTCCTGGGCACCGCGTTCGAGGGTGGGCGCCACGCCGGACGCGTGGCCAAGATCACCCAGGCAGAGAACCCCACCACGTAGAGGTGACCAACCCGCGCGCCGCGCGGTACGCACAAGAGGAGCGGATACCACATGGCTTTGAAGTACATCCCGGCACAGGACCCGGAGCTCGCCGCAGCGATCGGCTGTGAACTCGATCGTCAGCGCAACTCCATCGAGCTCATCGCCTCCGAGAACTTCGTATCGCCGGCAGTGCTCGAGGCCGTGGGTACCGTCCTGACCAACAAGTACGCCGAGGGCATGCCCGGAAAGCGCTACTACGGCGGCTGTGAGTGCGTCGACGTGGTGGAGAACCTCGCGCGCGACCGTGCATGCGAGCTGTTCGGCGCGGATCACGCCAACGTGCAGCCGCACGCGGGCGCCCAGGCCAACATGGCCGTCTACTACGCGGTGCTCAACCCCGGCGACACGGTGCTGGGCATGAACCTCGCCATGGGCGGCCACCTCACCCACGGCTCACCCGTCAACTTCTCGGGCAAGTGGTTCAACGTCGTGCCCTACGGTCTCGACCCTGAGACCGAGACCATCGACTACGACGAGATGGAGCGCCTGGCGCGCGAGCACAAGCCCAAGATGATCATCGCGGGCGCCTCGGCCTACCCGCGTGTCATCGACTTCGAGCGCTTCGCGGCCGTCGCCAAGGAGATCGGCGCGGTGCTCATGGTCGACATGGCGCACATCGCGGGTCTCGTGGCCACCGGTGCGCATCCGTCTCCCGTGCCCTACGCCGACTTCGTGACGTCGACCTCGCACAAGACCCTGCGCGGACCGCGCTCGGGCTTTGTGCTGTGCAAGGAGCAGTGGGCGACCGCGCTCGACAAGGCGGTCTTCCCGGGCCTGCAGGGTGGGCCGCTCGAGCACGTCATCGCCGGCAAGGCGGCCGCCTTCAAGGAGGCCATGCAGCCGGAGTTCAAGGCCTACATCGATCAGGTGGTCATCAACGCCAAGGCGATGGGTGACGCGATGGTCGAGTGCGGGCTGCGCCTGATCTCGGGCGGCACCGACAACCACCTCATGCTGGTCGACCTGCGCCCCGCCGGCATCACCGGCAAGGACGCCGAGAAGCTCCTCGAAGAGGTGGGCATCACCTGCAACAAGAACTCGATCCCGCACGATCCGGAGAGCCCGTTCGTCACGAGCGGCATCCGCATCGGTTCGCCGGCCATGACCACGCGCGGCTTCACCGAGGGCGAGGCGCACACCGTGGGCTGCCTCATCGCGCAGACGGTCTTCAACCGCGATGACGAGGCGAAGCTCGCCGACATCAAGACCCAGGTCGACGCCCTGCTCGCCAAGCACCCGCTCTACCCCGAGCTGTAGGTCGAGAGGAGAACCGCCATGGTGGCTGCACACGACTTCCCTGACAACGTGGTCCTCGTCGACCATCCGCTCGTCCAGCACAAGCTGTCCATCCTGCGCAGCGTCGACACGGGCGCCAAGGAGTTCCGCGAGCTGGTCAAGGAGCTCGCGATGCTCGAGGCCTATGAGGCCACGCGCGACTTCCAGCTCGCCGAGACCACGGTGACCACCCCCATCACCACCACGACCACCAAGGTGCTCGCCGGCAAGAAGGTCGCGGTCGTGCCCATCCTCCGAGCGGGTCTGGGCATGGTCGACGGCATCCTCGAGCTCATCCCGGCGGCCAAGGTGGGCCACGTGGGCCTCTATCGCGACCCGGAGAGCCTCAAGCCGGTCGCGTACTACCACAAGCTGCCCGACGACATCGCCGAGCGTGATGTCCTCATCGTCGACCCCATGCTCGCCACGGGCGGCTCGGCCGCCGCGGCGGTGGAGTTCCTCCGCGAGAAGGGCGCTCGGCACATCAACCTGCTCGTCTTGCTCGCGGCACCCGAGGGCATCGCCGAGGTGCTGCGTTGCTGTGACGACGTGAAGATCTACACGTGCGCCATCGATTCCCACCTCAACGATCACGGCTACATCGTGCCCGGTCTCGGCGATGCCGGCGACCGCCTGTTTGGCACCAAGTAGTCTTCGCGGAAACGAGTCTCGCCATGCCCCGTCCGTCATGGGACGAGTACTTCATGTCCATCGCTGAGCAGGTGTCCGGTCGCTCGACGTGTCTGCGTCGCGCGACCGGAGCTGTACTGGTGAAGGACAAGCGCATCCTCGCGACGGGCTACAACGGTGTCCCCAAGGGGCTCGCTCACTGCGAGGAGGTGGGGTGCCTGCGCGAGCAGCGCGGTATCCCCAGTGGCTCGCATCACGAGCTGTGCCGAGGCATCCACGCCGAGCAAAACGCCGTCATCCAGGCCGCCAAGCACGGGATCGCGATGGACGGCGCCACCGCGTACTGCACGCACCAGCCGTGCGTGCTGTGCGCCAAGATCCTGCTCAACGCGGGCGTGGTCGACATCGTCTTTCGCGACCCCTATCCCGACCCGCTCTCCGAGGAGCTCCTCGCCGAGGCGGGCGTCATCCCGCGTCGTCTCACGACGGCTGACGGATCGACCGAGGCCGAGCAGTGACGCTTCAGCACTACGCACTGCTCATCGTGATCGCGGCCATCACGACGATGGGCACCACGCCCTTCGTCAGGCGGCTGTCCCTGCGCTACGGCCTCGTCGACCAGCCCGGAGGGCGCAAGGTCCACTCCGAGCCCATTTCGCGCCTGGGCGGCGTCGCGATCTTCCTCGGCGTGATGACCGCCATCGGCCTGCAGGCGGTGGGGGAGGCGCGCCTTGGCTGGGCTGGGTCGTTGCTCGAAGGCTTCGGCGGCCGAGTCAACCAGCTGGGCGTGCTCGCGGGGCTCGTGCTGATGTTCGTGGTGGGCCTCGTCGACGACCTGCTCGACTTGAAGCCGGGTGTGAAGTTCGGCGGACAGATACTGGCGGCCGGCGTGGTCGCGGCATCGGGGCTGCGCATCGACTACGTGGGTGATCCGCTCACAGGCGGCCTGATCATGCTGGGCCTGCTCTCGATCCCGGTCACCGTTCTCTATCTCGTCGGGTTCGCCAACGTGATCAACCTCATCGACGGGCTCGACGGCCTTGCCGCCGGCGTGAGCGCCATCGCCGCCACCACGCTGCTCGTGATCGCCGCCCAGGGCAACCGTCTCGACGCGGCGGTGATCGCCGCCGCCGTCATCGGCGCGTGTCTCGGGTTCTTGCGCTACAACTTCAACCCGGCGTCCATCTTCATGGGTGACTCGGGCGCGATGTTCCTCGGGTTCACCCTCGCGACGATCTCGCTGCTCGGCGTCATGAAGACCACGGCGGCCATCGCACTCGCCATCCCGCTCATCATCATCGGCGTGCCCATCTTTGACACGGCCTCGGCGATCGTTCGCCGCTTGAGGCACAACCGGCCGATCCAAGAGGCGGACAAGGGTCACATCCATCACCGCCTGCTGACCCGCGGATTCGATCAGCGCCAGACGGTCCTGATCATCTACGCATGGTCCGCCGCGCTTGCCATCGGTGGCTACGCGATGCGCTATGCGCCCGGGCCCTACAAGTGGGCCGCACTGGTCGCACTGTTCGCCGTCACCGGCTTCATGGCGTACTGGTTGGGCCTGTATGAGGCGGCACATCCGCACGACGAGGCCGACTGAGAATACCCGCGGGGCATACCGCTCACGGACTGCTCGGCCGAAGGTGCGGAATCAGGTTGTACCCCTTCGGGGGGTCGTGTACGATGTGCGCGGTTTGTTGGCCTGCATCGAACGGAGCGAGGGGCTCGGTCCGTTCGGGGTACTGGGTAGGGTTGGGGTCACCGGAGACGTGGCGGTACAAGAAGTTCTTGCGACCCCGGCGGTCGCTGTCACGCTCGGTGTGATCGTGGGTGCCGGTCTCATGGCACCCCTCCTCTGGTCGTCGCGCTTCGCGTACTCGGAGAAGCCTGACCGCGCCCTTTACGCTGCGATGGTCTCGTCCATGGGCGGGGTCCTCGTTGGCGCCGGTATCTTGTACGGGTACTACGCGCTGGCCAAAGAAGGGTTCGTGTGGTTCGGGCCGTCACTCATCGCCGGCTTCGTGCTGGGTCTGGGTGTCGTGACGATCCTTTTGATGCGGCGTATGGCCAAGTCAGACGACGAGACGAGGAGCTAACGCGTGGAAGTTTTGCAGTCACTCCCTGCTGAGGTAGAACATCTGCTTCATTCGCTCAGCACTCTGAACGTGAACGGCCAGGAGTACACGACTTCCGATTTCGTGCTGAGCAACTACATCTTCTTCATGTCGATTGCTCTGATCACGCTCATGATCATCATGTTCGTCGCCGTCAAGGGCCTGAAGATGGTTCCGGACAGCAAGGTGTCCAACGCCGTCGAGGCGCTCGCGCAGTTCGTGCGTGACGACATCGCGGGTGCGATGATCCCCCACGGCGGGAAGAACTACTTCCCCTTCCTGGGCACCCTGTTCTTCTTCATCCTCTCCAACAACATCATCGGCCTCATCCCTGGCTGCAAGCCGGGTACCGGCACGATGGGCGTGACGGTCGCGCTGTCCACGATCGTCTTCGTCTACTTCAACTTCGTCGGCTTCAAGAACCAGGGCTTCCTCGGCTACATGAAGAGCTTCGTGCCGCACGGCGTGCCGCTGGTGGTGGCCCCCATCATCTGGGTCATCGAGGTGTTCTCGGCCTTCCTGCGCATCTTCACGCTGGCCGTACGTCTCTTCGCCAACATGTACGCCGGCCACATCATCCTGGGCATCTTCGCGATCCTGACCACGCTGTTCACCGAGCCTCTCATCGAGGCGCTCAGCGCCGGTCAGCCCTTTGGCGCTGCCGCGGCGGGCGCACTCCCGTCCATCGGATGGCTCGCGCTCATGACCGCCCTGTACCTTCTCGAGGTGCTCGTCGCCTTCGTTCAGGCGTACGTGTTCACGCTCCTTTCGGCCGTGTATATCGGCGCCGCTGCCGAGGCGCACTAAGTTCGGTTCGTTCGTCGGGACCGACCCGGCGTTCGCATAGTAGGTAGTTGGGTGCCCGGAAGGTCCGGGCCCAGTACACAAGGAGGAATCGTGGAGTTCATCGGCTTTGGTCTGCTCTATGGTCTCGCGGTCACCGCACCGGCTCTCGCCATCGGCATGGTCGGCGGCAAGGCTGCTGAGTCCACCGCCCGCCAGCCTGAGATGGCCGGCCGCATCTTCACCGTGTTCATTCTGTCGGCGGCTTTCGTTGAGGCGCTCGCCCTCCTCGGCTTCGTTCTGGGCATCCTCGTCCAGGGCAAGCTCTAAGGGCTAACCTCCCCGACACCTACGGGAGGTAGGACACGTGAACGCATTCATGATCAGCGGCCTCTATCTACTGGCCTCGGGCGCCGAAGCGGCTGCCGAGGGCGGAGAAGCGGCTGCCGCGGGAGGGGGAGGCGCTAGCGCGCTCATCCCGAAGATGGCCGAGTTCATCCCGGCCGTCATCTCCTTCATCATCGTATTCGTGGTGCTTGCCAAGTTCGCTTGGCCGGCTATCTCCGGCATGCTCGACAAGCGCGCCGAGACGATCCGCGAGTCACTCGAGCGCGCCGAGGCCGCCAAGGTCGAGGCCGAGCGTCTGCTCGTGGAGTACAAGGAGACGATGGCTGAGGCCCGCAAGGAAGCCGCGACCCTGCTCGCTCAGGCGAAGCAGGCAGCCGAGGCGACGCGTTCCGAAGCTCAGGCGAAGGCACAGGTCGAGGTCGACGAGATGTTGGCCAAGGCTCGCACGGCGATCGACGGCGAGAAGCAGGCCGCCATCGCTGAGCTGCAGTCTTCCGTCGCCAAGCTCTCTGTCGCCGTGGCCGGTCGTCTCATTGGCTCCGAGCTCACCACTGAAGATCACCTCAAGGTCATCGAGAAGTACGTGAGTGAGGCAGGGGGCCTCAATGAGAACTAGCCGAGCGCTCGCCAAGCAGATCGTCGCAACCTACGCCGAGGCGCTGTTCGAGGCCGCGGCGGCCGACGACGCTGTCGATGCCGTCGGCGTCCAGCTCGGGGAGGCGGTCCGTACGGTCCGCGCCCACACCGAGCTGCGTGATGCGCTGCTGACCGACGTGGTACCCGCCGCCAATCGCGGCGAGATCACGCGTGAGGTCTTCGCATCGATGCACCCAGCGGTCTCCGCTGCCTTGGGCGTCATGGCCGAGAGGGGTCAGGTCGACCTTCTCAGCGGTGTCGCCGAGGCGTATGCCGCGGTGGCTGAAAGCAAGCGTGACATGGCGGCCGTCGAGGTCGTCACCGTGGTCGAGTTGACCGACACGCTTCGTGACGCCATCAAGGCGAAGTTGTCCGCCGATCTTGGCAAGAACGTCGTCCTTCGCGAGAAGGTCGACCCTTCCATCGTCGGCGGAATCATCATCAGCACCGGCGGCCGCACGATCGACGCGAGCATGGCCTCGCAGCTCGAAGCCGCCAAGGTCACTCTCTCGACCGCACCCACTGGAGGTGATGTGTAGATGGCGGAGATCACCGCCAGTACGATCGATGCGGTCCTCAGGTCGCAGCTCGACGCGATCTCGACGAGCGTCGAGTCGCGCGAGACCGGCACCGTAGCCGAGGTCGGCGACGGTATCGCCCGCGTTGAGGGCCTTCGCGGCGCGATGGCAGGCGAGCTCTTGGAGTTCGCGACCTCGAGCGGCGAGACGGTCATGGGCATGGCCCTGAACCTCGACGAGCGTGAGGTCGGTGCCGTACTCCTCGGCGACTTCATCAAGGTCAAGGAGAACGACACCGTCAAGACCACCGGCAGCATCGTCCGTGTTCCCTCGGGCAAGGGCTTCCTGGGTCGCATCGTCGACCCGCTCGGCAACCCGCTCGACGGCAAGGGCCCGATCCAGGCCGACGGTTACCGCAACGTCGAGCACAAGGCGATCGGCGTCGTGGAGCGCAAGGGCGTTCACGAGCCGCTCCAGACCGGCATCATGGCCATCGACGCGATGGTCCCGATCGGACGCGGTCAGCGCGAGCTCATCATCGGCGACCGCCAGACCGGTAAGACCGCTATCGCGATCGATACGATCATCAACCAGAAGGGCAAGGGCGTCATCTGCGTCTACGTCGCCATCGGCCAGAAGGCCTCCACGGTGGCGGGCGTCGTTGAGACCCTCGCTCAGCACGGCGCGATGGACTACACGATCATCGTGTCGGCGACCGCTGCTGACGCAGCGCCGCTGCAGTACCTCGCTCCCTTCTCCGGTGCCGCCATGGCCGAGTACTTCATGTACAACGGTGCCGATGGCAAGCCGGCGAGCAAGGACAACCCCGGTCACGCGACCCTGTGCGTGTACGACGACCTCTCCAAGCAGGCCGTCGCCTACCGCCAGATGTCGCTCACGCTGCGCCGTCCTCCCGGGCGCGAGGCGTACCCCGGTGACGTCTTCTACCTGCACAGCCGCCTGCTCGAGCGCGCCGTCAAGATGAACGACGAGCTCGGCTCCGGCTCGATGACGGCCCTGCCGATCATCGAGACCCAGGCCGGTGACGTGTCGGCCTACATCCCGACCAACGTCATCTCCATCACCGACGGCCAGATCTTCCTGACCTCGGACCTGTTCTTCAAGGGCGTCCGTCCCGCCATCAACGTCGGCATCTCGGTGTCGCGAGTCGGTGGTAACGCGCAGATCAAGGCGATGAAGCAGGTCGCCGGTACGCTGCGTCTGGACCTCGCCGCATTCCGTTCGCTCGAGGCGTTCGCGCAGTTCGGCTCGGACCTCGACAAGGCCACGCAGAACCAGCTCAACCGAGGCGTTCGCCTCATCGAGCTGCTGAAGCAGGGTCGTTTCGCACCGATGCCGGTCGAGAACCAGGTCATGGCGCTGTTTGCGGGCGGCAAGGGCTACCTCGACGAGCTTGAGGTCGCTGACGTCCAGGCGTTCCGTGATGGCTTCATCGAGTACGTCAGTGGCTCGCACGCCGACGTCGTCGCCGCCATCCGTGACGAGCAGAAGATCTCTGACGAGACCGAGGCCAAGCTCCACGCCGCTCTCGCCGAGTTCCAGCAGATCTTCGTTTCGAGCGGAGAGTAGGACTCGATGGCGACGCTGCGAGATATCAAGAACCGAATCACGAGCGTCCAGTCGACGCGGCAGATCACGCGTACGATGGAGATGGTCTCCACCGCCAAGATCCGCAAAGCGCAGGAGCGCATCGAGAACGCGCGCCCGTACGCCCTGGCGATGACCGAGGTCCTCGGTAACGTCGTCAAGGCCGCCGGCGACGTGAAGCATCCGCTTCTCGAGGTCCGTGAGGACCGCTCCAAGGTCTGCCTGATCGCCGTGACCTCGGATCGAGGCCTCGCAGGCGCGTTCAACAGCAACATCATCCGCATGACCGAGCGCATGATGGCCGAGCTCGAGGAGCAGGGGCTCGAGGTCGAACTCATCGTCGTTGGCAAGAAGGCCGTCGGCTACTTCAGGTACCGCGGCATCGAGCCCGCCATGTCGCTCGTCGGCATCTCGGACAAGCCCAGCTACGCGAACGCGCGGCAGATCGCCGCTCGCGTGATGGACGAGTACGGTGACGCCAGCGTCGACGCGGTGTACGTGCTGTTCAACCGCTTCAAGAGCCTCGCCGAGCAGAAGCCCGAGACGCATCAGTTGCTCCCCATCGAGCACAGCGTGCTCGACCAGGCCGAGGCGGACGTGGAGGCTCGCGGTCTGAGCCTCGAGTACCTCTTCGAGCCGTCGAGCGAGCAGGTCCTCAAGAATCTGCTCCCGACCTACGTCGAAGCACTGATCTACCGTTCGGTACTGGAGTCCGCTGCGTCCGAGCATGCTGCTCGCCGCACCGCGATGAAGTCGGCCACCGACAATGCGACCGAGATGATCACGACCCTGACTCGCAGCTACAACCGTGCGCGTCAGGCAGCGATCACCACGGAGATCGCTGAGATCGTCGGCGGTGCAGCCGCGCTGGAGGACCAGGGTTAGATGGCAGTCACAGAGAAGGATTCCACTATGAATGTTGGACGCATCATCCGCGTGGTGGGTCCGGTCATCGACGCCGAGTTCCCGGCGGACAGCATGCCCGCGATCTACAACGCAGTCACCGTCAAGGGTACGACCGCGCAGGGCGAGATCGATCTCGTCCTCGAGGTCGCCCAGCACCTCGAAGGCGGAGTCGTGCGCGCGGTCGCGATGGACTCCACCGACGGCGTGACCCGTGGCATGGAGATCGTGGACACCGGCGCTTTCATGCAGATGCCGGTCGGCCCCGAGACCCTCGGCCACATCTGGAGCGTCGTGGGCAAGTGCATCGACGGCGAGACCGTCGATGTGAAGCAGACCTACCCGATCCACCGTCACGCGCCGCAGTACGAGGATCTCGAGCCTAAGACCGAGATCTTCGAGACCGGCATCAAGGTCGTCGACCTCCTCGAGCCCTACATCAAGGGCGGCAAGACCGGCCTCTTCGGCGGTGCGGGCGTCGGCAAGACGGTCATCATCATGGAGCTCATCAACAACCTCGCCATGGCGCACGGCGGTACCTCCGTGTTCACCGGCGTGGGCGAGCGCACCCGTGAGGGCACCGACCTCTGGAACGAGATGAAGGAGTCGGGCGTCATCGAGAAGACCGTGCTCGTCTACGGTCAGATGAACGAGCCTCCCGGAGCGCGTCTGCGCGTCGGTCTGGCCGGCCTCACCGCCGCCGAGTACTTCCGCGACCAGGGCCAGGACGTCCTGCTGTTCGTCGACAACATCTTCCGGTTCACGCAGGCCGGCTCCGAGGTGTCCGCACTTCTCGGCCGTATGCCTTCGGCGGCGGGCTACCAGCCCACGCTGGCGACCGAGATGGGTGACCTCCAGGAGCGCATCACCTCCACCAAGAACGGTTCGATCACGTCGGTCCAGGCCATCTACGTGCCTGCGGACGACCTGACCGACCCGGCGCCGGCCACCGCGTTCTCCCACCTCGACGCCACCACCGTTCTGTCGCGTGGTATCGCCGAGATGGGCATCTACCCGGCCGTCGACCCCCTCGACTCGACCTCTCGCGCCCTTTCGGCCGAGGTCGTCGGCGAGGAGCACTACCGTGTGGCCCGTGAGGTCCAGCGCATCCTTCAGCGCAACAAGGACCTGCAGGACATCATCGCCATCCTCGGCATGGACGAGCTCTCCGAGGAGGACAAGCTGACCGTCGCGCGTGCGCGCAAGATGCAGCAGTTCCTCTCGCAGCCGTTCCACGTCGCGGAGCAGTTCACGGGCATGAAGGGCAAGTACGTCAAGCTGGCCGACACGATCAAGGGCTTCAACATGATCGCGTCCGGCGAGTGCGACAACATCCCCGAGCAGGCGTTCCGTTATGTCGGCACCATCGAGGAAGCCCTCGAGAAGGCCGAACAGATGGCCGCCACTGCCTAAGGAGAGCACTGTAGATGGCACGCACTCTCCTGTGTGAGATCGTCACACCCGAACGCATCCTCTACTCAAGTGAGGTGCGCATGGTCGTCGCGTCGACGCCCGAGGGCGAGGTCGGCATCCTGCCGCTCCACGCTCCGATCGTCACGACGCTGGCGCCCGGTGAGGTGCGTCTCCAGTTTGGTGACCACGCGAGTGATTGGGAGTACTTCTCGATCTCGGGCGGTTACCTGCAGGTGCACGAGGACAAGGTCATCGTCCTGGCCGACGCTGCGGTCTCCGTATCGCAGATCGACAAGGGTCGTGCCGTGGAGTCGATCGAGCGCATCAAGGAGCGCCTCGAGAACCTCCCTGAAGAGGCCGACGAAGAACGAGCCGAGTGCTTGCGCGACCTCAACTGGTGTGACATCCAGGTCAAGGCCGCCGAGAAGCGCGCGTAGCTTCTCAAGGGCGAAAGCACCACACGTTATGCGAGGCGGGCCCCCTGGGCCCGCCTCGTTGCGTATGGCCACGGGTTCTTCGGGTGCCGGTGGTCGCGTCCATGGGCGCGGGCCAGAGGTCACGACTGGGTGACGTGCGACTGCCGGGATGGGCGAGTGCGTTATCCTGTGCGTATGGAATCGATCATCGTACGCGGGGGCGTTGCTCTGTCCGGCGAAGTCCGGGTCGAAGGCGCCAAGAACTCCGCACTCAAACTCATGGCGGCCGCGCTCATGGCGCCGGGCGTCTCCCGTCTCACCAACGTGCCCGACATCGCCGACGTCTATGTGATGTCGCAGGTCCTCGAAGGCCTGGGTGCCAAGGTGACGCGCAGCGATCACTCGCTCGAGATCGACGCGACCACACTCACCAGCTATGAGGCCCCCTACGAGCTCGTCGCGAAGATGCGGGCATCGACAGCGGTCCTCGGACCGCTCGTCTCTCGGCTGGGCGAAGCCAACGTCGCTATGCCCGGAGGGTGCAACATCGGCTCGCGCAAGATCGATATGCACCTGCGCGGACTCGAGGCGTTGGGCGTCGACATCCATCTGGGACACGGTTTCATCCACGCGACCGCTCCCGAGGGCGGCCCCCGTCCCGCGCACGTGACGCTCGAGTTCGCGAGCGTGGGGGCCACGGAGAACCTGCTCATGGCCTCGGTGCGCGCTCACGGCACGACCGTCATCGAGAACGCGGCGCGTGAGCCAGAGATCGTCGACCTCATCGACTTCCTCAACGCCATGGGTGCGCGCATCACCGGCGGCGGCTCGCCCACGGTCACCGTGGAAGGCGTGGATATGCTCCATCCCGCTGACCATGCGGTGGTGGGGGATCGCGTGGAGGCCGGCACCTTCCTGATCGCCGGTGCGATCTCCGGCGGCGACGTCACCGTTCGCGGGTTCTCGCCCGCTCACCTCGACCTCGTCATCAACAAGATGCGCCAGGCGGGCTGCACCATCGAGCTGTTCGAAGACGGCGCGCGCGTGACTCGCACGGGCCCGATCCGCGCGGTGGACATCCAGACGCTCCCGTTCCCCGGCTTTCCCACCGACATGCAGGCGCAGTTCATGGCGCTCATGGCGGTCGCCGACGGCGGCTCGATCATCACCGAGAACGTGTTCGAGAACCGCTTCATGTTCGCCGACGAGCTCATGCGCATGGGGGCCGACGTCCGCATCGAGGGGCACCACGCGCTGGTGCGCGGCGTGTCAGAGCTCTCGGGGGCGCCGGTGCGCTCTCCGGACCTGAGAGGCGGAGCCGCGCTTGCGCTCGCAGGTCTCGTCGCCGAAGGGGAGACCGTCATCGGCGACGTCTATCACATCGATCGCGGCTACGAGCGGTTCTGCGAGAAGCTCGCGTCGCTCGGCGCCGATATCTCGCGTCGCAGCTCCTCCGGTGAGCTCGGCGACCCCTGCTAGTGACCGCCTGACACGAAGGAGTACGCCATGCTGGACCGTGACGGAATCAAGGCGATCATCCCGCACCGCGAGCCCTTCTTGCTCGTGGACCGTATCGAGGAGTACACCCCCGGCCAGGGCGGCGTGGGCTACCTCGACGTGACCGATGAGATGTTCTGGGTGCCGGGCCATTTCCCGGAGTACCCGGTGATGCCGGGCGTGCTCATCATCGAGGCGCTCGCGCAGGTGGGAGCGGTCGCACTGCTCTCGCTGCCCGAGAACGAGGGCCGCATTGCCTTCTTCGCCGGCATCGACAAGGTGCGCTTCAAGCGCCAGGTCGTGCCGGGTGAGACCGTGCGCCTCGAGTGCCGCATCACCCGCACGCGCGGTCCCATAGGTTGGGGCGAGGCCACGGCGACCGTCAACGGCGAGTTGGCGGCGTCCGGCGAGCTGATGTTCGCGGTGAAGTAGCGTGCCCAAGCCACTCGCCAGCCGCATCCTCGGTGTCTTGATCGTGCGAGGCCGCAGACTTCGGCGGCCCCTGGCGCGCGCATGGCACTCGGCGTGTCTGCGCGCACAGGTGTCGCAGTGCGGTCGCGTCACGGCGAACGGGGCGGTCACCGTCACGGGCGGCAGCCGAGTCGTGGTGGGCGACAACTGCCACTTCAACGGCATGAGCATCATCGGCGCCGGTGGTGTCACCATCGGAGACAACTTCCACTCCGGCCGGGGGTGCAAGGTGTTCTCGGTGAACCATGACTTCGATGGCGGGGACGCGGTGCCCTACGGGCGCGCTGTTGTCGAGAAGCCCGTGGTGATCGGTGACAACGTGTGGCTGGGTGACGACGTGCTCATCATGCCGGGCGCGTTCATCGGTGAGGGTGCGGTGATCGGAGCCGGGAGCGTGGTGGCCGGCAGGATCGAGCCGTGCAGCGTGGCCGTGGGCAATCCCGCGCGGGCCATCCGCATGCGCGACATCGCGCACTACGAGAATCTCAAGGCGGCTCAGCGTTTCTTCTGAGTGACTGCGATACAATCTGTGGGTTGCCGAGCGCACACGGCGCATCGGCCAGGCGAGAAGGATCGATCTCACGATGGGACTTGCTGAGCGCTTGAGCGACGGTACCGCCGTCTTCGGTGTGGTGGGCCTTGGGTACGTGGGTCTGCCGCTGGCGGTCGAGATGGCCAAAGAGGGCAATCGAGTGATCGGCCTCGAGGTCTCGGACGGGAAGACCGCCGAGGTCAACGCGGGCCGCAGCTACATCCCGGACGTTCCTTCCGAGGAGCTCGCGCCCCTCGTCGAGGCGGGCCTGATCGAGGCCACCACCGACTTCTCCCGCGTCGCCGAGTGCGACGCCGTGGCGATCTGCGTGCCCACGCCGCTCGACAAGATGAAGGAGCCCGACGTCTCGTTCATGGTGTCGGCCACCGAGATGCTGGCGCCGTACCTGCGTCCCGACATGCTCATCACCCTCGAGTCGACCACCTACCCCGGAACCACCGAGGAGATCTTGCAGCCCATCCTCGAGCGCGGCGGGCTGAAGGTGGGCACCGACATCCACCTCGCGTTCTCTCCTGAGCGCGTCGACCCGGGCAACCCTGTGTATCAGACCAAGAACACGCCCAAGGTCGTGGGCGGTGTGACGCCTCAGTGCACCGAGGTGGCCGTCGCGTTCTACGAGCGGTTCCTCGACTCCGTGGTGCCGGTCTCCTCGACCCGCGCGGCCGAGATGACCAAGCTGCTCGAGAACATCTTCC